>JADLFF010000075.1 GCA_020845735.1 Dehalococcoidia bacterium
GCGGTGATGTCGAGGAAGACCAGCTCGTCCGCCCCATCGAGGTCGTACTTTCGCGCGAGCTCCACCGGGTCCCCGGCGTCCCGCAGCTCGACGAACGACACGCCCTTCACGACGCGCCCGTTGTCGACATCGAAGCAGGGGATGATCCGCTTGGTGAGCATCAGCGGCCTCCTGACCGAGGCGCGCTCGCGCTCGCGGCGACGGCGATCGCCTCGGGGAGCGCGATGTCGCCGGTGTAGATCGCGCGGCCGATGATCGCGCCCTCCACCCCGCACTCCGCGAGGCGGCGCACGTCCTCGATGCTGGTCACGCCGCCTGCGGCGATCACCGCGACGCTGCCCTTCGCGACCAGCGCCTCGTACGAGGCGAGGTTCGGGCCCTGCATCGCGCCGTCGCGGGCGATGTCGGTGTACACGATGCGCCGCACGCCGAGGCGCGCCAGCTCGTCGATCCAGGCGCTGGCCTCGATGTCCGTGCTCTCCGTCCAGCCCTCGGTCCGCACGAGGCCATCGCGGGCGTCGACCGAGACGATGAGCCGGTCGCCGGCCTCGGCGATGGCCGCGAGGAGGAACGCGTGGTCCTTGACCGCGGCCGTGCCGAGCGCGACGCGCTGCACGCCGCCCTCGAGGGTGGCCCGCAGCGTCGCGAGGTCGCGAATGCCGCCGCCCGTCTGCACCGGGCACGGCGCCACCTCGGCGATGGTGCGCACGAGCGCCGCGTTCGCCTGGGCCCCCGCGCGCGCCCCATCGAGGTCGACCACGTGGATCCGCGTCGCGCCCTCGGCGACCCAGCGCCGCGCGACCGCGACCGGGTCGTCGTCGAACACCGTCTCGAGGGCATAGTCGCCCTGGTGGAGGCGCACGCAGCGCCCACCGCGGATGTCGATCGCCGGAATGACCTCCATGGGGCTAGCCCCCCGCCATCGAGGAGGCCGAGGAGGCCGTCGAGACGGGCGCCTCGGGCGCGATGCTCCCGCGCTCCTGCGCGAGCCGGAGGAAGTTGGCATAGAGCCGCAGACCGGCCGGCCCCGACTTCTCGGGGTGGAACTGCGTCGCGATCACGTTGTCGCGCCCCACCACCGAGGCGAAGCGCACGTCCTCGTACTGCGTCTCGCCGATCACGACCGCCGGGTCGGCCGGCCTCGGGTGGTACGAGTGTACGAAGTAGAAGAACGAGCCGTCCGGGATGCCCTCGAAGACCGGGTGCGGCCTCGCGAGGTGGACCGTGTTCCAGCCCATGTGCGGCACCGTCATCCCCTGGGGGAAGCGCACGATCCGCCCCTCGAGGATGCCGAGGCACTGGTGCTGGCCACCCTCCTCGGACACCTCAAACAGGGCCTGCTGCCCCATGCACACGCCGAGGAACGGGCGGCCCGCCGCGATGTGCTCGCGGACGGGCCCCTCGAGGCCGCCCTCGCGGAGGTGCGCCATCGTGTCGGCGGCGGCGCCGACGCCGGGCAGGATCATCACGCGGGCGGACGCGGCCACCGAGGGGACCGCCGTGACCACGGCCTCGAAACCCGCATGCGCGACGGCGCGCGCCACGCTGCGCAGGTTCCCGGCTCCGTAGTCGACGATCACGAGGTCTGGCATCACGCCTCCAGCCAGCGGGCCGTCCTCGACACGCGTCGTTCTCGACGCTGTGACAGTGCGGGGGAGTGCGGCAGTACGGCGCGCGAGGCGCGCAGTACGCTACCGAGGTGACTCCACCGGTCGGCTGGCACCCTCCATTCTACAGGCCCGCGCGATGACGACCGACGCGCGCGCCCTCGAGGCCGCGCAGCTCCACGCCGAGGAGCTGCGCACCACCATTCGTTATCACGACTACCGGTACCACGTCCTCGCGCAGCCCGAGATCGGCGACTCCGAGTACGACCGGCTCTACCGGGAGCTCGTGGACCTCGAGGAGCAGCACCCCGAGCTCGTCACGCCCGACTCCCCGACGCAGCGGGTCGGCGGCCAGGCCGTCGAGGGCTTCGCGACGATCCAGCATCGTGAGCCGATGCTGTCGCTTGGCAACGTGTTCAACGGCGAGGAGCTGCGCGCGTGGCACGCGCGCGTGTGCCGCCTCGTGGAGCGCGACGCGTTCGCGATGGTCTGCGAGCCGAAGATCGACGGGCTCGCGATGTCGCTCGTCTACCGCGCGGGCCGGTTTGCGACCGGAGCCACCCGAGGTGATGGCACGCGCGGCGAGGACATCACCGCGAACCTGCGCACGATCCGCGCGCTGCCCCTCGTGGCCGGACGGGGCGAGGACCGCAGCCCCGAGGCCTTCGAGGTCCGCGGCGAGGTCTACATGCCGCGCCCTGAGTTCGAGCGCCTCAACGCCGAGCGCGCGGCGGCCGGCGAGCAGCTCTACATGAACCCGCGGAACACCGCCGCCGGCTCAGTGCGCCAGCTCGACCCCGCGATCACGGCGAGCCGGCGGCTGGCGCTGTTCGCGTACCAGCTCGGCTGGGTCGAGGGCAGGGCGCCCGTCGACTCGCAGTGGGGCGCCCTCGAGTGGTTGCGCGCGCTCGGATTCCCGACGAGCCCGCACGCGCGTCGCCTCCAGACCGTCGAGGAGGTCGAGGCCTTCTGCGCGGAGTGGGCCGAGCGCCGCGACTCCCTCGAGTACGACATCGACGGCGTGGTCGTGAAGGTGGACGAGTTCGCTCTCCAGCGGCAGCTCGGCATCGTGGGCCGGGAGCCGAGGTGGGCCACCGCCTTCAAGTTCCCCGCGGAGCAGGCCGTCACGCGGCTGCGCGGCATCGATGTATCGGTCGGGCGCACCGGCGTTCTCACCCCATTCGCCGTCCTCGAGCCGGTGTTCGTCGGCGGGGCGACCGTCTCGCTCGCCACGCTCCACAACGAGGAGCAGATCCGCCTCAAGGACATCCGCGCGGGCGACGACGTGATCGTGCAGCGTGCAGGCGACGTCATCCCGCAGGTCGTCGGACCGGTGCTCTCGAGGCGCGAGGGGCGCGACCTCGAGGCCTTCGAGATGCCCTCGGCGTGTCCGGTCTGCCATACGCCGGTGCAGCGTGACCCCAGCGAGGCGCGCACGTACTGCCCGAACCGCGACTGCCCGGTACAGCTTGCGCGGCAGCTGGAGCACTTCGCCTCGCGCGGCGCGATGGACATCGAGGGGCTGGGCGAGCAGCTCTCGTTCCGCCTCGTCGACCTCGGCTTCGTGCGCACGCTCTCCGACCTCTACGCGCTCCCCGACCGGCGCGAGGAGCTGCTCCAGCTCGAGGGGATCGGCGCGAAGACCCTCGACGCGCTGTTCGCGCGCATCGAGGCGAGCAAGCGGCAGCCCCTCCATCGCCTGCTGATCGGCCTCTCGATTCGCCACGTGGGTGGCGAGACGGCGCGCGCCCTCGCGCTGTACTTCGGCTCGATGGACGCCCTGCGCGCAGCCCCCCTCGAGGAGATCATGGGCGTCGAGGGCATCGGGCCGATCGTGGCGCAATCGGTCCATGACTCACTGCACGACGAGCGCACGGCCGCCCTCGTCGACCGGCTGCGTGCCGCGGGCGTCCGCCAGGACGAGGACATCTCGGCGCGGGGCGGCCCCCTCGAGGGCGTGCAGATCGTCGTGACCGGTGCGCTGACTCAGTGGTCCCGCAACGAGATCGAGGAGCTGATCAAGCGGCTCGGCGGGAAGGTCGGCTCGAGCGTGACCAAGAACACCGCCTACCTCGTGGCTGGCGAGGGCGGCGGCTCCAAGCGGACGAAGGCCGAGCAGCTCGGCACCCCGATCCTCGACGAGGACGGCCTCCTCGAGGTCCTCCGCGACCGTGGCTGGACGCCCGACTGAGGGTCATCCTCGGACCTCCGCCGGTCACCTCCCCGGGCGGCCCCTCGGACCTACCGAGCGTCAGAGGGACCCGCTAGCCTCACGACACCCTGAGGAGGCTTCATGACCGCCACCGCGTCCGACGTCGAGCGCTACCGCGAGTACCTGCAGGAAGAGGTCGATGGCATCTACATCTACCGCACGCTCGCGGATATCGAGGAGGACCCGGACCTCAAGGACCTCTACGAGCGGCTGATCCTGAACGAGCAGCGCCACCTCGACCTGTGGACGAGCGAGATCACCAAAGCAGGCGGCGCCATCCCCGAGGCCCGCCCCACCTTCCGCGCGCGTGCGCTGATGCGCGTCGCGAGAACCTTCGGGTCGGACATGGTCCTCCCGATCATCAAGAACTTCGAGAGCGGCGCGGAGTCAATGTATCGAGGGGACGCCGTCGCCGAGGCCGCCGGCCTCGTGGAGGACGAGGGGGCGCACGCCCGCGTCTTCGGCATCCTCGGGAGCGGCGCCGGGGCGGGCGGCGTCAAGGGCTCGGTCATCGGGCGCGTGGAGACCCGCCATCGAGCGCTGGGCGGCGGCAACGCGCTGCGCGCTGCCGTCCTCGGGGCCAACGACGGCCTCGTCTCAAACCTGGCGCTGGTCGCCGGCGTCGCTGGCGCGAACCCCGGGAACAGCACGGTGATCCTCGCGGGGGTGGCCGGGCTGCTCGCGGGCGCCGCCTCGATGGCGCTGGGTGAGTGGATCTCCGTCACCACCTCCCTCGAGGCGACACGGGCCCAGATCGAGGTGGAGCGCGAGGAGATCCGCCTCATGCCGGAGGCGGAGGCCGAGGAGATGGCGCTGATCTACCAGGCCCGCGGCATGCCTCGCGCCGAGGCGGAGGCGCTGGCCCAGTCGATCATCGCCAACCCCGAGCACGCCCTCGCGACCATGTCCCGCGAGGAGCTCGGCGTGGTCCCCGAGGAGCTCGGCTCGGCGATGACCGCCGCGGTGACCTCGTTCGTCCTGTTCGCCCTCGGCGCCGCGATGCCGGTGCTCCCCTTCCTCTTCCTGCAGGGCGTGCCGGCGCTCGTGGGGAGCGCGGCGCTGTCCTCGGTGGGGCTGTTCGTCCTGGGGGGTGGCATGACGCTGCTGACGGGCCGCAACCCGTGGTACGCGGGCACGAGGCAGTTCCTCCTCGGGCTGGCGGCCGCGACGGTCACGTATGTCGTCGGTGGGCTGGTGGGCGGCGTCGCGGGAATCTGAGGCCGCTCGTTCCTGCCCGAGGTTATCCACAGGCCCTGCGCCGCTTGTCGAGGAGAACTGCGTAACGGTATAGTCGAACGAGCGATTCCTCCGCTTGTGGCCGGTCGAGTCGTGACCACCGCGCATCCTCCCCGGAATGCAGCAGTAGGCCCGTGTTCAATCCGCTTGCCTCGTTCCTGGGCATGTTCTCCCAGGACATCGGTATCGACCTCGGCACGGCGAACACGCTGGTCGCCGTCCGAGGGCGTGGCATCGTCATCGACGAGCCCTCGGTCGTGGCCGTCGACCGCCTCTCGAAGCGCATCCTCGCGATTGGCGCCGAGGCGAAGCGCATGGTCGGGCGCACTCCCTCCTCGATTGTGGCCGTGCGCCCGATGCGTGACGGCGTGATCTCGGACTTCGGCGTCACCCAGCGGATGCTGAGCTACTTCATCCGCTCGGTGCAGGAGCGGTTCGGGGCCGCCATGCCCCGCCCTCGAGTGGTGGTGGGCATCCCGAGCGGCGCGACCGAGGTGGAGAAGCGCGCGGTGCACGAGGCGGCCCTCGCCGCGGGGGCGCGCTCGGCGTACCTCATCGAGGAGCCCATGGCAGCCGCGATCGGCGCGTCGCTGCCGGTGATGAGCCCGTCCGGCTCGATGATCGTCGACATCGGCGGCGGCACCACCGAGGTGGCCGTGATCTCCCTCGGCGGCATCGTCGTGTCGAAGTCGATGCGTGCCGCGGGTGACGCGATGGACCAGGCGGTGATCGGCTACGCGCGGCAGGTCCACAACATGCTCATCGGCGAACGGACCGCCGAGGCCGTCAAGATCCAGGCAGGCTCGGCGTTTCCCCTCGACGAGGAGGGGTTCATCGACATTCGCGGGCGCGACCTCGCGACCGGCCTGCCGAAGGCGGTCAACGTCTCGACCGTTGAGATCCGCGACGCGCTCTCGCCGGTAACGGGCGAGATCGTGCGGGCGGTGCGCAGCACCATCGAGGCCACCCCGCCCGAGCTGGTGGCCGACCTCATGCTCCACGGGATCGCGATGGCGGGCGGCGGCAGCCTCCTGAGGGGCCTCGACCGGCGGCTGGCCACCGAGACGCGGTTCCCCGTGTACGTCGCCGAGGAGCCGCTGCGCTCGGTGGTCCGTGGCTGCGGCGAAGCCCTCGAGGAGGCCGCCACGCTCCAGGCCGTGCGCGCGGCCGTCGCGTCGCGGAAGCCGCTGCGCTGAGCCGATCGCCAGGGCTGAGGACCGAGGGCTAGGACCGGGAGCTGACTCGTGCTCGCGCGGCGCACCTCGACGTGGCTCGGCAGTCTCGTGCTCCTCGGGCTCACGATGCTGGCGTCCGCCGCCCTGCCCGTCGCAGCACCCCTCGAGGAGCGCGCGTTGCTCCTCGTCGCCCCGGTCGTACGCACCATCGAGGACGCCCTGCGGCCCGTCGCCGCGGTCGTGCTCAACGCCGGCGAAACGCGCGCGCTCGCCGAGGGCAACGCCGCGCTCCGCCTCGAGAACGCACGCCTCTCGAGCGAGGTCACGCTGCTCCGCGAGCGCATCCAGGCGGAGACACAGGTGCAGGCGCTCATCGAGGCGGCCGGGCGCGACTCGGGCGCACAGGTGAGCGCCTCGGTGCTGCTCCGCGACCCTGCACCGGGACGCGACGTCCTCGTCGTGGGGCGAGGACGCGACGCCGGCATCCGCGTCGGGCAGCCTGCCCTCGGGCCCGGCGCGACGCTCATCGGCGTGGTGTCACGCGTCGAGGAGCGCACAGCGCGCGTCCGCCTGCTCACCGACCGCGCCTCGACGGTGGCCGCGCTCCTCGAGCGGTCGCGCGAGCCGGTCGCGCTCGCGGGCGGCCCCGAGGGCCTTCGCCTCGAGTTCGTCCCCGTGGGCACACCCGGCGTCGAGGGCGACGTGGTCCTGAGCTCGGCGCTCGGCGGGCAGCTCCCGGCGGGCCTCCCGATTGGGCGCGTGACGAGCGTGAGCGCGCAGGAGGGCGACCTGTTCCAGCGCGTGCGCATCGAGCCGTTCGCCGACTACCGGCGCCTCGAGCACGTCCTGGTGCTCGTCGACTTCAGGCCGGGCACGGACCCGCTCCCCGAGGCCCTGCCGTGAGCGCACTCCTCGCGGCGGGGATCGCGACGGCGATCGCGGTCGTCCTCGCGGCCACGCAGCTCGCCCTCGAGTTGACGGTCGACAGCCCCGATGCGCTCCCGGTCCTGCCGGTCGCCCTCGTGACGACGTGGGCCGTGGTCCGCCACCCGATCGAGCCGGCGGTCGCGCTACCGCCCGTCGCGTGGATCCTCGGCGTGGCGTCCGAGCAGGCAGTCGGCTGGCTCCTCATCGCCCTCGTACCCGCGTTGCTGCTCGGCATCGCCGGGCGCGCGCTCGGCTCCGCACACGCGATCGCCGGCTCGGTGGTGGCGAGCGCTGCCGGCGCGCTTGCCTACCTCGCGATCCTGGCCGCGAGCCCGACCGTCGCCCCCCTGCCGGCGGCGCTCGCGAGCACGGGCTGGACGGCCGTCGCGGCGCTCGCGGCAGCGCTCGCGCTGTTCCCGTTCCGCCCCCGTGAGCGAGGGCTGTTCGGGTGAACGAGGTGCCGGGCCGTGGCCGCCTCGGCGTGATCCAGGCGCTGCTGCTCCTCGTGGGCGCGGTGCTCGTCGGACGGCTCGTCCAGCTCCAGGTCCTCGAGTCCGCCCGCTACCGCCAGGTGGCCGTCGACGAGCGGCTCCGCGAGGTCGAGCTCGAGCCCAGCCGCGGGCGCATCCTCGACCGGGCCGGGAACGTGCTCGCGACCAACGTGCCCACGTTCGCCCTCGCGATGGTACCCGGCGACATGCCCGTCGAGCGCGCGGCCCTCGAGGCCACGCTCGCGACGCTGGAGCGCGAGAGTGGCGTGCCGCGCGCGGACCTCGAGGCGCGCCTCGCCACCGGCCGCACCGCGGCGGACCCCCTGGCCCCGATCGTGCTGCGTCGCCACCTGGGCCACGAGGATGCCGTGCGCCTCCGTGCCGCCTTCGGGGCCACGCCCGGCGTTCGAGTGGTCAGCGCCCCCATGCGCCAGTACGGCGGCGGCGACCTGCTCGCGCACGTCCTCGGGCATGTCGCCCCGCTCACCGAGGAGGAGGCGCCCGAGTACGCGCAGCTCGGCTACCCGCTCGACGCCCGAGTCGGTGCGTCCGGCCTCGAACGCTGGTACGAGGCGGTCCTCCGAGGCAGGCCGGGCCACCAGCTCGTGCGGTCGACGAACTACGGGCGGCCGCTCGCCGTCCTCAGCGAAACGCCTCCCGAGGCCGGCGCCGACCTCGTGCTTTCGGTCGACATGCGCCTCCAGCACGAGACGCGGGACGCGCTGGTGAACGGGATCCGCAGGGCCCTCGGCGAGTTCGACATCACGAAGTGGGGCAACACGGACTCGCCGCGCGAGGCGGGCGCGGCCGTCGTCCTCGATGTGCGCAGCGGCGAGGTGCTCGCGCTGGTCTCGACCCCCTCGTTCGAGGCGAACCTCCTCGGGAGCGCGCGCGACGACGCTGCCCTCGAGGCCGTGATCCGCGACCCCGACCGCCGCCTCGTCGACCGCTCGTTCATGGAGGTGCGCGCGCCCGGCTCGATCTTCAAGCCACTGGTCGCCGCCGCCGCGCTGCAGGAGGGCGTCGCGGTCCCCTCGACGTCGATCACGAGCACCGGCTCGATCTCAATCCGCGACCAGTACCGCCCCGATGTGTATTACGTCTTCCGTGACTGGGCCGCCCTCGGCACGCTCAACCTCTATGGCGGCATCGCGCGGTCGAGCGATGTCTACTTCTACTACCTCGCCGGAGGCTACGCGCAGAACGGCCGCCAGCTCTTCGAGGGGCTCGGCGTGGACCGGATCGCGAGGTATGCACGGGCGGCGGGCCTCGGCGCGCCCACCGGCCTCGATGTGCCGGGCGAGGCGGGCGGCCTCGTCCCCGACCCCGCGTGGAAGGAGGAGTCGGTCGGCGACGCGTGGGTCCTCGGCGACACGTACACGCTGGGGATCGGGCAGGGGTACCTCGCGACGACGCCCCTCCAGATGGCGGTGATGACGGCCGCGATCGCGAACGGCGGCGACGTGCTCGCGCCACGCCTCGTGACGGCGCTCCGCCGAGGCGAGCAGCAGACACCCACCCCTCGCCAGGTCCGCGGGCAGATCCCGGTGGCCCCGGAGCACCTCGCGGTGGTGCGCGAGGCGATGCGCATGGCGGCCGACGCGGGCGGCACCGCCGACCTCGGCGAGCCCCCCGGCATGACCATCGGTGGCAAGACCGGCACCGCCGAGTTCGGGCGCATCGCCGCGGACGGCTCGTACGACTCGCACGCCTGGTACATCGGGTTCGCGCCGTTCGAGCGGCCCGAGGTGGCGGTCGTGGTCTACATCGAGCACGGCGTGGGCGCGCTGCACGCCGCCCCGATCGCGCGCTCCATCCTCGAGTCCTACTTCCGCCTCCCGCCCCCACTCGTCGAGGCCTCCCGGTGAGGGTGCATGCCGCGCGCCCGTCGCCAGCCCCGCCACCTCATCCGTTCGCCCGGCGCCCGTCGAAGGGCACGCCCGCCACCCGGAGCCCCGCACCTCATCCGTTCGCCCTGAGCCTGTCGAAGGGCACGCCCGCCCCCCTCAGCCCGTCACCTCATCCGTTCGCCCTGAGCCTGTCGAAGCGCGCGTGCGCCACCCGACGCCCGTCACCTCGTCCGTTCGCCCTGAGCCTGTCGAAGGACACGCCCGCCAGCCGGAGCCCCGCATCTCATCCGTTCGCCCTGAGCCTGTCGAAGGGCACGGGCGCCGGCGTGCAGGCCCAGCCATGAGGACGATTCGCGCGCGGTTCGAGCCCGCGCTGCCCCTCGCCGCACTCGCCTTGCTCGGCCTGGGCGTGCTCACCGTCGCCTCCACCGAGGCGTCCCCACGCGCGGCCCTCGATGCTGCGGGCGGCGCCGGCCTGCGGCAGATCAGCCTCGGCGGGCTGGGGCTGGCCTCGATGGTGGTCGCCGCGCTCCTCGACTACCGCCTGCTGAGGCGGTTCGCGCAGCCCGTCTACCTCGGGACCGTCGCGTTGCTCGTCGCCGTGCTGGTCGTGGGCCTCGCGACGCACGGCTCGCGCCGCTGGCTGGAGCTCGGGCCCGTCTCGTTCCAGCCCTCCGAGGTGGCAAAGCTCGGCCTGGTGACCGCGCTGGCTGCGCTGCTCGCGGACCGCCTCCCTCGAGGTGCCGTGCTCGCGCTCTCGACGGCACTCGCGGGCCTGGTCACCGCGCTCGTCCTCGTGGAGCCGGACACCGGCACGTCGCTCGTCCTCGCGATGACGTGGCTCACCCTGACCGTGGCCGCCGGCGCTCGATGGCGAACGATCGGCATGCTGCTGGCGCTGGGGTGTGGCGTCCTCCCGCTGCTGTTCGCCATCGCCGTCCCCGCGTACCAGCGAGAGCGGCTCGCGGTGTTCCTCGACCCTGCGCGTGACCCCCTCGGGAGCGGCTTCAACCTCAGGCAGGCCGAGATCGCGATCGGCTCCGGCGGCCTGCGCGGGCACGGGGTGTTCGATGCGTGGGGCGGCACCGAGTCGGCCCTCGCGCACGTGGCGGCCCGGGCCAGCGACTTCGTCTTCGCCCAGCTCGCCGAGGACCTCGGGCTCGCGGGGACGGTCGCCGTCGTGGCGCTGTTCGGGCTGATCGCCTGGCGCGGCTACACGGTTGCGCGCACCGCCTCGGACGAGTTCGGCAGGCTGCTGGCGGCCGGGCTGACCTCAGTGCTGGTGGGGCAGGCGGCCCTGCACGTGGCGGTGAACCTGAGGCTGTTCCCCGCGACGGGGATCACGCTGCCCTTCGTGAGCGCCGGCGGCACCTCGCTGATCGTCGCCTGCACCGCGATCGGCCTCATCGAGAGCGTCGCGCTCCGCCGCGCCCCCTCGAGGGGCTGGGGCGGCTTCCGCGACTGACGCGCCTCGGCCCCCCCTGCAGCAATCGGATATGCCGACTGTAGTAGCATGAGGCCAAGTCCGAGGCGACGGCGACGACGGAGGTGTCGGGGTGCACGAGGTCCAGCTGCTCGCCGCCATCCCCGTCCTCAGCGTCACCGACGTGCCTCGGAGCCTGGCGTTCTATCGAGACCAGCTCGGCTTCGCGACCGAGTTCGACATGGGCGATGTGGTTCCGTACGCCGGCGTCCGTCGAGGGGAGATGGCCCTCCACCTCGATGGCGGGACGCACGAGTTCGCGCACATCCCGGGCAACTGCCGCTTCCACCTCCGAGGTGTGGACGGCCTCTACGAGGAGCTGGCGCCGCGCGGCGTCGTGAAGCCCGATGAGCAGCTCGCGACGATGCCCCACGGCCTGCGCCAGTTCAGCGTGCTGGACCCCGACGGCAACCGGATCACCTTCGCCGAGCCGGTATAGCCCTCAGGCGCCACGAACAGCAGAGAGGCCTCTTGCGGGGCCCACGAACAGCAGAGGGGCCTCTTTCGAGGCCCCTCCTGAGTTCCGATGTGGAACGCTGACTAGGCGAGGGCGGGCTCCGGGGGCGGCGCCTCGGCCTCCACGACCTTCGTCGCGACGACCTTGCCATCCTCGTAGTCGAGGTGGACCGTGTCGCCTTCCTCGAAGGTGCCGTCCAGCACCCTGTCGGAGAGCATGTCCTCGATCTCGTTCTGGATCACCCGGCGCAGCGGCCGAGCGCCAAAGACCGGATCGAAGCCCTCGGTTCCGAGGTGGTCAAGCAGCGCGTCGGACACGACGAGGGTCATGTCCTTCTGCCGCAGGTTGTCGCGCACGTCGGCCAGCTCGAGGTTCACGATCTTCCGGATGTTGTCCGGCGTGAGCGCGTGGAAGACCACGGACTGGTCGATGCGGTTCAGGAACTCGGGGCGGAAGACGCGCTTCATCGCCTCGGTCACCTGGTCCTTCATCCGGCGGTACTGGTCCTCGGCGGTCTTGATCTCGTCCGTGGAGACGGAGAAGCCGAGGCGCGAGTCCTTGCGGATCAGGTCCGACCCCACGTTGGAGGTCATGACGATGATCGTGTTCCGGAAGTCCACCTTACGACCCTTGGCGTCGGACAGGTGCCCGTCGTCGAAGATCTGGAGCAGCATGTTGAACACGTCGGGGTGCGCCTTCTCGATCTCGTCGAGGAGGATCAGGCAGTACCCGCGGCGTCGCACCAGGTCGGTCAGCTGGCCGCCATCGTCGTAGCCCACGTAGCCCGGAGGTGAGCCCACGAGTCGCGAGACCGTGTGCTTCTCCATGAACTCGGACATGTCGAGGCGAACGATGTTGTCCTTCGACCCGAACATGAACTCGCCCAGCTGCTCGGCGAGGTACGTCTTCCCGACGCCCGTGGGGCCGAGGAACATGAACGTCCCGATGGGGCGCTTCGGGTCCTTGAGGCCTGCGCGGGCACGTCGCACGGCCTTGGCGAGGGCTTCGACCGCCTCGTCCTGGCCGATGACGCGCGCCTTGAGGTACGTCTCCATCTCGAGCAGCCGCGCGGACTCCTCGGAGGCGATGCGGGTGAGGGGGATGCCCGTCCACATCGAGACGACGTCGCGGATGTCCTCTTCGGACACGATGGGCTGATCGCCCGTCCGCTCGGTCTGCACCTCCTGCTCGAGCTCCTCGAGCTTGGACTGCAGCCGGACTTCGCGCTCGCGGAGCTCCGCGGCGTACTCGTACTGCTGGTTGGCGATCGCCTGGTCCTTCTCGCGGCGCAGGGCCTCGAGGCCCTTCGTCGCCTCGCGGACGGTCGGGGGCGTCGAGTAGCGGCGGATGCGCACGCGCGCCGCCGCCTCGTCGACGAGGTCGATCGCCTTGTCGGGCAGGAACCGCTCGGTCACGTAGCGTGAGGAGAGCTCGGCCGCGGCGCGCAGCGCATCGTCCGAGATCGTGAGCTTGTGGTGCTCCTCGTAGGCCGGGCGGACCCCCTTGAGGATCTGCACGGTGTCGTCGACCGTTGGCTCGTCCACACGGACCGGCTGGAAGCGCCGCTCGAGGGCGGCGTCGCGCTCGATGTGCTTGCGGTACTCGTCGAGCGTGGTCGCGCCGATCGCCTGGATCTCGCCTCGGGCGAGCGCCGGCTTGAGGATGTTCGCGGCGTCGACCGCACCCTCGGCCGCGCCTGCACCGACCAGCATGTGCAGCTCGTCGATGAACAGGATGCAGCTGTCCGAGGAGCGAATCTCCTCGATGACCTTCTTGAGGCGCTCCTCGAACTCACCGCGGTACTTCGTGCCCGCGACGAGCAGGCCGATGTCGAGGGTGAGCATGCGCTTGCCGAGCAGCGTGTCGGGCACGTCGCCGTTCACGATGCGGTGCGCGAGGCCCTCGGCGATGGACGTCTTGCCGACGCCCGGCTCGCCGATGAGCACCGGGTTGTTCTTCGTGCGTCGCGACAGGATCTGGACGACGCGCTCGATCTCGTTCTCGCGTCCCACGACCGGGTCGAGCTGGCCCGCGCGCGCGGCGGCGGTCAGATCCACGCCCAGCTGGTCGAGGGTGGGCGTGCGCGCCTGGCGCCCCCCGGCGGCCGCGGCCTGCTGCTGCGGCTGCGTGGCGGCGAGGATGCGCTGCGTCTCGGTGCGGACGCGCTCGAGGTTGACGCCCAGGCTCTCGAGGACCCCGGCGGCGATGCCTTCGCCCTCGCGCACCAGCCCGAGCAGGAGGTGCTCGGTGCCGATGTACGAGTGGTTCAGCCTGCGCGCCTCGTCGACGGCGAGCTCGATGACCTTCTTCGCGCGAGGCGTCAGGCCAATCTCCCCCGAGGTCGAACGGTCTCCCCGGCCGATGATGAACTCGACCGCCGAGCGGACCTTGTTGAGCTCCACGCCGAGGTTCGAGAGGACCTTGGCGGCCACGCCGTCGCCCTCGCGCACCAGTCCGAGCAGCAGGTGCTCGGTCCCAATGTAATTGTGATTGAAGCGCTGCGCCTCTTCCTGGGCGAGAGTCAGGACACGGCGAGCGCGCTCGGTAAACTTGTCAAAACGATCGGCCATCTGTTGACTCCCGTCGTTCCCATTCAGGCTAACACACGCCCTCGCGAGGTTCGAGCCACGCGTGTCGCCCGTTCGGGCAGGTCACCGTCGGTCCATCATGCGGGCTGACGGCGGCTGGAGTTATCGGGGTTTCCCTTACGGGCGCGTACCGCGCGCATGTTGTATGGGGCCCCGTCCTGCATCTGGAGGGGAAGTGAAACCTCCGCCGGAACGCGTAACGGGCGTGCGAGGCGCAACGCCCGTTACCTCAATCGAACACTGATGATGCCCCGGGCATCATCCCCGGGGCGTGCGGACGCTAGCTGTCCGAGGACTCCCGCGCCTCGAGCTCGGCCTGGGCCTGGGCCATGGCCGCGGCCATCGCCGTCATCGGCGCTGCCTCCGGCTCACGCATCCGCTGAGGCGCCTCGCCCCGATCGCGGTCACCCGGCTCGCCACGGTCGGCGACGGGCGCCGGCGACGCGGCGATGCGTGCGGCCTCGGCGCGGCGGCCCTCGAGGCGGGCGTCCATCGCGCCGCTCTCGTTCGGGAACGCCTCAGTCGCCTCCTCGGGGAGCGCGAGGACGCGGCCGTTCTGGTCGAACTGCCAGCCCTTGAGCTCGCCCTCGCCGCGCGCCTCGTTGAGGGAGAGGCCGAGGCGATGCCGGTCGTGCTCGATGCGCACGATCTTGAGGGGTACCACGTCGCCCTCCTCGACCACCTCCTGCGGGTGGGCGATGCGGCGGTCGACCAGCTCGGAGACGTGCACGAGGCCCTCGACCGGCCCGGGCAGGCGCGCGAACGCACCGAATGCGACCAGCTTGGTGATGACGCCGGGTACGACGTCGCCCACCTGGTAGCGAGTGATGAGCTGCTCCCACTGCTCGGGGGCGGCCCGGCGAATGGAGAGCGCGATCTTCTTCGTCTCGCGGTCCACGCGCATGACGTAGACCTGGACCTGCTGGCCGACCCGGAACATCTCCTCCGGGTTGACGTTGCGGTCCCACGACAGCTCGGAGAGGTGCACGAGGCCGTCGGCGCCGCCAAGGTCGACGAAGACGCCGAAGTTGCGAATCGAGGTGATCGTGCCGGTCCGCACCTCGCCCTCGGCGAGCTCGTCGAGGAGGCGCTCCTTCTGCTCGGCGCGGTACTCCTGAAGCGCGGCGCGCTCCGAGAGGATGACGCGGTTGCGGCGGCGGTTGATCTCGATGACCTTCAGCCGCAGCTGCCGGCCGACCTGCGCGGAGAGCGGGTTCGAGGCGTCGGCGCCGGGCTTGGCGCCCACGACCTGCGACATCGGGATGAAGGCGTTCACCCCCTCGACGTTGGCGAGGAGGCCGCCCTTGTTGAAGCCCGTGACCTCGGCCTCGAAGATCTCGCCGCTCTCGAAGCGCTCCTGGAGGACGCGCCAGCCCTGCTCGCCGCGCGCGCGGTCGATCGAGAGCAGGACCTGGCCCTCCTCGGTCTCCGGCTGCACGACGAAGACGAGCACGGCGTCGCCGGGCTGCAGCTTCGACAGTGGATCGGCACCCAGCGAGTGCATCTCGTTGGTCGGTACGACGCCCTCGGACTTCGAGCCAATGTCGACGAGGATCCCGTCGCGGTCCGTGCGCATCACGTGACCTTCGACGACCTCGCCTCGACGTAGCGTGCGCGGTTCCGAGATTCCGGCGGTCTCCAGCAGGAGCGCCATGTCCATGATCTCGGGCTCAGTGGTGGGATTGGTCAAAGTTCCAGGGCCTCCGGTGGTCAAGATGTCCCGACTCAGTCGCTCCTCGCGAACCCGCCGGGCAAGCAGGGATGGTATCACGACTGCTCGACTGCGTATCGACAGCCGGCCAGATCCCGTGATCCCTGCGTGCTCAAAGGATGGTCCCGCGGCGTCCTCGGCGTGACGCGCGTCGAGGGCGCAGCGCAGGGTGCTCATCGAGCCAGCCTGGCGAAGGCCATGCACCGACAGCGAACCGGCCGAGCGCCAGCAGGCGAGATCCGATTGCAGGTCAAGAGGCATCGAAGATGCGCGACGGGCCGGAAATGCAGTCCGGGCCACCTACTCAAGCCCGCTGTCTCCAGCGACCTCAAGCAGGTGGCCCGGTAAATCCTGGCGGTGGCCTATTTTCCGCGCCCAGTTGCCCGGGGAGTATCGTCAGCGCTACAGCGTTTCACTTCCGTGTTCGGGATGAGAACGGGTGGGGCCGCTGCGCTCTAACCACCAAGGACTGCAGTATCGCAGGCCTCCACGCACTCAGGCAAGCCCCCGCCATGACCACCATCATCTTCGAGACCCACTCGACGACCACCGACAACGAGCAGAGCATCGCGACCGGCTGGCTCGACGGCGCGCTCTCCGAGGTCGGGCGCGAGCAGGCGCTCGCCCTCGGCGCGCGGCACCGAGGCCACATCGAGCGCGTCATCGCCTCGGACCTGGGCCGCGCCAGGCAGACCGTCGCGATCGCCTTCGACGGAGCCGGCGTGCCGGTCACCTTCGACGCCCGACTCCGCGAGTGGAACTACGGCGACCTCAACGGCCGCCCAGCCGCCGAGGTGCACGGCCGCCGGCTCGAGCACCTCACGACGCCATACCCCGGCGGCGAAAGCCTCGAGGACGTGGTCACGCGGATGCGTGCCTTCCTGCGCGAGCTCGCCCCATCGACAGGCGAGCGCGTCCTCCTCGTGGGCCACTCCGCGACGCGGTACGCGCTCGAACACCTCCTCGAGGGCCGCCCGCTCCTCGAGGTGGTCGCGGCGCCCGCGCCCTGGCAGCCCGGCTGGACGTACCGCCTCGAGCCCCCCGCCGGGTGAGATCGCCTGCCGAGCGGTGTGCAACGCGCCGCGCTTCCCTGTAACCCTGTCGCAACAGCCGCGCGCGTAGCCTCGAGGGCCATACGTGACCGCACGCAGCCGTACGCGAAGGAGCGACCCATGACCGCCACCGCCGAGGAGACCACGACCCGGCAGGCCATCGCGAGCCTGAACGTGATCACCGCTACCACCGCCGACCTGCAGAGCCAGATCAAGCAGGCCCACTGGAACCTGGTCGGCGCCGGGTTCCAGGCGATCCACGAGGCGCTCGACACCCACGCCGATGCGTTCCGCCTCCTGACCGACGAGTTTGCCGAGCGCGTGCGCGCGCTGGGCGGCATCCCCGCCGGCACCGTGCGGCAGAGCGCCCGCGCCTCGATCCTCCCGGACCTCGAGGTGCGCGAGCTGCCCTGGGAAGAGGCCGTCGAGGAGCTGGCGCAGCGCTATGAGCAGTACTCGCAGCACCTCCAGGAGTGCGCGAAGCGGATCGGCGAGAGCGACCTCGCGACGCAGGACCTCTGCATCGAGGCGATTCGTGCCGCCGACCAGTACGCGTGGATGTTGCGGGCGAACCTCGGCCCCCTCGCCGAGGGCTCGCGCGGCCGCGGATCCCGCCGCCGCTAGCACCTCGATGAGGGGCGCGCATGCACAGAGGCCACCCTCGCGGGTGGCCTCTGTTTGTTGCCTGGTAGCGGGAGAGGGATTCGAACCCCCGACCTTCGGGTTATGAGCCCGACGAGCTGCCGCTGCTCCATCCCGCGACGTATCTCCGGCCCACCCCTGTTCGAGGGGTCGGCGGCACCTTCACACCGAATACTGCGCGAGCAACGAAGTGACTTCGGGCACTGCTCGCCAGTCCCTTGCGGGACCGCGATCGCGCTCGTGCCTGATTAAGGGTCAAGCCCTCGTCCATTAGTACCACTTAGCTGCACGCATTGCTGCGCTTCCACTTGTGGCCTATCAAGCGGGTGGTCTGCCCGCGGACTTACCTGGTTAACCCAGTGGGAGGCCTCATCTTGAAGTTGGCTTCGCGCTTAGATGCTTTCAGCGCTTATCCGTTCCGGACTTGACTACCCGGCAATGCCCCTGGCGGGACAACCGGTACACCAGAGGTCCGTCCACCCCGGTCCTCTCGTACTAGGGGCAGCTCTCCTCAAGCCTCCTGCGCCCACAGCGGATAAAGACCGAACTGTCTCACGACGTTCTGAACCCAGCTCGCGTACCGCTTTAATGGGCGAACAGCCCAACCCTTGGGACCGGATTCAGCCCCAGGATGCGACGAGCCGACATCGAGGTGCCAAACGATGCCGTCGATGTGAACTCTTGGGCATCATCAGCCTGTTATCCCCGGGGTAGCTTTTATCCGATAAGCCACGGCCCTTCCACACGGGACCGTAGGATCACTTTGGCCGACTTTCGTCCCTGCTCGACATGTTCGTCTCGCAGTCAAGCCCCCTTGTGCCAATACACTCGACGGGTGATTGCCATCCACCCTGAGGGGACCTTTGCGCGCCTCCGTTACATTTTGGGAGGCGACCGCCCCAGTCAAACTGCCCACCAGACGCTGTTCCCATGCTTGCTCACAGGTTAGGAGGACAGACATAGAAGAGTGGTATTTCACCGTTGGCTCCCCGCCACCCAAGAGTGACGGATCAAAGCCTCCCACCTATCCTACGCATCTAAGCCCGGCCTCCAGCGCCAAGCTGCAGTAAAGCTCCACGGGGTCTTCTCGTCCTGCTGCGGGTAGGCCGCGTCTTCACGGCCAACTCAATTTCGCCGAGTCCCTCGTTGAGACAGCGCCCAGATCGTTACGCCATTCGTGCGGGTCGGAACTTACCCGACAAGGAATTTCGCTACCTTAGGACCGTTATAGTTACGGCCGCCGTTCACTGGGGCTTCAGTTCAGAGCTTGCACTCCTCCCTTTAACCTTCCAGCACTGGGCAGGCGTCAGCCCCTATACATCGGCTTGCGCCTTAGCAGAGACCTGTGTTTTTGGTAAACAGTCGCCTGGGCCTGCTCACTGCGGCCTCCAGCTGCTCGGGACGCAGGTCCGTCACAACCAGAGGCACCCCTTCTCCCGAAGTTACGGGGTTAGATTGCCGAGTTCCTTAACGATGGTTCTCTCGCTCACCTGAGGGTACTTACCCCCACCTACCAGTGTCGGTTTACGGTACGGGCACCACATGCGCTAGTTACGACGCTTTTCTTGCCAGTATGGGCTTGCCAGGATCGCTTTGACTGACGTCTCTACTTCCCCCGGATCCTCCGCTTAACCCGGTGGTGGATTTGCCTGCCACCGGACGCCTACGAACCAGGGACGCACCATGTCCAATGGGCACGCCCCGGCTACCCTCCTGGGTCCCGCCTTAACCTTAAAACGCTCATACAGTGGTGCTGGAATACTAACCAGCTGTCCATCGCCTACGGCTTTCGCCCTCGGCTTAGGCCCGACTAACCCTACGTGGACGAACCTTCCGTAGGAAACCTTAGGTTTACGGTGGGCGTGATTCTCACACGCCTTACGCTACTCATGCCGGCATTCGTACTTCCGAACGCTCCAGCCGGCCTCACAGCCGCGCCTTCACTGCTGGACGGAACACTCCCCTACCCCCTCGCTCACGCGAGAGCCGCAGCTTCGGTGAGAGGCTTAAGCCCCGTTACATTGTCGGCGCCGAGTCACTCGACCAGTGAGCTATTACGCACTCTTTCAAGGGTGGCTGCTTCTAAGCCAACCTCCTGGCTGTTTATGCAACTCGACATCCTTTACCACTTAGCCTCTACTTGGGGACCTTAGCTGGCGGTCTGGGCTGTTTCCCTTTTGACGACGAAGCTTAGCCCCCGCCGTCTCACTCCCGGGGTACCTGCACTGGCATTCGCGGTTTGATTGGGTTTGGTAAGCGGTGAGCCCCCTAGCCCATTCAGAGCCCTACCTCCAGTGCATAACCCCCGAGGCTGCACCTAAATGCATTTCGGGGAGAACCAGCTATCTCCGGGTTCGCTTGGCATTTCACC
>JADLFF010000076.1 GCA_020845735.1 Dehalococcoidia bacterium
CCGTCCGGCCTCGTGAGCGGCCCGCCGCCCTCGGCGTGGACGTGCTGTCCGTTGATCTCGACCCGGCGCGAGACGCCGTTGTAGAACCCGTCGTCCTCGGTCCAGAAGCGGAGGTGGCCGCGGCTCTGCTCGGGGCCCTCCGCGCCACGGAAGTCGATGACCGCGTCCTCGGCGCCCTGGAGGCGTCCGAAGGCGACCGCCACCTCGGCGTTGCGGACCTGCGCGCGGAGCTGCTCGAGGCGGCCCGCGGCACGTGCGCGTGCGGTCGGCGTGGCCTCGGGAGGCGTCTGTGCGCCCGCGAGGGACGGCATCGCGACGGCGGACGCCACGAGGGCGGCCCCGGCAATCGAGAGGGGGATGGCGATGAGCTGTTTCATCAAGCGGACTCCAGTCGTGGTCAGCCTCGGAAGGGCGAGGGCACCGGGCTCGCGGCCGACGAGTGGTGCGCTCGGTTGCTCGGGAAGTCGTGCGGCGCGCCCTCGATGTACGGGCGCGCGGCGGGGAATCTCGTCAGAATCCGTAAGGGCGTGTAGGGGGATTCCTACGGTCTCCCCCGTACGTCGCCGCTGGCTGTGGCGACCTACCGAGTGCAAACGTGTCTGTGGAGAGCGCACGGTGCGTGCTCCTCGAGAGGCAGCGAGTGGGCGGGCCCGAGGACGCTTCGGCCGAGTTCGTGGCGCTCATCGAGCGTGCCCGCGCCTACGACCGGGACGCCTTCGGCGAGCTGTACCGGCGCTCGCTCGGGTCGGTCTTCCGCTACTGCCGCTCGCGCGTGGACAGCACCGCCGAGGCCGAGGAGCTGACGCAGGACGTGTTCATGGCAGCGCTGGCCGGCATCCAGTCCGTGCGCGCGGACCGCGAGGCGGCCTGGCTCGCGTGGCTGTTCCAGGTCGCGCGGCACAAGCACGCCGATGCGCTGCGCCGGCGCTATCGACGGCCGCAGGCACCCCTCGAGGCCGCCGGGGACGCGCCGGACGGTGCGCCGCAACCCCTCGCGGAGGTGGTGGCGCAGGACGAGCGGGCTGAGGTGCGCCGCGCTCTCGAGCAGCTCACGGACGAGCAACGCGAGGTCATCGTCTGCAAGTACGTGCTGGGCTACGACAACGAACGGACGGCAGCCGTGGTGGGCAAGAACTCGAATGCCGTGAACCAGCTCCATCATCGTGCGGTGGCGCGCCTGCGCCGCCTCCTCGCTGCCCGCGAGGTGGTTCGATGACCGGCGCGCCGTTCGAGCCACCGACCGCTGACCTCGAGGCGCGCGAGCAGGCTGCGCTCGGGGGGCTCGAGCGCGTGCAGGCGCGCGTGGCGAGTGGGATGAGCCGCGACGCTGCCCTCGTGGCTGAGCCCGCCGACCTCCGTCCCGACATCGAGGAGATGCTGGGGGTGCCCGGCCGCGTGGCGTCCCTCGCGGAGCCGCCGTCCGAGGTGTTCGCGGCTGCACTGGAGTCGCGCCTGCTCGACGCGGCGGACGCGGCGCGTGTGGCGGCCGCCCGTCGTCGCCCTCGATGGTGGAGCCTGCCGCTGCTGCGCCTCGCCGCGACGGTCGCTGCGGTGGTGCTGGCCCTCGGGGTGGGCGGGTTCGCGGCTGTGGACGCGGCGGAGGAGACCATCCCGGGGGACGCCCTCTACCCGGTGAAGGAGGCCAGCGAGAACGTGCGCCTGTTCTTTGCTCGCGGCGATGGCGTCACCCGCCTCCGGCTCGCCCAGCTGGCGCACCGGCAGGCGGAGCTGGAGCAGGCGGTGGCGCGTGACGCAGCTCCCCGAGTCGTGTTGCGCCTCGAGGCGAAGGTCGCGATCGCCACGACCGAGCTCGTGAAGGGGGCGCGCCGCTTCGACGCGGCGGGCAACGGCGCGCCCGCCGAGGCCTCCCTCGACGCGGTCACCGAGTTGCACGATCGCATCGAGCGGCTCGCCGGGGAGGAGTCGCGGCCCGAGGTGGAGCGGCTGCTCCGTCGCATGGCGCTGTACCTCGAGGGGCAGGAGCGTGCGCTCGGGGAGATCGCGCGCGATGGTTCGCCGGGCGCCGCGCCGTCTCGCGAGGTGCCGTCCGCCACGCCAGCCACCGGCGCGCGCCCCTCGCCACCCCCGGCACCCCTGGCACCCGCCGTACCCTCGGCACCGCTGGCACCCCAGCCGACGGCCACTCGCCCGGCCAGCTCAGGCGTGCCCGCCTTGAGCTCGGGGGTACCGAGTTCGACTCGGGCGGAAGCGGATGGCGCTGCCACGGTCATTGCCACGGCCACTGCGACGGCGAGCGTGACGGCTGTCCCCTCGATGTCCGGGGCGCGCGGGATCGCGACGGCCACCCCGTCGCCTGCGCCGTCGTCGGCACCGTCGTCCACGCGCCCGCGCTAGCCGGCCGCCTCGGACCCCGGCCTGGCGAGGGCTACCGGTTTCGCCTCGAGCGGACGCGGGAGGCGCAGCGCGATGCCGAACAGCACGAACGAGGCCGCGAACGTGCCGATGAAGACCAGCAGGGCGAGGTCGTAGGAGCCGGTCGCATCGAAGATCGCACCGGCGACCGTCGGGCTGACGATCTGCCCGACCGTCTCGACGACGACGACTGCACCGAGGATCGTCGCGAAGTGGGTGACGCCGAACGCCCGGGTGAGGATGAGCGCCTCCATCATCGGTCCTCCCGCCGTGCCGATGATCCACAGGGCCACGAACAGGGCGACCGCCAGCGGTGCCGTGCTGATCGAGAGCGTCACCATCGCCGCAATGAGGACGAGCGCGAGCGCCATCACGACCGCCTCGAAGCGGGCGGCGCGGTCCGCGAGGAGCCCGGCCACCAGCCGAGTCACGACGCTTGCCCCGGCGGCCAGCGACACGATGAGCGCCGCGGTGCCTCGCGAGATGCCGACCGACTCGTAGAACGGCACCTGGTGGACCAGCCACGCAAACATGCCGAAGAAGAACGTCATGAAGCCGCAGGCGAGCACCCAGAACAGCGGCGTGCGGAGGGCCTCCTGCAGCGTCAGCCCCACCTGAGGGGGCGGCGCGGCCGCCGCCTCGGCCGCGGACGCTCCGTCGGGCTGGAGCCCGGCGTCGGCGGGTGAGTTCCGCACGACCCACAGGCCGATCGGCAGGAACGTCAGCGCGATCACGATGCCCGCGAGCACGAACGACTCCCGCCAGCCGAGCACGTCGATCGCGAGCCGGACGAACGGCACGACGACGAAGCCACCGAGGGCGAAGCCGGTCCCGAGGATGCTCGTCGCGATGCCTCGGCGGCGGTCAAACCACCTCGAGATGAGCGCCATGAACGGGATGAAGAACATCAACTGGCGGAGCACGGCGTTGATCGCCGAGTAGGCGTACCACTGCCAGAGGCTGCTCGTCGTCGCGAGCAGGAGGTACGACAGCGCCGTCAGCGTCGCGCCCACGAGGATCGCGGATCGCGGGCCGCGGACGTCCACCCAGCGACCCACGAGCGGGCCCGAGACGCCTCCGGCGAGCAGCGCCGCCGAGAACCCGAGCGACACCTCGGCGCGGGACCAGCCGAACTCCGACTCCAGCGGCTCGATGTACAGGCCAAACGCCCAGAATGACACGCCGCTGCCGAGCGCCATCGCGCCCACCGAGGCAGCCAGCAGCCACCAGCCGTAGAAGACGGAACGCCGGCCCGAAAGGACCTGCGCGGTCTCGCGGAGCGGTATCCGGATGGTCGGCGTCCCCTCGCGTGCCGGCGGGAGGCCGACCGGCGGATCGTTTCAGCGAGGTTACCGCGTCCGTGGTGTGGAACGCCTCAATCGCCCGTGTAGATCGGCGCGCGGCGCTCGAGGAAGGAGCGGCGCGACTCCTCGACGTCATGCGGGGCGAGTCGCGAGAACTTGAGGCCCGACCCCTCGTAGCGCACGGCCTCGTCGAGGGCGGCCTCGCTGTTGTGCTGCAGCACGCGCTTCGCGCTGCGCATCGCGACGGGCGGCCAGCCCGCGATCTGCCTCGCGATCCCGAGCGCGGTCGGCAGGAGCTCCGTCGATGAGACGTAACGGTTGACGAGGCCGAGCGCGAACGCCTCCTCGCCCTCGACCATGCGGCTGGTGAAGATCAGGTCCGCGGCGCGGGCATACCCGACGATCCGCGGGAGGAAGAAGCTCATGCCGGAGTCGGGCGAGAGGCTGCGCTCGATGAAGGTGGTCTTCATCCTCGTGAGCTCCGAGCCGACTCGGAGGTCGCAGGCGAGGGCCATGCTCATCCCTGCACCCGTCGCGACGCCGTTCACGGCGGCCACGATCGGCTTCGGAAAGCCGTGGAAGGCGAGCGCCTGCCGTCCGACCCAGCCGTACTCGTCGAGGCGCTGGGCGTGTGGGGCCCGAGGCGGCGCCGCGCCGGGCTCGAGGCGTTCGCCGGAGGTGAGGTCGGCGCCCGAGCAGAAGCCGCGCCCGGCGCCGGTCACGACGACCGCGCGCACGCTGTCGTCGTCCGCGAGCTCGGCAAGTACCGCCCGCGAGTCGTCCTGGAGCCCTTTGTTCAGCGCGTTGAGCTTCTCCGGACGGTTCAGGGTGATCAGCGCCACGTGGCCCTCGAGGCGTTCGAGGATCAGGTGCTCGTACGTCCGGCCATCGCCCTCGTTGCTGCCTGTCATCGCCTCATCCCTCCGTGCGAGGCCGCAGCCTAGCGCAGCCGAGGTGGGGTGAGGGGGCGGCTTCTCGGCCAGACTGGTCGGCATCCACGCTCGGCACCCAACCCAACTCCCCTTTGAATCAGGGTCACTATTGACCCTGATTAACTCAGTACCGATAGTACTACTGTGCCGCCGCGAGAGATCGACTGGGACGCAGAGCGAGGGAAGGCCGGGCAGGCCACTCAGCGCTCGCTCATCGCCCTCGCAGAGCTGGCTGGCTATGACGTCCGTCGAGCCAAGGGCGGGCACTTCGCGGCAGACCGGCGACTGGCTCGGCCGATCGTGATCCAGTCGCGGATGTACCGCATCCCCGCGCTGCGGATCATCGATGCGTTGGAGAGAGGGACCCGAGATGGATGAGCGAGTCGCCGCGGCGCTTGCCGCCCGATACCACCGAGTCTTCAACCGCGAGGAAGACGGAGGCTACTCCGCTTTCGTGCTCGAGCTGCCGGGCGTGAATGCTGCTGGCGCTGACATCGCTGAGGCCAACCAGGACCTCGAGGATGCAATCGAGAGCTGGGTCGAGATCGAGCTCGAGAAAGGCCACGAGATTCCGGAGCCGCTCGACCCCGAGCGCTACTCCGGCAAGACCCAGCTCCGCATTCCGCCATCACTGCACCACCAGGCGCAGATGCGCGCATCCGTCGAAGGCATCAGCCTCAACCGCTTCTTCTCGGACGCGATCGCGGTGGCCGTGGGCGCCAAGCGACCGTAGGCTCCCGGGCCGCCGTGCCGGGTCCTACTTGCCTCCGACATCGACGAAGGGTGAGTACAGACTCATCGTCCCGAACTCGTCTGCCGGTGGCTCTTACGCGAGCCAGCACGGTGGGTGGTAGCAGATGGGCGGCATCGGCTACGAGCGCTGCGGGGCGTCCTTGTCGAGCCACATTGACGTGATGTTGTGGTTCGCGTAGCACACCCACCCATCGAGGAGTGCGTGCGGACGGTAGTTCAGCACCCAGCTGTGCCACGCGGAACGCAGATGCGCCTCCGGCCACCAGAGGTCCCAGACCTGGTCGTGGATGACCGTCCAGATCTTCTGCCACGTGGCCTTGCGCGCCTCGAGGGCTGACTCGCGGCGCTGCTGGTCGAGCAGCCGGTCGAGCTCGTCGTTGCCCTTCGAGCCGTAGTTGAGCCCGCCCTTCGTGTGGTACCAGGGGTAGATCCACTGGTCGACGGAGTTGCCGGGCGGGCCCCAGACGAGGCCGGTCGTCTCCTGGAAGCTCTTGTCCGCGAGGGCCGACACCTGTGTCGCCGAGTCGATCTGCTTGACCTCGACCTTCACCTCGGGCAGGTTCGAGTTCAGCGTCGGGATGATCTCCGCGGACACATCGCGGTCGTACCACGTGGTGTGCGTCCAGCGGAGAGGGCGGTCCTTCGTGAACCCGGCGGCCTGCATCAGGCGGCTCGCCTCGCGGATGTCGTGGGTGTACCAGCGCCCGTTCGCCTTCGCGGTCGGGTAGTTCTCGTAGAGGTACGGCCAGGGGAGCGGGGCGTTCGAGTACGGGCCCTCGGGGTTGGCGTTGTCCCCGGCGTTGCGGGTCTCGTCGATCCTCGTGCGGTCGAGTGCCATCGAGATGGCGCGCCGCACGCGCTCGTCCTTGAACCCCGGGGCGCGGAGCTGGAACTGCCAGCCGTTGATGTTGGCCCCGCGCGCTCGCGGCCGGGACCACAGCACCATGTCGTCGACCCGCCCGGCCATCGCCTCGGCGTCCGCGTCATCGAGGGCGTTCCAGAACGCGAACGTGTTGTTCGCGAACTTCTCGGCCTGGGCGGCAAGGTCGTTCTCCACCATCGCGACGTAGCGGTCGATGTACGGGCGGCCGGGCTCGAAGTAGTCGGGGTGCTTCCTGAACGTCGTGCTGCTGCCCTTCTTCCACTCCTCCTGGATGAACGGCCCGGTGCCGACGGCTTTCGACTGCACGAGCGAGTCGCTCTCGATGAGCTCCTTGATCCAGATGAAGCTCCACGCCGACAGGTCCGCCGGGAGGTCGACGCGGGGGGTGCTCAGCCGGATGCGCACCGTCGAGACGTCGGGCGTCTCGATTGCGGCGACTTCGCTGAAGACGTCCTTCTGCGAGCCACCGGTCCGGTACCGCTCGAGGGAGAGGCGCACGTCCTCGGCGGTGAGTTCGCGGCCGTTGGCCGGGGCCACGTTGTGCGTCTTCACGCCGGCGCGCAGGTGGAACGTGAACTCGAGGTTGTCCGGGCTCGCCTCCCAGCTGCTCGCGAGGTCAGGCTCGACCTCCGGGATGAGCGCGTTGGCGCTCGCCCCCACGGCCGGGCGCGAGAGCCTGGAGTTCGTCAGGTTCATCGTGTGGTGGACCGTGCACGAGAGCGTGCGGTTGATGTCCATCGTGCTCGGGTCGAGGTAGCGATCGACCAGGGTGCCGCCCGGCACCGCGTTCACGCCGGGATTCGCCTCGGCGGGAGTGGGTCCCAGGGCGCGCTGGTACAGGCCCGGTGTCAGGCGGACCTGGTCGGCGGCGACGGCAGAGCCGGTGGGCTCGGGCCGCGCAGCCTTGACGCTGGCAGTCGCGGACGGCAGGGGCGCGGGGTTCGGCTCGTCGCCGGAGCATCCGAGGAGCGCCGCACCGGCGAGTCCGGCGAACCCGACGCCCGCACCTCGGAGTGCCTGACGCCGCGAGATGCGTCGGGACCAGTAGTTCCGCGCGAGTGGATCGGCCACGGTGCCTCCATGCCTCGGCGGCGGTGGGTCCGCGCCGGTTAATGGTCTACCGGCCAGTATCCCGGCTGACCCCTCGTGCGGTAAAGCCGCGATCCATAGACTCCCGTCATGGCGGACCTTGTTGTCCTGGTGGACGTGGACCACACCCTGCTCGATGGGGACCGGGTGCGTGCCTGCATCTCGAGGTGCCTCGACGCGCTGGGGGACGAGGTGGCCGCGCGATTCTGGGCGCATTACGAATCCGTGCGTGGCGACATCGGCCGGGTGGACGTGCCGCTGGTGAGCGGACGGGTGGAGGCGGAGCTCGGCCGGTCGCCCCGCTCGGTCCTCGAGGCGGTGCAGCGCGCGAACTACCGCGCCTGCCTCTACGAGGGGGCGCTCGAGGCGCTGCAGCACCTCGGATCACTCGGGCTTACGGCCGTCCTCTCGGATGGGGACGAGCAGTACCAGCGTCTGAAGATCGAGCGTGCGGGCATCGCTGATGCGGTCGGGGGGAGGGTGCTGGTGACGACGCACAAGGAGCAGGAACTCGCCACCGTCGAGCGGAGCTTCCCTGCGTCGCACTACGCGTTCCTCGATGATCGCGCGGGGATCCTCTCGAGGATCAAGGCTCTGCTGGGCGAGCGCTGCACGACGGTCCTCGTGCGGCAGGGTCGCTATGCCAGCGAAGTTGCGCCGCGCGGCGACGCCGTCCCGGACCTGGAGCTGGCCGCGATCCGGGATGTGCCTCGGCTGACCCGCGCGATGCTCCTGGGGCTCCCGGGATGAAGCGGTGGCTGGCCATCGCAGTCGCGGTGCTGGTGCTCCTGATCCCGGCCTGCACGACCAGCACGAGCACGGATCCACCCCCGTTCGGCCTGATGCCCACGCCCCTCGGCGGGGTGCACGAGCCGCCTCGTGGTCTGTTCGAGGGCCCCTCGGCGCGCGATGGCTGCGACGACGTGCCGCTGGCACTGCCTCCCGAGGGCCCCGTGGTGATCTCGTTCGGTGGGTTCGTGGGCGAGCGGTACAGCCCTCGCTGCGTGCTGGTGGAGGTGGGCACGCGCATCGACTTCCACGGCGACTTCGCGATGCATCCGATGGCGGGCGGCGTGGTCTTCGAGGGCGCGGCGTACCGGGATCCGTCGAGCGAGCTGCCGTACACCAAGGCGGGGTCCGAGGCGGTGTTCGTGCCGCTGCACCCGGGGGTGTACTCGTTCTACTGCCAGATCCACTGGGTGCTCGGGATGCGCGGCTCGGTCATCGTTGAGTGAACCGCCGAGGTGGCGCGCTCGAGCCTGCTCGAGGGGTAGGTGACTCGTCGATGCCGACGGCGGGATGTGCGCCGGAACGAGGTCCAGCCGCGCGGCCTCGGCGTCAGCTGCCGCCGTGCTCCTGCCGCATGTGCTGGTACTCGGAGACGTCCTGGCTGAGGACGATGAGGTCGTATGCGCGGCCGTCGCGGTCCTTCACGTGGTTCCGCAGGCGCGCCTCCTCCTCGAAGCCGAGGCGGTAGAAGACGCTGATCGCGCCCTCCTGGTCCACGGTCATCTGCGCGATCATCTTCTCGACGCCCATGTCGACGGCGACACGGAACGCCGAGGTCACGAGCAGGCGCCCGAGGCCGCCTCGGCGGTACTGCTCCCCGACGAGGACGCGCAGCTCGGCGACGTGGCGCGTCCATCGAGGCTCGCTGCGCGCCACCGCGGAGTAGCCGACGATCGCGTCCCCATCGAGCGCGAGGATCGTGCTGCTGTTGCCCGCCTCGATGTCCTTCACCCAGTCGGCGACTTCCTCGGGGCGCGTGATGTCGCGGCGCAGGAACAGCAGGTCGCTCGTCGGCAGTGCGCGCGCGAAGGCGAGCATCCGCTGGGCGTCCTCGGCGGTCATCAGGCGCAGGAGGAGCTCCCGGTCCTCGAGGGTGACCGTCTGGGGGAGTCGCACCGGTGAGAGCTGTGGCATTGAAGAGGTCCTCCCCCGCGTTCCGAAGCTGGTGCATGGTAGCGGGGGAGGTTCAGTTGCGCCCGGTGTCGCCGGCCCATCCATCGAGGTGACGCGCGGTCCTCCTCGTGGACGGGCCGACCTGTTTGTTAGACGGGCCGGAACACCGGAATCGGGTACTCGCCGGAATCCTGCTTCTCGAACTCGACTTTCACGCGCATGTCGCACTTCACGTCCGTGGTGGGGTCGTTCACGCCCACGACGTTGCTCAGCATCCGGAAGCCCTCGTCAAGGTCGATCCAGGCGAGGACGTACGCGCCGAGCGGGGCGAACGAGGGGTTTCGGTTCTGGCGCACCACGGTGTAGGTGTACACCTTGCCCTCGCCGCTGGAGTCCTTCCACGCCAGGTTGCTGCTGCCGCAGCCGGTGCACAGGATGCGAGGCGTAAAGACGACCGTGTTGCAGTCGGCGCACTGCTGGTAGGTGAGGCGGCCCTCTTTGACGGCCTCCCAGTACTTCTGCGTGTTGGGCTCGGGGAACCGAGGCTGTGGTCGGTCTGGCATCGTTCGTACCTTCTCGTTGTGCTCCGTGTGCTCGAGGTCTGGCTAGTCGGCCGCGAGGATGACGCTGCCGCCGGCGTGCGTACCGCCGAGGGCGCCACCGTTGCCGTGCGCAATCGCGAGCTTTGCGCCGGCGACCTGCGAGGTCGACTCGCCTCGGAGCTGCCGCACCGACTCGAACAGCAGGAAGATGCCGCGCATGCCGGGGTGGTTGCTCGAGAGCCCACCGCCATCGGTGTTCAGCGTCGGCTTGAGGGCGGTGTCGAAGCGGAAGCGCCCACCCTTCGCGAGGTCCCTGTACTCGCCCTTCTTGCAGAAGCCCAGGTCCTCGAGGATGGTCGCGACGGTGATCGTGAACGAGTCGTAGATCATCGCGATGTCGATCTCGGCGGGTGTCACTTGGGCCTCCGCGAAGGCGATCGGGCCGCCCTGCGCGGCCGCGCTGGTGGTGATGTCGCCGCCGTTCTCGCGGTACTTGATCGCCTCACCGGTCCCGATGATCCACGCGGGCTTCTTCTTCGTGCCGCGTGCCACGTCACGGCTCGCGATGATCACCGCGCCGCCGCCGTCGGACTGCATGCAGCACTCGAGGAGGTGCAGCGGGTCCGAGATCATGCGCGACTCGAGCACGTCCTGGATCGTGATCTCGCCCGTGCCCATGAACTGGAGGTCGGTCATGGCCTTGACGGCCTCGGGGTTGCGCGTGGCGTGGAGGCGGGTTGCCACCGAGATCTCCGCGAGGTCCTCGGTGGTGGTGCCGTACTCGTGCATGTGGCGGTGCGCGACGAGCGCGTAGTTCCCCACGGTGATCATCCCGTAGGGGTCCTCCATGTTGCCCTGCCAGTTCGGCAGGCCCTGCCCGGTGGCGCCACCGGTGCCGATGGCGCGCCGGCTCGAGGCTGCCGTGGAGCCGTAGGTCAGGACGGCGACGTTCGCCTTGCCCGCGGCGATATCGCGGAGGGCGTGCGCCGTCTGGAACTCGTAGGAGGAGCCACCGACCTGTGTCGTGTCGATCACGGTCGGCTTGAGGCCGAGGTAGGGCGCCATGCCGAGGCCGCCGCCGCCCTCGCCGTCATTGGTGTCGTACACCGCATCGATGTCCGACCACTTGAGGCCGGCGTCGTCGAGGGCGGCCTTGATCGACTCGACCTTGATCTGCATCGCGGAGCGGCCCGGAGCCACCCGCAGGGGATACTCGTGGATGCCGACGATCGCGGCCTCGCGCATCTGGTTGGCCATGGTTTCCCTCCATTACGTGTGGTTGGCGGCGCGCATCATTCAGCCTCGGGGGAAGGCTGTCAACGCTGCACGTGATTGACGAGGAGCGTCAGTCGGACGGGACGAGGAGGACGACGAAGCTCAGGGTGGCGCCGCCGCTTGAGGCGGTGATCAACCAGCAGCCAGAGCTGGCGAACTGCAGCGTCCCCGTGACTCGCTCGGCCCCGTCGCGTTGATGAAGGCGACCGTTGTAGGTGGGGCCGGGCCGCTCGCGTCGAGGCGCCGGCCGCTCACCTCCAGCGGCGCGGCGGAGTCCACGCGATCGAAGGACCAGGAGAAGCTCAGGGCCGGTCCAGCCCGAGCGGGGGTGAGCAGGCCGTTCAGTGGGAGAACGGTGCCCATCTCGCCGACGGCGTGCCGCTGGGGATCGCCTCGATCAGCGATGAACTCGGGGAGCGTCCGCCCATTGGGGATCGTCGCAGGGCAGCCGCCCTGGAGGACTGCCTGTGACTCCGGGGTGGCCGGATACAGAGGACGGCTCTTGGGATCGGCCCGCGCCGTGACAGCGGCCTCCTCGAACTGATCCGTGTGCGGTGAGCAGGCGAACGAGGTCAGGGTGAGCGCAACGAGCAGGGCCCACCCGGTGCGCCGCAACATCGAGGCTCACCCCCGTCGCCGGCGCTCGGGGAGGACGCCTCGCCAGGTGCACTTGCACCAGCCGAGCTCGCACGTGGCGTTCGGGATGGGGCCCTCCTCGATGGCGCGCGCGAACGAGTACTCCTCGCCATCCAGCTCCGCGCAGGCCGGACAGCAGCGCTTGCCGTCGATGGCGACACGGGCGTGGTGCTTGCGCTTCTGGATGTCGAGGACGGCGGCGCTGTGCGCCAGGCGTAGCGGCTCACTGAAGTCGACGCCCGGCTCGTGGTCGTGCAGCCAGCGCGCCTGCACGAGGTAGACCAGCCCGGCGCCGTCCCAGTCGCGGGCCCGCGTGTGGCGCTCGATCACCCGCGTGGTGAGCGCCCAGAGCACGTCGCCCGGTGACGCCTCGCTTCCCGACTGCTGGCGGAGCAGCCGTTCCTCGCGGGTGAACTCGCCCTCGGCGACGCCGACGCGCCCGAGGGTCGCGATCGCCTCGGCGCGCAGGGTGGCCGCGTCGGGCTGGGTAGGGGGCGGGGCTGCGTCGTGGTCAGGCATCGAGATCCTGTCGGGCCGCGGACAGTGAGGACGGCAGGTTGTCAGGTGCTTGCTGCATTATCACCGGAGCGATTGACGCGCTACCACGCTCGCGACTAGTCTCCGGCGCGAAGCGGAGGAAACACATGGCGGGGAAGCATCTCGAGGGCAAGGTAGCTGTCGTCACCGGCGGTGCGGGTGGCATGGGCAGCTGGATCTGCAAGATTTTCGCCGAGCAGGGTGCCAAAGTCGTCGTTGCGGACACCGGCGCTGATGTCGAGGGGCGCATGGGCATGGACGCGAGCCGCGTCAATGCCGTCGTCGACGAGATCAAGGCCGCGGGCGGCGAGGCCGTCGCCATCATCGGCGATGTCGCCGACATGGACACCGGCGAGAAGATCATCAAGACGGCGATCGACACGTACGGTGGCCTCGACATCCTCATCTGCGCACACGGCATTCTGCGCGAGCGCATGATCTTCAACATGGCCGAGGACGAGTGGGATGGCGTCATCAACACGCACCTCAAGGGGTGCTTCACGGTGACGAAGTTCGCCTCGATCTACTGGCGCCAGGAGCGCGAGCGCGGCGGCCGCATCATCTACTTCACCTCGACCGCCGGCATCAACGGCGGCGCCGGCCAGCCGAACTACTCCGCGGCGCACGCGGCGAAGATCGGCCTGTCGCTGTCGAACGCCCAGGCGCTCGCGCGCTACGGCGTCACCTCCAACGTGATCTCCCCCGGCGCCTCGACGCGCATGACCGACCGCGGCCTCGCCGTCGAGCGCGACGCACCGCCCCCGAGCCTCTCGGCGGCCGGCACGGCGCGCGACCCGAAGAACGCCGTACCCGCGATCGTCTACCTCGCCTCGGACGAGGGCAAAGAGATCACCGGGCGCGCGATCGGCGTCACGGGCCACAAGATCACGATCTGGAAAGAGCAGGGGTGGGAGCGCTCGCTCTACTCCGAGGACCCGTACTGGGACATCGACACGCTCTTCGAGATCATGCCGACTACCCTCGCCGGTGGGAACCTCGGCATGGCGCCCAAGCTCAGCCCGTAGCTCGCACTCGGCCGGAGCTGCACGTCGAACAGAGTGACGAGTAACGGAGAACACAGATGGCACAGCATCTCGTAGGTAAGGTCGCTGTCGTCACCGGTGGCGCCGGTGGCATGGGCAGCTGGATCAGCAAGATCTTCGCCGAGCAGGGCGCGAAGGTCGTGGTGGCGGATACGGGCGCGGACGTCGAGGGCCGCATGGGCATGGACCCGTCCCGCGTCAACGCCGTCGTCGACGAGATCAAGGCCGCGGGCGGCGAGGCCGTCAGCGTCATCGGCGACGTCGCCGACATGGACGTCGGCGAGAACATCATCAAGACGGCCATCGACACGTTCGGCGGCCTCGACATCCTGGTCTGCGCGCACGGCATCCTCCGCGAGCGCATGATCTTCAACCAGACCGAGGACGAGTGGGACGGCACCGTGCGCGCGCACCTCAAGGGGTGCTTCACGGTGACGAAGTTCGCCTCGATCTACTGGCGCCAGGAGCGCGACCGAGGTGGTCGCATCATCTACTTCACCTCGGACGCCGGCATCTCCGGCTCCGCGGGCCAGCCGAACTACTCGGCGGCGCACATGGGCAAGCTCGGCCTGATGAGGTCGAACGCGATCGCCCTCGAGCGCTACGGCGTCACCTGCAACGCGATCGCCCCGAACGCCTCGACGCGCATGACCGACCGTGGCCTCGCCGTCGACCGCGACACGCCGCCCCCGAGCCTCGCGGCGGCGGGCACCGCGCGTGACCCGAAGAACGTCGTGCCGATCATCGTGTGGCTCGCCTCGGACGAGGGCAAAGCCTCCACGGGGCGCGTCTACGGCGTGACCGGGCACAAGATCACGCTCTTCTCGGAGCCCCTGCAGGAGCGCGTGCTCTACAGCAAGACGCCGTTCTTCGACATCGACCGCCTGTTCGAGGAGTGGCCTCGTACCCTCGGCCAGGGCGGTTACCCGATGAACCGCATGGTCACATCCTCGGCGCAGGTGGTGGCCAACGCCGCACCCGGGCGCTAAGAAACATCGAGGGGGCTTCCACGGCGGGAGCCCCCTCTTCGTTTGCCTGCGCACTCACGACCTCGCGCGCACCGTCCCTGTCTCCGAGTGCCGCATGCCGAGCGGCCTCGTGAGCGGGGTTCGAAAGGAACTTCCCCGTGCCAAAGTCAGCCAGGTCCATTGCCGAGTGCACCACCCACCACTGGGTCATCGGGGCCCCGTCCGGGGCCGTGAGCATGGGCGTCTGCAAGAACTGCGGCGCCGAGAAGCAGTTCTCCGCTGTCCCCGAGCGCGGCTGGGTGTCTCGAGCCGGCGCGCGCAAGTCCTGAGACGGTCGTCCCGAAGCTGATCGAATCTGGGCGCGAACCTCGAGGTTCGCGCTCGCTGTTTCCCGGCACGCCACCGAGCGCCCTCGAGCCCGCGGTTGCCGTCGAGGGGTGAGGGTCGGACCCTGTACGCATGGCTGACCACCGCATCGTCGCCAAGGCGATGAACGACCTCGCGGACGACTGGCACTGGGTCGTGCTGCGCGACGCGCACGAGCTCGAGCCTCGCCTCTTCGTCGCCCGCACCGTCGACACGGTGTGCGGCATCCTCATCGACGCCGGGCCGACCCGCGTTCGGCTCTACGACACCGGGGCGCCCGCGGAGCCGACGTGCCCGGCCTGCCTCGAGGACGGGTTCGACCGCGGGCTGCGCGCGCAGATCTCCGAGGCGATCGAGGCTGCCGAGGCGTTACCCCTCGCGCGCTGACTCGAGGCGAGGCGTGCCGCGAGTGCCGCCCGCTAGTCCGCCGCGTGCGGGACGAGGCCGCCCGGCGTGACCCCTCCAGCGATCGCCCCGCCATCGAGGAGCACGATCTCGCCGCTCATGTAGCTCGATGCGTCCGAGGCCAGCAGCACGGCGAGCGGACCGATCTCGACGCCGTACCCGGTGCGGCCGATCGGCTGCAGTGAGTCGCGCTGCGCTCGTTGCTCCTGCGTCTGGCGATGTGGAATCGACCCCGGTGCGATGCACGTCACCTGGATGTTGTCGCGCGCGTAGGTCATCGCGAGGGTCTTCGTGAGCTGGATCACGCCGCCCTTCGCGATCGAGTACATGAAGTTGCCGCGGCCGCCGCGCATCCCCCAGCCCGAGGTGATGTTGATCACCTTGCCGCCGCCGTGCTCGAGGTAGTGCGGGATGATCGCGCGCGAGCAGAAGAACGCCGAGCTCAGGTTGCCGTTGATGCCGGCGAACCAGTCCTCGTTGGTCAGCTCGGGGAGGGTCTTGCCTCGGCCCGCCGAGCCGCCGCCGGCGTTGTTGATCAGGATGTCGACGCGTCCGAACTCGGCGATGGCACGCGCGACCATGGCGTCCACCTGGTCGGCGTCTGTGGCGTCGCACGGGATCGACAGGCCTCGGACACCCTTGGTCTCGATGTGCGCGCGCGTCTCCTCGAGGGGTTCGAGTCGACGGGCTGCGCCCACGATGTTCGCGCCGGCATCGGCGAGCGTGTATGCCATCGCGCGGCCGAGTCCCGAGCCCGCACCGGTGATGATCGCCGTCCTACCCTGGAGGCCAAACCTGCCGTCAATCATCGTGCGCTCCTCGCCGCGCTCCCTCGAGCGCGCACGGATAGTACGACGTGACTCGCCGGTCTGGAGGCGGTGCGCCTCGCCGTGCCGCGCGTCCGGCCCGCGACGGGTCACGCTCGGACGATGTTCACTACGCTGTCCTGCGCGACGAGTGGGCGGGGCGCTGACCTCGAGTGCCCGACCCGAGCGCGCGGGAAGGCCGTGCTGAGACCATGTGCAGAAGCATCAAGACCCTCCGCAACGCCGAGGCCGAGGCGAGCCACGACGACATCGAGGCGGCCGCGCTGCAGTTCGTGCGCAAGGTGAGCGGCTACCGCAAGCCCTCGAAACGCAACACCGAGGCGTTCGACGCCGCGGTGCAGGAGATCGCCGAGGCAACCCACCGCCTGCTCCACGCCCTCGAGGCGGCGCGCGCCGCGTGACCCACGTGCTGCCCTCGGGAGATGGGCCGCCTCACGAGGCCGGCCGGGCGCAGCCGTCGTTCGCCGCCAACTTCTACCGCGTCGCGGACGGCGAGGAGGTGCGAGCGCTGCGCGTCGCGAGCGGTGCCGCGATGAGTCGCTGGCTCGCGACGCACGTCGAGCTGGGTGCCGCCGCGCGTCGCACCACCGCCGATGCGCGCGTTGCCCTCGAGGCGCACGCGGGGCACCTCGCCGCGATGCAGGCATGGCAGGGCGCCGAGGGTTCGTACGTCGCGGCCCACCTCGGGTTCCGAGCAGCGCCGTTGCCCTCGCGGCGGCGCGCCTGAGCCTCCCGCCCACGCACGTCGAGGGGCTATCGTGTGCCCATGGTGAGGCAGCGCTGCGAGTTCTGCACCGAACACCCCATCGAGGAGGCGGCCGTCCTCCGCTGGGTGGGCGACGACCGCGAGCGCCTCACGCTCTGGCTCTGCGACCGCCACCTCCGCCGGATGCAGCGCGCGGGACGCGATGGCTGGGAGCACAAGGGCAAGCTCCACAAGATCGGCTGGTGGTAGCGTCACCGCCGTCGTGGCGAGGCGCGGACCTATACTGATCGATAGCGGTACTGATCCACGGCGGCGCTCAGCCGCTGGCGGAGGCGGTCCACCGCGTGGCTGGAGGTCCGAGTGCCCACGCTCCTGATCATCCTCGGTGTGGTGGCCGTCCTCGCGGTCTTCGTGATCGCGATGTACAACGGCCTCGTGCAGCGCAAGCTCCGCGTCGACGAGGCGTGGGCGCAGATCGATGTCCAGCTCAAGCGCCGCCATGACCTCATCCCGAACCTCGTGAACGCGGTCAAGGACTACATGGGGTTCGAGCAGGAGGTGCTCACCCGCGTCACCGAGGCGCGCGCGGGAGCCCTCGCCGCCAGCGCAGCCGTGGGGCCGGCGGGCGTCGCGGGTGCGGCGCAGGTCGCCCAGGTGGCCCAGGCCGAGAACCAGCTCACCCAGGCCCTCCGTGGCTTCTTCGCCACCGTCGAGAACTACCCGGACCTCAAGGCGAACCAGAACGTCATGTCGCTCCAGGAGGAGCTGAGCACCACCGAGAACCAGATCTCGTTCTCCCGGCAGCACTTCAATGCCGTCGTGCGCGACTACAACCAGGCCATCCAGCAGTTCCCCGGCGTCATCTTCGCCGGGCCGCTCGGATTCACGGCGCGCGACTTCTTCGAGGCCGAGGACGCGGCTCGCGAGGTGCCTGAGGTGCGCCTGCGCTAGCGGCGCCGGCCGCCGAGCGCCACATGGCAGCGGCTACGTTCTTCGACCTGCAGGCGGCGAACCGTCGCCGCTCGTGGCTGTTGGTGGTCATCGTCGCGGGGTTGCTGGCCGCCCTCGGGTTCAGCGCGGGGTACGGGCTGTCGGGGGACGCGACGACGGGCGTCGCCGCCACCGTCGGAGGCGTGGCCTTCGCCTCGTTCGCCTCGGTGGGCTCATACTTCGCGGGCGACCGCGCCGTGCTCGCGGCCTCCCAGGCACGTCCGGCGGAGGGCCCCGAGTACCAGCAGCTGCGCAACATCGTGGATGAGATCGCGCTGGCCTCGAACGTTCCCGCGCCGAAGGTGTACGTCATCGAGGACAGCGCTCCCAACGCGTTCGCCACGG
>JADLFF010000077.1 GCA_020845735.1 Dehalococcoidia bacterium
CAGACCGCGTGCTCCAGCTCGATGGTGGCGATTCACCTCGCGAGCCAGAGCCTGCTGAGCGGTGAGTGCGACGTAGCGCTGGCGGGCGGCAGCACCATCGAGGTGCCGTCCGGCCGCGGGTACCTCTATCGGGAGGGCGAGGTGCTCTCCCCGGACGGCGTCTGCCGGCCCTTCGACGCGGAATCGCGAGGCACCGTCCTGGGCAGCGGCACGGGTGCCGTGGTCCTGCGCCGCGTCGCCGACGCCGTCCGCGACGGCGACACGATCTACGCGGTCATCCGCGGTTCCGCGATCAACAACGACGGCGCCGGGAAGGTCAGCTACCTGGCGCCGAGCGTCGGCGGACACGCAGCGGCAATCTCCGAGGCGCTCGGCGTTGCCGATGTCAGCGCCGACACCATCTCCTTCTTCGAGGCCCACGGGACCGGCACGGCCATCGGCGACCCGATCGAGATCACCGCGGCGACACAGGCCTTCCGCGAGAGCGGGGCAACGGGCAACGAGTACTGCCGCGTCGGCTCGACGAAAGCGAACATCGGCCACCTCGACACGGCGGCCGGCGTGGCCAGCGTGATCAAGACCGCGCTCGCGCTCTATCACCGTGAGCTGCCACCGCTGCCGACCCTCACGACGCCGACGACAGCCGTCGACTTCCCCTCGACGCCGTTCTACCTCAGCGCGGCGCGCGCGCCGTGGGAGCCGATCGACGGCATCCGACGCGCCGCCGTGTCGTCGCTCGGCATCGGGGGCACCAACGCACACATCGTGCTCGAGGAGTGGCCGGCGGCCGCCGAGGAGGCGAGCGCCCCTCCGGCGACTGAGCACGGCTGGCACGGCTGGCACCTCCTGCCCATCTCCGCGCGCAGCGAGACGGCGCTCACCGCACAGGCCGAGGCGCTCGCGACCCACCTCGAGGCGCGCGCTGGAACGCAGCTGCACGACGTGGCGTACACCCTCCAGGAGGGACGTGCGGCGCTGCCCTATCGCCGGGTGATCGCGGCCCGCACGCCCGCGGAGGCGATCGCGACGCTGCGCGACGAGGAGCCGCGCCGGCAGGTGCGCGGCCGGGCAGAGGGACGACGCGCGGGGATCGTGTTCATGTTCCCCGGCGGCGGTTCCCAGTACCCGAACATGGCTCGCGACCTCTACGAGCACGAGCCGGTGTTCCGCCGGTACGCCGATCAGTGCATCGACGCCGTGAACCGGCTGACCGAGTTCGACCTGCGCGCCCTGATGTTCCCGGAGCCCTCGGCGGAGGCGGGCAAGGCCGCGGACGCACTCGCGAGGACCGCGGCGGCGCTGCCGGCGATCTTCACCGTGGAGTACGCCCTCGCGCACCTCTGGGAGTCGCGCGGGATCACGCCCGTCGCGATGACAGGCCACTCCCTCGGCGAGTACACCGCCGCGTGCCTGGCGGGCGTGATGAGCCTCGAGGACGCGCTGCGCCTGGTGGTGCTGCGCGCACGCCTCGTGGACCGCGTGTCCACCGGCGGCGGCATGCTCAGCATCGCCACCACCGAGGCCGACCTCGGTGCGCTGCCGGACGGCGTCTCGGTCGCGTCGATCAACGCGCCCGGCCAGCTGGTGGTATCGGGCCTGCAGAGCGGCATCGAACGCCTCGAGGCCACGCTGGCCGATCGCGACGTGAGCTTCCAGCGGCTGCAACTGACGGCCGCGGGGCACTCCGCGATGCTCGACCCGATCCTCGAGGAGTTCCGCGCCGGCGTGGGGTCGATTCGACTGTCGCCGCCACAGCGCCGCTACGTCTCGAACGTTACGGGGACCTGGGTCCGCGACGAGGATGCCACGAACCCGGACTACTGGGTCCGGCACCTGCGGCAGACGGTGCGATTCGCGGACGGCCTCGAGACGCTGATGGGCAGCGGGAGCCTCGTCCTCCTCGAGGTCGGCCCCGGGCAGACGCTGCGCTCGCTGGCCGGGCAGCAGCGGTCGGCGCCAGCGGCCGCGATCTCCTCGATCCGGCATCGCGATGACGCCACATCGGACCTCGCGTACTTCGCGAGGGCGTTCGGGCAGCTGTGGACGGCGGGCGTGGACGTCGAGTGGGAGCGCATGCGCCTCGGAACGGGGCGCCGGGTCGCGCTCCCCACGTATCCGTTCGAGCACGAGACGTACTGGATCGACCCGGGCGACGCGGCCCGTGCCTCGACGCGCCTGCCCCTCGACGACTGGTTCGCAAGGCCCGTGTGGGAGCCGCTGCCGCTGCAGACCGGCAGGCAGCGCGCACGCGCGTCACGAGCACGCGAGCACTGGCTGATCTTCGCCGACCGGCACGGCATCGGGGCGGACCTCGCGAGGCAGTTGCGCGCCGCGGGCGAGGACGCCGTCGTCATCGAACCGGGCAGCACGATGGTGCGCCGCTCCGAGGACACGTTCGCGATCGATCCGTCGAGCGCCGCGGGGTACCGGGGCATCCTCGGCATGCTGCGCCAGGCTGGCCGCTACCCGACGCAGATCGTGCACACGTGGCTCCTCGCCGCGGACGAGCGCCACCCGGACCTGCACCGCGCGACCCACGCCCAGGCGCTAGGATTCGACGCCCTCCTGCTCCTGGCGCAGGCGCTCCTCGGCGAGGGGACATCGAGTCCGATCGACCTCTCGATCGTGACCGCCGGCGGCGAAGCCGTGGCGCCACACGACGAGGTGGCCCCGGAACAGGCGCTGGTGAAGGGCATCGCGCGCGTCCTCCCTCGCGAGGCGCCTGAGATCACCGTGCGCACGATCGACATCGAGGTCGCCCGCCGCGAGGACCGCCGCGTGCTGCCCTCGCTCTGGCGTGAGCTCAACGAGGACGGCGCCGATCGCGTCGTGGCCTGGCGCGGCGGCACACGCTGGGTCCCGAGGCCCGCGCCACTCGCCCTCGCGGAGCCCGAGCCGACCGAGGTGCCGGTCCATCCCGGAGGCGCCTACCTCGTCACGGGAGGCCTCGGCGGGATGGGGCTCACGTTTGCGGCCCACCTCGTCTCCCGAGGAGCCCACGTCGCCCTGCTCGCGCGCACGCCGCTGGCCGAGGCCTCGGTCACGCAGCAGGAGGCGGTGCGCCGCCTCGAACAGAGCGGGGCCCGCGTCCTCGTCGTCCGCGCCGACATCACAGACGGGGCCGCGACGCGCCAGGCCATCGAGCAGGTGCGTGCGCAGCTCGGGCCGGTGCGTGGCGTCATCCACGCGGCCGGGACGACCGACGACGAGCCCATCGGGACCAAGACGCTCGAGGCGGCCCACCTGACGCTCAAGCCGAAGGTCCAGGGGACGCTCGTCCTCCACCAGGCGCTCCGCGACCAGCCGCTCGACTGGTTCGTGATGTGTTCCTCGACGAGCGCGCTGGTGGGGCCCGCCGGCCAGGTGGACTACGTCGCGGCCAATGCCTTCCTCGATGCGTTCGCGTCGCGGCGGACGGGCCCCGGGCGCACGGTGGCCGTCAACTGGGGGATGTGGCGGGACGTGGGCATGCTCGCGTCAAGCTCCACGGAGGATGCCGCGGGCGCGCTGCCCGGCGAAGAGCTGCACCCGCTCCTCGGGCATCGCCTCGACGACGGCGCGCCACCCGCGACGTTCGAACAGCGGATCGCCCCTGAGTCGCAGTGGGTGCTCAACGAGCACCGGCTTGCCGATGGGACACCACTGCTCCCCGGGTCCTCATACCTCGAGCTGATCACGCGGGCTGCCGGAGGCGGCGCGTTCGCACCCCTCGAGATCGCCGGGCTGTCGCTCATCGAGCCGGTCTGGGGCCGGGACGGGAGCACGACGCGCGTGCGGACGCAGGTCGCGCCGACCGGGGACGCTAGGCGGGTCACGACTCGAGCCCTGCTCAGCGGCGACCTCGACTGGAGAACGTGCGCCGAGGCCGAGGTCCGGCCGCTCGTCGAACAGCCGCCAGCGATCGACCTCGCCTCGATCCGCGCACGGTTCGACGAGGTGTCGCGCCCTGCCGCGGCGGCGGGGACCGCGCAGGCGGACCTGCTCCGCTTCGGGCCGCGGTGGGACAACGTCCGCGCGTTGCAGCTGCTGGAGCGTGAGGCCCTCGCGGTGATCGAGCTACCCGCAGCGTTCGCGCCAGACCTCGAGCGGTACGCGCTCCACCCCGCGATGCTCGACACGGCGATCGGTGCGGGCCTCGGCCTCATCCGCGCGCAGGGCGACACAGACGGCGTGCTCGTGCCGCTCTCCTACGGCAGGGCGCGCGTGTACGCCCCGATTCCTCAGCGCGTCGTCGCGCACGTCGTGATGCGGTCCGGCTCGGACCCACACGCGCCGTCGGCCAGTTTCGATGTCACCGTCGCTGACGAGGGCGGCCACGTCCTCCTGACCGTCCTCGATGCGACGTTCCGCCGCACCACCCAGACCAGGATCGAGGGCGGTGGGACCTCCGCCCGCCCTCGGACGTTGACCCCGCTCCTCGAGGCCGGTGCGCGGTTCGGCATCTCCGCGCGGGAGGGTGCGCAGGCACTCGACCGCATCCTCGCGGGGCCCGCCGTGCCCCAGGTGATCGCGTCCTCGCAGTCGCTCGCCACTGTCGAGCGCCTGCTCGCGGACAACGGGGGCGCGGGCGTGAAGGTGGAGCGTCCCGGCGGTGAGGCCGGGTTCGTGGCGCCGAGGGACGACGTGGAGGCCGCGATCGCGGGCTACTGGAGCGAGCTCCTGGGCATCGAGCGCGTGAGCGTCGACGACGACTTCTTCGACCTCGGCGGTCACTCGCTGATCGCGATTCGCCTGTTCGCGCGCCTGCGCCAGCGATACAACGTAGACCTCGGCCTTGCGACGTTGTTCGAGTCGCCGACCGTCGAGCGGCTGGCTGCCCTCGTGCGTGTGGAGGGCACCCCGGGGTCCGTTGCCGACGGCCCTGCGACGGCCCCACGCAACGACTCACCCGCGCAGCAGTACCTCGTCCCGATCAAGACCTCGGGCAGCGCGCAGCCGTTCATCTGCGTCCACGGTCGAGGTGGCAACGTGCTCGACCTGCGTGACCTGGCGCACCGCATCGGGGCGGACATCCCGTTCTACGGGATCCAGGCGCTCGGCATCGATGGGAAGCAGCCACCGCACCACACGGTCGAGGAGATGGCGCGCGCCTACACGGACGCCCTGCGCGAGGCGTTCCCGCATGGCCCGTACGTGCTCGGCGGGTACTCCGGTGGCGGCGTGGTCGCCCTCGAGATGGCGCGGCTGCTCGAGGCGGCGGGCGAGACCGTCCGCAACGTGGTGCTCATCGACACGTACCACCCGCGCCTCGACACGGCCAATCTGCGGAGTCGCTACGGCTGGATCGCCGACGAGACGATGGCCGCGGGGCCCATGCGACTCCTCACGATCGCGGCCAGTTCCCTGAAGAGGCACGCGCACACCTCTGCTCCAGCGGCAGCCGGGAGCGCAGCACTCGACGAGGACGAGAGCGCGCTCACCACCGCGGAGCTCGCGTCGCGCCACGGGTTCGCCGACCTCTCCGAGCACTTCGTCGAGGTGCAGCGCCGTCACGTCCCACGCACCTACGAGGGGAGGGTCACCCTCGTGCGAGCGCGGACGCTCTCCTACCCGCGAACACTCGGCTGGAGCACGAACGACCTGCCGCGCCTCCGCATCGTCGAGGTGGGGGGCGACCACCACGGCATGATGCGCGAGCCCTTCGTCAGCGCCCTGTCGGCCGAGCTGCGTGCGGAGATCCTGCGCGAGCAGTAGCACGGCGGGTCGCGTCGTCAGCCAGGGCGCAGAACACAGCAGAACACAGGACACTGGATGAGACACAGAGGAGCGGCCTCACGGCCGCTCCTCGTGCGCATTCGAGCGAAAACGACGGCTAGCCTCGAGGCAGGCCCAGGCCGCGCGTCGCGATGATGTTGCGCTGGATCTCGGACGAACCGGCCGCGATCGTGCGCGGAATCGAGGTCACGTAGAGCCTCGTGAACTGGCCACCCATCGGGGCCAGCGGCTCGCGGCGCTCCCAGAGGTTGGCGTAGAGGCCGAACACCTTGGTGCCGAGCCGCGCGATGCGCTGGACCAGCTCCGAGTTGAACAGCTTGCTCGTGGAGGCCTCGTAGTTGGGGATGAGGCCGCGGTTCTGCATCGAGATGATGCGGAACGAGAAGTTGAAGAGCACCTCGGTCTGGACGTGGGCCTCGGCGATCTCGTGGCGCAGCGGGTCGGACTGCTGGAGGCGCGAGCGCTGCTGGCCTTCCTCGCTCTTGGCGTAGCCGACGAGGTTGGAGATGAGGCGCCGGTTCTCGATGGCGCCCGCGATGTTCGAGCGCTCGAAGTCGAGGAGCGATGCGCCGACGTACCAGCCGCGGTTCTCCTCGCCGACGAGGTTCTTCACGGGGACGCGCACGTCCTCGAAGAACGTCTCGTTGAAGCCGTGCTGCCACGCCATGTTGATCAGCGGGCGCACGTTCAGGCCCGGCGTGTGGATGTCCATCATCAGGAACGAGATGCCGCGGTGCTTCGGGGCGTCCGGGTCCGTGCGGACCAGCGCGAAGAGCCAGTCGGCGGTGTGAGCGCCCGAGGTCCAGATCTTCTGGCCGTTGATGACGTACTCGTCACCGTCCTTGACGGCACGCGTCTGGAGCGAGGCCAGGTCCGAGCCCGCGCCCGGCTCCGAGTAGCCCTCGGCCCAGGCCACCTCACCGGAGAGGATGCGCGGCAGGTGCTCCGCCTTCTGGTCATCGTTGCCGTGCACGATGAGGGTGGGTCCGAGCAGCGACACACCCATGCCGCCGACGCCGGGGGCCTGCGCCTGCGCCATCTCCTGCTTGAAGATGAACTGCTCCATCGGGCTCAGGCCGGCGCCGCCGTACTCCTTCGGCCAGTGGGGCGCGATCCAGCCGCGCTCGGCGAGAGCCTGCGCCCAGTCCTGGGCGGCCTGGTTGGCCACGGGGTCCGAGGACTTGCGGTCGGACTGCCAGCCCGCGCCGCCTTCTTCCTCGTGGGTTCGCCGGTAGCGCTCCGGAAGCCGGGTCTCGATGACATCCCGGACCTGTGCGCGGAAGGCCGCCTGTTCGGCGTTGTCGTTCCAGTCCACGGTGGTCTCTCCTCTGAGTAGACGCCGTCAGCCAGACGGCTTGCGCGCGGACTATACACGTACTCGCGTGCCTCGGCACTCACCGGACGTGTGCGCCGGGATAGGGGCTTCACGGGAGCCTCGAGGGCGCCATCGGGCTATCGTCGAAGCAACGTCGAGCCTCGGGCGGTTGGTACCTGTTTGCCATGCGGGCCCGTTGACGGACGGGTCCCCGCCCCGAACAGTAGTTGAGCATCCTCGTGGGCGACGAGATGAGGAGATAACGCGTGCGATACACGAGAGTCGGCGTGCTGGCGGCAGTACTCCTGGTCGTCCCGGCGACGCTGGTGGTCACGCAGTCGTGGTCAGCCCTCACGCGAGCGGTCGCAGCGGGTTCGTTCCAGGAGCTGTTCTCGGGGACGCCCTCGCGGCCGCTGCCCCTGGAGAGCAGCCACTGGGAGGTGGCGTACAACTCGGCGGTCCTCGAGTCCCACGATGGGCCCGGCGCCGCCGGGCAGGCCCAGCACGGACCGAACTGCGAAGCGCCGGGCGAGACCGGCGGCGTCACCCACGCCGTGACCGAATACGAACGCACCGTCTTCCTCTGTCGGGACCACATGATGACGCACGTGCCCGGCGGCAGCATCGTGGAGTATGACAGCGTCTACCTGACGCCTGATCAGCTTGTTGATCTGCGCAGTGGCTCGGCGATCATTCGCTTCGATATCTCGACGTTTGCCACGTCATCTCGGGACTGGCTGAGTGTGTGGGTACAACCCTGGGAGAACCAGGAGCAGCGCATCCTTGATGACGACATTCCGACGAGCCAGGGGAATCCGAGGAATGCCATCCACATCGAGATGGGTGGAGATGCCTCATTCTTCGATGGTGACTCGGGGCAGTTCCACGTCGAGGTGTTCGACGGCGGCCGCAATCGTGTGGCCGCGATTGAGCCGACCGGGCCCAGCTGGACGAGCGTGCTCAACCCCTCGGCACAGACGCGCTCGACGGTGGAGATCGTGCTGTCGCGCAACCGCATCAAGGTCTGGATGCCGACGCTGGGCCTCGTCTGGGTTGATTCCGCGATCCCGACCGTGCCGTTCTCTGAGGGCGTGGTCACCTTCGGGCACCACAACTATGGCGCGAACAAGGACGGCGGCCGTCCGAACACGTGGCACTGGGACAACATCACGATCAGCCCGTCCGTCCCGTTCACGATCATTCGCACCGATCGCCGCGTGGTCGGCTTCGGAAGGCCCGAGTCCGAGCGCACGTTCGTCTTCGAGACGCCCGCGCCCGCGCGCTCGTACCTCCGATTCAACGCGATCAGCGAGGGCGTCCAGGTGTCGTTCGACGGCGGCCCCTACGGCCCCGCCACGCGAACGGGCCCCCTGATCAAGGCGGAGCACCCGAGTTCGTACCTCATGGAGATGCCGGAGGGCACGACGAGGGCGACGTTCCGCATCACCCCGGCCTACGGCACGGCCGGCGAGGTGCAGAACCCGACGATCTTCGCCCGTACGGCGCCCCCCCAGGTCGAGGTCGTCAGCGGCGACCTGTTCCTCGGGATGGGTCCCGGACGAGGGCAGGTGGGGCTGCTGGTGCTCGCGAAGGAGGCGAACGCGGGCCAGATGGTGGCCGACCTCTCTGCCGCGGGGTGCCCGGTGGAGGTGCTCGCCGTCCTCGAGGGGGGCCGCTGGTCCATCTACATCGACGGTGCGCCCGCGCAGGTGAACGCCAGCTTCCCCGGAGCGCTGACGGCGAATACGCCCTTCTTCGTGCGGTGCCGGTGACCCTGGAGTTACTGATCACCCCCGCTCCACGCCGAAGCCACCGGCCAACTCGACAATAACGAGGAGTCCCGCCGGTGGCGTGTCGGCGCGTTTCGGAGTCCGATTCGTCCTTCGCCCGCCACTCTCAGCACTGATGTGATGCCCAGCCAGGGAGATAGGTGGCGCATGACGACGGTGACCCGTGTCCCCTTCGTGGAACTACAGGCGCAATACTCGACGATCGGCGCGGAGATCGAAGCGCGCGTCCTCGAGGTGTTGCGCAACGCTCAGTACATCGGGGGACCGGAGGTCGCGGGCCTCGAGGCCGAGTTCGCGGCCTACTGCGGCACCGCCGAGGCCATCGCGGTCAACTCCGGCACCGCCGCGCTCCACGTGGCGCTCCTCGCCCTCGGGGTGGGGCCCGGTGACGAGGTGATCACGGTCGCACATACGTTCGTCGCGACTGCCGAGGCAGTCGTCCAGGCTGGCGCCACGCCGGTCTTCGTGGACATCGAGCCGGTGACCATGGGCATGGACCCCGCCCAGCTCGAGCGTGCGATCACGCCTCGGACGCGCGCGATCATCCCCGTGCACCTCTACGGGCAGCCCGCGCGCATCGACGAGATCCAGGCGATCGCCGAGAGGCACGGGATTCCGGTCATCGAGGACGCCTGCCAGGCGCACGGCGCACGCCTCGGAGGGCGGCGCATGGGCGCGTTCGGCACGATCGGCTGCTTCTCCTTCTACCCGAGCAAGAACCTCGGAGCGATCGGTGAGGGCGGCATCGCTGTGACCGATTCGCCCGAGCTCGCCTCGCGCATGCGCCTGTTCCGTGCGCACGGCGAGGCCGAGAACCAGCGCTATCGACACGAGGTGGTCGGCTACAACTACCGGCTGCCGGCGATCCAGGCCGCAGCCCTCCGGGTCAAGCTCCCGCACCTCGATGGGTGGAGCGCGCAACGGCGGGACCGGGCGCGCCGCTATGACGAGTTGCTCGCGGACACCGAAGTGGTGACGCCTCGCGTCCAGCCGGGCGCCGAGCACGTCTACCACCTGTACCCGATTCGCCATCCTCGGCGGGATGGGCTGCAGCGGGGACTCGCCGAGGCGGGCATCCAGACCGGCATCCACTACCCGATCCCGGTGCACCTGCAGACGCCGTACGCCCAGTACGGAGCGGGACGGGGCTCGCTCCCACAGACCGAGGCCGCGGCGGCCGAGGTCCTCTCGCTGCCGATGTACGCGGAGCTGCGCGACGACCAGATCGACCACGTGGTCTCCACGCTGCAGCGCCTGGTGCAGGCGCTGTGAGCGGCGACTTCGCCGCACTGCGCGGACAGCGCGTGCTCCTCACGGGAGGGGCCGGGTTCATCGGGACGCATCTCGCGGAGCGGCTGCTCGACCTCGGATGCCAAGTGGTGCTGTTCGACAATCACCGTCGTGACTCCCTCGGCGCCGTGCCCGCACTGCAGGCAAAGGAGCACGTCACGCTCGTGACGGGCGACATCCTCGACCGCGCCGCGCTCGAGGACGCGATGCAGGGTGCAGCCGTCGTGCTCCACCTCGCGGCGATCGCGGGTGTGTCCAGCTACTACGCGGAACCACTGCGCACCCTCGAGGTGAACGTCCTCGGCACCGTGAACGCCCTCGAGGCGGCGCGGGCCGCCGGCATCCAGAGGTTCGTCGACTTCTCGACCAGCGAGGTGTTCGGACCTGACGCGATGTGGGTGACCGAGGAGTCGCCGCACGGCATCGGCCCGGTGTCGGACCTCCGCTGGGTCTACGCGACGAGCAAGCTCGTCAGCGAGCACTTCACGCTGCGCTTCGGCACCGCCCACGGCATGGCGACGACGTGTGTGCGGCCGTTCAACATCTACGGGCCGCGGCAGACCGGCGAGGGCGCCATCGGGAACTTCTGTCGTGCGGTCGTGAATGGCGAGCCGCTTCAGGTGTACGGGGATGGCTCGGCCATCCGTGCGTGGTGCTTCGTCACGGACATCGTCGACGGGGTGCTGCGGACGCTGGTGTCGCCGAACGCTGCGGGCAAGGTGTTCAACATCGGCAACCCGCGCGAGGTGGAGACCACGCTCGGGCTGGCGCGGCGGGTTGCGGCGCTCCGCCCGGGAACGAAGATCGAGATGCGCGACGTCGACCGGACGGACGTGCGCGCCCGGATCCCCAACATCGACCGCGCGCGGGGCGAGCTCGGCTTCGAGCCGCGCGTCTCGCTGGACGAGGGCCTGGCCCAGACCCTGGCGTGGTTCGAGGAGCAGCGAGGATGATCGTCAGCGTCATCGGCGCGGGCAAGATGGGGCTCCCCGTCGCCTGCCAGTTCGCGAGGAACGGCGCGCGCGTCTTCACGTGCGACACCAATCCGGCCGTGGTCGACGAGATCAACGCGGGCCTGTCTCCGGTCGACGAGCCGGGGATCCCGGAGCTCCTTGCCGACCTCGTGAAGTCCGGGCAGCTCACGGCGACCCTCGACACGGTGGAGGCGGTGCGCCAGAGCAACGTCGTGGTCGTCCTCGTGCCTGTGCTGCTGACCAGTGAGCGTGACGCCGACACCTCGATCATCGAGCACGTGGCGCGGGCCATCGGGCGTGGCCTCCAGCGAGGCACGCTTGTGAGCTTCGAGACGACCCTTCCGGTCGGCACCACGAGGCGCCTCGGCGCACTCATCGCCGAGGCGAGCGGCCTCACGCCCGGCGCGGACTTCGAGGTGGTGTTCTCACCCGAGCGCGTCAAGAGCCAGTTCGTGCTCCAGCGGCTCACCGAGAACATCAAGGTGGTCGGTGGCCTCACGGCTGACGGAGCGGCGCGAGCCGCGGCCTTCTACGGACGCTACCTCGGTGCACCCGTGCAGGACGTGGGGTCCGCAGAGGCCGCCGAGTTCGTGAAGCTGGCCGGGATGGTCTATCGAGACGTGAACATCGCGCTGGCGAACGAGCTGGCGCGGTACTCCGAGTCCATTGGCGTGAACCTGCCCTCGATCATCGGCGCCATCAACTCGGATGGCGAGGCCGCCGTGCTCTCGGCGGGCATCGGGGTTGGCGGGCACTGCACGCCGGTGTACCCGTACTTCATGCTGCGCGACAGCGAGCGCCGCGGCCTCGCCAGTACGCTGACCGCCGCGGCCAGAAACATCAACGACGGGCAGACCGACTGGGCGCTCGACCGCCTCGAGAAGGAGTGGGGAGCGCTGCAGGGCGCGTCCGTGCTCATCCTCGGACTGGGCTTCCGGCCGGAGGTGAAGGAGCACATCCTGTCGCCGGCGTTCCTCCTGAGGGATGCCGCCGCGCAGCGAGGAGCATCGGTATCCCTCGACGACCCGCTGTACACGGCCGATGAGATGCGCAACCTCGGATTCACGCCCGGTCGCATCGACGCCGAGACGCTCCCCCAGGTCCTGATCCTCAACACCTATCACGAGGCCTACCGGTCGCTGGACTTCGGGCAGCTCGCCGCGCGAGGCGTACGGGCCGTGATCGATGGACGCGCCGCCTGGTCGCCGGCCTCGGTCACCCACGCCGGGATCTGCTACATCGGCATCGGTCAGCCCACCACGCTCGCCGGCTGACGGACGCACGGTCGCACCCGGAGCACGAGGGCGCACCATCCGGCGTGCACGCACGCCTCGCGCCCCACACGTACTGAGCCCGCCCGGCCGGATCTCGAGGGGTATGAGGTCTGAGGGTCTCGCCTCGGCGTTAGCGCCGAGCGAGGTCCACGACGCGACCGCGGTCCGCGATGGAGTGGCTTGCCGCCTCGAGGATGCGCACGACGCGCAGCCCGGCCTCCCCGTCGGTCTCGGGGACGGTGCCGGCGCTGATGCTCTCGGCGAAGTGCCCCACCGAGGTGGCCAGCGCCTCGGTCACGCCGACCTGTGGCGCCCACATGTCGCCCGTGCGGTAGCCGACGAGCATCTGGTAGACATCCTCGGCGCCCTCGTTGAGGGTCACGCCTCGATCGTAGACGCGCACCTTCTCGCTCGGCTCCAGGTCGTCGTAGACGACCATCTGCCGGCTGCCTCCGAGGAGCGTGCGGCGCATCTTGACCGGCGACAGCCAGTTCACGTGGACGTGCGCGATCATCGGGCTGTCGAAGAAGAGCGTGAGGTACGCAACGTCCTCGTGCGAGCCGGGGAAGTGACTGATCCCGGACGCCGAGACTGCGACCGGCTTCTGGGGCAGCACCGCGTCCATGATCGCCAGGTCGTGGACCGCGAGGTCCCACACGACGTTCACGTCGCGCTGGAAGAGGCCGAGGTTCACGCGCACCGAGTCGTAGTAGTAGATGTCGCCAAGGGTCCCGCTGCGGGCGAGCTCGCTGATCTTCCGTACGGCGCCCGTGTAGACGAACGTGTGCTCGACGAACACGGTCAGGCGGCGATGCGCCGCCTCCTCGATGAGCCGCTCAGCCTGCTCTGACGTCTCGCACATCGGCTTCTCGATGAGGACGTGCTTGCCCGCGCGGAGTGCGGCCATCGCCAGATCGAAGTGCGTCGAGACCGGCGTTGCGATCGCGATGGCGTCGATGTCGGACGCCTCGAGCAGATCGCGGTAGTCGGTGGTCATGCGGACGGCGGGATAGCGCGCGTGTGCAGCCTCGAGGCGCGCCGCGCTCATGTCGCTGACGGCCTTGAGGTCGGTGCCCGGTGACTCCCAGAAGTTGCGGACGAGATTCGGACCCCAGTAGCCGTATCCAAGGACGCCCACGCGAATCATCGAGGAGCCCCCTCCTGGTCGCCGCGCTCGCGCACGTCGCCGATTACTCGCGCAGGAACGCCGGCCACGATGGCGAAGGGCGGCACATCGGCCGTGACGACCGCGCCTGCGCCGATCAAGGCGCCTTCGCCCACCTCGACGCCGCCGAGGATGGTTGCGTTGCTTCCGATCGAGACCCGACGCCGGATGTAGGTCCGGACCAGCGGCCAATCGCCCGAGCCCTGGAGCTCACCTCCGGCGGTGGTTGCCCGTGGGTACATGTCGTTCACGAACATGACGCCATGCCCGACGAAGACCTCGTCCGCGATGGTGACGCCGTCGCAGAGGAAGACGTGACTCGAGATCTTGCAGCGCGCGCCCACCTCGACGCCGCGCTGGACCTCGACGAAGGGGCCGACGGTGGATTCGTCGCCGATCGTGCAGCCGTAGAGGTTCACCATGTCCGGGTGAAACACCCTCACATCGCGTCCAAGAACCACGTCATCAGCGATCATCGGAAGTCCCCGGCGGGTGACCAGCCTCCCGGCTGGAGCCGGGAATCCCAATGAACAGGCTAGAAAACGGCCGTAGAGATACGGTTGAGCCCCTCGCACCCGGAATGGTGGAGGGGCTCAACAACGCTCAAGTCGAATCCGGCGCGCCCGCTAGGGAACGGCCGTATCTGAGTTCCACGTGGGCCCGACGAGCGAACCGGTGTTCGCATTCGGAGAGCTGTCCGCGGCCGCGGTCCCGGTGCCCTCGTTGAGGTGCCAGAGCCCTCGGGTGCTGGCATCCGAGGTGAAGGCGACGGTGGGCGGCGTGAAGCTCGAGCTGTACCGCGCCGTGCTCGAGATCCGCACCTCGTCGATGCGGCCCGCGAAGGGCGCCGTGGACGACGTCGTCTGAGCGCCCATCACGAGCGACGAGCTGTTGTTCAGAGAACCGGTCGCCGAACCCGACGCCACCTGCGTCCCGTTCACGAAGAGCCGCTGCGTGGTGCCATCGTAGGTCGCGGCGACGTGGTACCACTGGTTCAGGCTCAGGTTCCCGGACACGATCGTCCGGAACGAGTTGAACGTGCTCGTGCGCGTCCGGAACTCGAATCGGAATCCGCTCCCCGAGGTCGGAGCGATGACGTTCAGCTCCCAGAGGCTCTTCGCGAGCAGGCCACTCCGGCTCGACGGCGTGGTGGTCGGCTTCGCGAACAGCTCGAAGGTGCCTAGGCTCCCCACATCGAGGGAGTTGCTGTCACTGACCTGCACCCGGTCGTTGCTGCCATCGAAGTTGAGCGAGAACGCCGGCACGACCGCGGGCGCGGTGGTGAACGACCACGTGTAGTCGGCAGCGAGCGCGTTGCCCGCCGCGTCCTTCACGCGCGGGTCCGCGGCACCACCTCGGATACGAGCGGTGTACTGCGTGTTCGCCACCAGGTCCGTCGTCGGGTTGATCGTGACGGTACGACTCGGTGCGTCATAGCCGAGGGCTGCCGCCACCAGTGCGCCGCTCACCGTGCCCTGGTGGAGCTCGATGGTCGTCGCGTTGATCGTCGAGGCGTCCATCGCCTCGCTGAACGTCGCCGTCACGTTCGCTCCGACGGCCACGCCGGTCGCCCCACTCGTCGGCACCGTGCCGGTCACCGTCGGCGGCGTCGTGTCCGCGACCGCGGCCGTGGTGAACGACCACGTGTAGTCGGCAGCGAGTGCGTTGCCCGCCGCGTCCTTCACGCGCGGGTCGGCGGCACCGCCTCGGATGCGCGCCGTGTACTGCGTGTTCGCCTGCAGGTCCGCCGTCGGGTTGATCGTGACGGTGCGACTCGGTGCGTCATAGCTGAGGGCTGCCGCGACGAGCGCACCGCTCACCGTGCCCTGGTGGAGCTCGATGGTCGTCGCGTTGATCGTCGAGGCGTCCATCGCCTCGCTGAACGTCGCCGTCGCGTTCGCGCTGACCGCCACGCCGGTGGCACCGCTTGTCGGTACCGTCCCGGTCACCGTCGGTGGCGTCGTGTCGCCTCCGCCACCGGTCGTGGTGAAGACCACGTCGACCCAGTAGTTGCTCGCTCGCCACACACTGGTCGGGAAGCCGTGCGCCGCCCCATCGAGGTACACCCCGTTGGGCTCAGCGAACGTGCTGGCCGGTGCGTGCAGCGGCGCGTTGTCGACCGAGGCGAAGAAGTAGTCGTAGTCGTACGCGTAGTTGCCGTTCGGCGCCAGGTACGAGGCGATATAGGTCGTGTTCGCCGTCACCGCGATCGGGCTCGCGAACGTCGCCTGCTGCCAGCCCGAGCTGGTCTCGCCCGTGAAGGTCACGACGCCCAGCTCGGCGCCTGCACTCGTCCAGAGCTTGCCCGTGTGCGTGCCGGTGTTCGTCGCGCCCTTGTAGAAGCGGATGCCGGTGATGAAGCCGTTCGTGTCCGGCCGGAACCGCACGCCGAGGACCACGGGACCCGGGTCGTTCGTCGCTGCGGCCACTGCGGGCACCGCCGAGCTCGACCAGATCGTGCAGGGGCAGCCTCCGGCCGCCGCCGTCGTGAATGACGACGTGAAGTCGGCAGCGAGCGCGTTGCCGGCGACATCCTTCACGCGCGGGTCGGCGGCACCGCCCCGAACGCGCAGGGTGTACTGGGTCCCCGCCTGGAGGTCCGCCGTCGGGTTCACCGTGACGGTCCTGCTCGGACCGTCGTAGCTCACCGCGGCCGACACGAGCGGTCCGCTCGCCGAGCCCTGGTGGAGCTCGACGGTCGTGCCGTTGACCGTCGTGGCGTCCATGGGCTCGCTGAACGTCGCGGTGGCGTTCGAGCCAACGGCCACGTCCGTTGCGCCATTCGCCGGCGACACGCCGGTCACCGTCGGCGGCGTGGTGTCGCCGGGCGCAGCCGTGGTGAAGGACCAGGTGTAGTCGGCTGCGAGCGCGTTGCCCGCCGCGTCCTTCACGCGCGGGTCAGCGGCGCCGCCTCGGATCCGAGCGGTGTACTGCGTGCTCGTCTGGAGGTCGGCGTTCGGGTTGATCGTCACCATGCGACTCGGTGCGTCATAGCTGAGGGCTGCCGAGACCAGTGCGCCGCTCACGGTGCCCTGGTGCAGTTCCACGGTCGTGCCGCTGATCGTGGAGGCGTCCATCGCCTCGCTGAAGGTCGCGGTGACGTTCGCGCCAACGGCGACGCCCGTCGCCCCGCTCGTCGGGTTGGTGGCGGTCACCGTCGGCGGTGTCGTGTCAGGACCGAGGGTCGTCGTGAAGACCACGTCGACCCAGTAGTTGCTCGCGCGCCACACCTCGGTGGGGAACGCGTGCGTCGCGCTGTTGACGTAGACGCCGTTGGGGGCGCCGCCCGTGCTCGCGGGTGCGTGCAGAGGAGCCCTGTCCACGCCCGTGACGAGGAAGTAGTCGTAGTCGTACGGGTAGTTCCCGTTCGGAGCCAGGTACGAGGCGATATACGTCGTGTTCGCCGTCACCGCGATCGGGCTTGCGAACGTTGCCTGCTGCCAGCCCGTGCTCGTCTCGCCGCTGAAGGTCACCGCCCCCAGCTCGACGCCGGCCGTTGTCCAGAGCTTGCCCGTGTGCGTGCCGGTGTTCGTCGCCCCCTTGTAGAAGCGAATGCCAGTGATGAAGCCGTCCGTGTCCGGCCGGAACCGCACGCCGAGAACCAGCGGTCCGGGATCGACCGTCGCCGCAAGATTCGTAGGGACCGCGCTGCTTGGCCACAGCGTGCAGGGACAGGCCGGACCGGCGGCTGTCGTGAAGGACCAGGTGAAGTCGGTGAGGAGTGCGTTGCCTGCCAGGTCCTTCACGCGCGGATCGGCGGCGCCGCCTCGGATCCGCGCGGTGTACAGGGTGCTGGCCTGCAGACTCGCTGCCGGGTCCACCGTCACAACGCGGTTCACCTCGTCGTAGCTGACCACCGAGGCCACCAGCGGTCCGCTCACGGTCCCCTGGTGCAGCTCCACCGTTGTGCCGCTGATCGTCGAGGCGTCCATCGCCTCGCTGAAGGTCGCCGTGACGTTTGCCGTCGAGGCGACACCGGTCGCGCCGCTCGTCGGGCTAGTCGCGGTCACCGTCGGACGAGTCGTGTCCGCGCCATAGGTCGCGACGACGGCGCCGCCGGACGCGACCGGCACGAACGCATAGCTGACGCCCTTGATGGTCTCGACGCCAACCGCTTGAGGCGTGCCGTTGACGGTCACGCTGGTGAGGACACCGCCAGAGGCAGTCGCGGGCACGAGCACGCGCAGCCCGTTCGCACCTGCGCCCGCCGTGACCGTGAACGCCAGCGACGTGCCGTTCCACGTGGGCGTGCTGTAGGTGGCGTCGTTGCGTGCATCGAGCCACGTGAGCATCTGTTTGCTCGTGACGATCGGCACACCGCGCGCCTGCGCCGAGGCGATCACCGCATCGGCCACGGGCGACGTCGGCGCATCCGTGTGCGCGTTCACCGTGAGGACGGCGTAGTAGCCGTTGGCCCCGAGCGCTCCATCCAGCAGGGCGTTGGGGTGTGCCGGGTAGGACTGGCCCGATTCGTCCGTCATCTGCGTCGTGGCCTGGTACACGTCGACGAAGGCACCGTTCAGATCCATGAAGCGCATCGGCATGCCGGACGCGGTGAAGTAGCCCGGGCGGTCGTTCACCCAGCTGCTGGGCCAGTAGTAGTAGTTCGTGTCGAAGCGAATGCCCTCGGATAGCTCTACGGTGGGCTGAATGGTCCACCCGCTCCACGCGATGCAATGCGTGCGGCTCGTGATGGGCGTTGCAAGGCCAGGGTACAACGTCGCGAAACTTGCAAGTTGGTCGTCGAACACTGATTCGAGCTGGGCTTGTGTGTAATTTGCGCATCCGGTGTCGGCGTGCAACGCGACTTCGAATCCCTGGTTCTGGAAGGCCACCGCAGTCGCGTTCGAGATCGGCGTGTACGGGTAGATATACGACGTACCTCGGACGCACTCCCAGTTTGCCACCGAGCAGCCCGGAGCACTCAGGGCGAGGAACTGGTTGAAGCGGCCCGCGGTACCACCGTGCCCGTGGTCGTCACCGGTCATCACGACCGCGGCCTTCAGCCCTCGGGGGAGGTACCAGAAGCGAGGGAGGGGGCGTCGGTCCTTGCTGACCTCGGAGATCACGTTGACGAGGAGCCGCTGCTGCTCGTCCGCCTGCGGGATCGCGACCTTGTCGAGGTCCACCCAGTTGGGCTGGGAGTCTCCCGCGGCTGGCCCGAAGAAGAGGTCGTCGGAGCGCAGGGGCGGCTGACCATCCCGTTCCTGGCCCACCCAGTCCGGGTTGCCCTGGCGCTGCAGCACCACGGACCTCGCGAGGTCGTACGTGAAGGCGGCCGCCTGACCACCGTTGCTCCCAACGGAGCGCAGCGTCACGGCCGGGTTGGAGCTTGCGGTCGTCGCGTTGTTGTAGACGGTGGCCACGGTAGTGGCGCCGCTGAGGCTGTAGCGGTCCGCCACGCCCTTGAACTGGATGGTCTCGGAGACGATCCCTGCGCCCGGCGCTGCACTCGTGGTGACCCTCAGGTATCCGTTCGTGAGCGTGCCACCGGCAGACGTGATGCCGAGAAGGCTGGCGAGGTCCGAATCCGGCCGGAACGCGATGAGGTTCCCGCCGCCGTTGACCCAGGTGCTGAACACGGATGCCTGCGCCGAGGACAGCGGCATCTCAGCGAGCAAGACCACGTCGTAAGACGCGAGAAGACCGGCGTTCACAGCGGCAATGTCGGCCACGGCGAACGCGTTCAACCCCTCGTTGCGCAAGATCTCGGCGTAGTAGAGATCGAAGGGATTGCTCGAAGTGCTCGATGTCACTAGGAGGATTGGCCCTCCGGGCCCCTGCTCCGGCGCGACAGCCCGAGTTGGCTGAGGTGCCTGGAGGAGAGCCACCGCCAACGCAACTACGACTGCAATAGCAGCCGTACTGAATCGATGCGGCATTCGAGCCAAGCCTTTCCGTGGAGGCGCTAGACCGACCGCGCAACAGTCCCGGGCCGTGCGGTCGCGATGCAGTGCGCACCGCGGCGCTGCAATACGCTGCAAACAGTACACACGCCAACAGTCTGAACCGTTGAGCAGCCGTCGCACGCGAGTCATCGCGCGGCTGCGCCTTCGAGGGCCGGTAGCTGCTAAGGCCGCGCGTTGTAAGGAGACCTCGAACCGGAGTCCCCGCACACGGCATCCACCATCGCTCCGCGCGACGAAGGTACCTTCGTGCTGGCAATCGACCTACTCGAAAGACTCCACGAGCGTAGTTCAGGCTGGCCTTATGAAGGTCCTGCTTTTCACCCAACACCTCGAAGTCGGCGGAAGCCAAATAATGGCAATCGAATTGGCCCGTGCGATGCACAGGATATTCGGCCATGAATTCGTGGTTGTTGCAGGGCGAGGACCGCTAGAAGAGCTACTGACACAACGGCAAATGCAGTATATTCCTACATCCAACTCTTTGGGCTCACCACAGTATCGAGTTATGCGTCAGCTACATATGGCTATACAAAGCGCAAAACCAGACCTCATTCATATTTGGGATTGGTGGCAGTACATCGATGCCATCCTCCCGTCGTATATATCAGGAACACCAATCATGGTGACCGACACGGTTTCTGAGCGATATAGCAGACCTCTTCCCCGTCACCGCCTCACGACGTTCTGCACGCCGGAATTCGCAGACCTTGCTCGCGCTCGAGGCCACACGCAGGTCGGGACAGTGGTTCCTGCCGTCGACCTTGAACAGGACGCCCCCGACCAAGTCGATGGAACTGCATTCCGCCTGGAGCATCGCCTGACGACCGACGACTTCGTCCTTGTGACGGTGTCACGGCTATCGCACGTTCTCAAGGAGGAGAGTCTCGGCCGGACCATCGACGTCGTACGGCAACTTGGACGAGAGCTCCCGCTCAAGCTGGTGTTGGTTGGAGATGGTGACGCGAAGGAGCGCCTCGAAGCGCTCGCCGCGCGGGCGAATCTCGAGCTGGGACGGCAAGCCGTGCTGTTCACTGGCGAGACCCTGGACCCTCGGCCTGCCTACGCCGCAGCCGATGCCTTCATCGGGATGGGGACCTCGGCGATGCGAGCGATGGCCTACGGCAAGCCGATCATCGTGGTTGGCGGCAACGGATTCGCGATGCCGCTCACACCTGAGACGGCGGATTACTTCGCCTACCACGGAACCTATGGCCTCGGCGATGGAGACCCGGCGAACCGCGGACTCTCCCAACTTGTCCGCGATGTCGCGACTGACGGCGCGAGCGACCATGCCCGAGGCGCGTTCGCGAGGGCCTTCGTCCGCAGGGAATTCGACCTTGACCGGATCGCAAGGCAACTCAACGAGTACTACGTGAAGGCCGCATCGGTCCGAGCAGGCTTCCCGACGGTGGCGATGGAACTGTTCCGCTCGGTTCCGGCATGGAAGCTGCATCTCCGCGTCCGGCACCGGGCGAGGCGCCTGTTCGGACGTGAAGGCGGTTAGCTCAGATTGGGAAGATCCAACGCCTCAGTTGATTGTTACTGGTAAGCCTGCATCCCTCTTGATCATGATCGATGGGAAGCCCGAGCGCCGGAGAATCGCCAGAGAAAATGCTCTGCCTACTCCTCAGCCCTCGGCGGTCTGGAAACAGAGCGCCGGGAGGCGTGCGCACCGTAACCGGACAACGTTAGTCAAAACCAATCACCAAAGCGCAAACAATCTCCGGGCCAGAATGTCGCATGCAAGCGCGCCTCCGAGCTGAGCAGTCCCCGGAACGACCACATCCCTGCAGACTGCACGATTCGTGCCCAAATCATGCCGCGCGTCAGTGCACATCTTAAGCTTGAAGCGGATCGATCATTAAAGGCTCGACGTGTAATTGCCGCGAAGTGGCGGTTCGCCCCCTTGCGCCTGCCGTACCGGAAGTCGGGGCCGATTCGGCCTAGCTTCCACACCATCGCCTGAAAGCTCACGCCGCTTATTCCGCCCGCATATCTCTTCCGTCAACTGGTGTCGCCGCTGACTGTCGCTCGAGGAACCCGGACCGAGGGCTACGCCACCCCGCCAAGACACCGCGATAGAAGGCGACGCTGCTCCGGATTTGCGATGGGTGCCGTCGGGTAAGTGCTCGATACGCGCCCACCGCGAAGTCGCTGAGCTTCGCGACCAGCAACCACCCCGCCCAGAGATCGCCCTCGCGTAGTCTTCGAGCATGCGACGCCCCAACCGCGAAAGTGCCGCCGACATACCAATCTTGGTCGCGGTTCCGGACGGTGCGCGCGCCCCAGTGTGTGACCTCGAGGCTGGGCTCGGTGACTACGGAATACCCGGCACGTAAGGCCCGATAAGCGACGTCCAAGTCCTCGGCCATCAGGAGGTCCGAGCCCGGACCCAGGGCCACGTCGAAGCCCCCAAGAGCCTCCATCATGGCCTTCGGTGCCCACATGTTTGCGCCGACACCAAGAAACGGGAGGCGGCCTCGAGGGCGACCGCGCCGCACTCGCCGTTGCCCCGGCAGGAACTCTGGAATCGATGCTTCGGGGTCGGCGTGACTTCCCGCTCGTAGTGTCCCGTATACGAGGGCCATGTGGCCGCTTCGCGTACACTCGGCGAGGCCATCGCGAAGCCAATCCGGTGGGACCGTGCAGTCGTCATCAGTGAAGGCGAGAGTCGGTGCCAACGCACGGAGTATCCCCTCGTTAAGAGCGCGGGCCTTCCCGCGTCCCGACTGGTAGTAGTGGCGCACCCGTACATCGGCAAACGCTGGGGTCTCGGCCAGCAGGTGGTCCTCACTCTGGTTAACGATTACCACCTCGAAGTTCTGGAATTCAGACTGAAGGATGCTCTCGATGCATCGCCGCAAGGCCCCCGGGCGGTTTCTCGTGGCAATAACGACAGATACGACGGGGAGCATGCGAGCGTGGTGGAGGGGTTCCGATCGCGACTCCTCCATCTCAGGCTTTGGATCGTGCGCAGGAGATCGGGCGCCACTACTCATTCTCTAACTCGATTCACCCGACCGTGTCGTGGGCCATTCGAGTGTCGGCGCCCTAGGACCTGCTGCCGATGGCCACGGGCGCGTCCGAGTCGCGGTGGCGGCTGCGGAACTCGCGGACGAAGGAGTCCATGGTCTCGCCGATCAGGCCTCGGAGGTCCCAGTTGGGCTCCCAGCCG
>JADLFF010000078.1 GCA_020845735.1 Dehalococcoidia bacterium
CACGGCATCAGCCACGTCGTCGAGAACGTGCGCCAGCTCCGCGGGCAGGCGGACGACTACTGCCCGGGCTGGGCGAACGGCGAGCACACCTACGACTACGCCGAGGGCGGCTGCCGCCAGGTGCGGGACGCGGAGATCACGATGAACCTCGGGTGGGCGATGCCCGCCACGGGCTCGGCGTTGATCATGCACCGCTAGCGCACCGCTAGCCCGCGCGGCATTCGAGGGGAGCAGATCATGGCGGAGTTCCTCGGGGCGACGGTGGCCATCGCACCCAACGACCCGGAGCACCTCGGGTTCCTGCAGGCAGCCGGCGGGGGGCGCTTCGTCCTCCAGCGCTGCGCGGAGTGCTCGAAGCTGCGCTACCCGGTAGGCAACGCGTGCCCGTTCTGCACCGCACTCGGCTGGGAGTGGGCCGAGGTCAGCGGCCGCGGCACGATCTACTCGTACGAGGTGGTGATGCACCCGATTCACCCCTCGTTCCGCGACCAGGTTCCCTACGCCATCGTCCTCGTCGAGCTGGACGAGCAACGGGGCGTGCCCACCGAGCATGACGGGCTGCGCGTGCTCTCGATGCTGGTGGACGCCGAGGACCGCCCGGAGTCGATGGAGCGGGTCGCGATCGGCCTCCGCGTCGAGGCGGCGTTCACACCGCTCGGTGATGGCCTCGCGCTGCCTCGCTTCCGGCTCTCCGATGAGCCGCCCGAGCACGCGCCGTGGAGCCTCAAGGGCTGACCGCCAACCCTGCGACGATTGAGAGCGCGAGGAATGAGATGACGACCTTCGGCAGCTACCCGGACATCGAGGTCACGATCGACGGCCACATCGCCGTCGTCGAGATGCAGCGGCCGCCGCACAACTACTTCGACACGGTGATCGTGAAGTCGATCGCCGACGCCTATGAGGACATCGACCGCGAGACCGATGTGCGCGCGATCGTCTTCGCGGCGGCGGGGCGCTCGTTCTGTGCAGGCGCGCAGCTCGGAGGCGCGCCCACGACGGGCGACATCGGTGGCGAGGGGCCGGCGCCGGGCGGGCGCCGCGGCGGCTACCGCCTCTACAACGAGGGCGTGCGCCTGTTTGAGACGGAGACGCCGGTCGTGGCGGCGGTGCAGGGCCCGGCCGTGGGCGGGGGCCTCGGGCTGGCGCTGAGCGCCGACTTCCGTGTCGCCTCGGAGGAGGCGCGCTTCAGCGCGAACTTCGCGCGGCTGGGCTTCCACCAGGGGTTCGGCATCACCGAGACGCTGCCCGCGCTGGTCGGCCAGCAGCAGACCGCGCTCCTGCTCTACACGGGACGCCGGCTCCGCCCGGACGAGGCGTTGCGCATCGGCCTCGTTGACGAGGTGGTGCCGCACGACCAGGTGCGCGCTCGCGCCATCGAGCTCGCCGCGGAGATCGCGAGCTCCGCGCCGCTCGCCGTGCGCTCGATCCGGCGCACGCTGCGCAAGGGCCTCGCCGAGCGCATCCGCGCCGCCACGGACCGCGAGCAGGTCGAGCAGGACTGGCTCCGCCAGACCCAGGACTACCGCGAGGGCGTCCGCGCCACCGCCGATCGGCGCGAGCCCGACTTCCAGGGGCGCTAGGAGCGGCCGCGCACCAGCGCCTCGAGGACGCGCGCCTTCAAGCCCGCGAACGCGGGACTGGTGACGACCGTGAGCGCCCTCGGCCGTGCGAGCGGCACCTCGATCCGCTCGAGGATCGTGCCCGGCCGGTCGGACATCACGTAGACGACGTCCGAGAGCACGAGTGCCTCGTCGATGTCGTGGGTCACGAGGAGGGCCGTGCGGCGCTCGTCTGCCGTCGGCGCGGTCCACACCTCCTGCAGCCAGATCTGCATCTCCTGCCGCGTGAGCGCATCGAGGGCGCCGAACGGCTCATCGAGGAGCAGCGGTCCGCGTGCGAGGAACGTCCGCGCGAGCGCGAGCCGCTGACGCATGCCGCCGGACAGCTCGGCGGGCCACGCGCGCATGAACTCTCCGAGGCCAAAGCGCTCGAGCAGCGGCCTCGCGAGTCCTTCCGCCTCGGAGCGCGGTACGCCCTGCAGTTCCAGCCCGAGCACGGCGTTCCCGAGCGCGCGACGCCACGGGAGCAGGGTGTCCTCCTGCGGCATGTAGGCCGCGTGGCCCGGGCGTCCCCGCACGTCCTCGCCGTTCAGCCGTGCCGCACCGTCCGTGGGCTCGATGAGGCCCGCGAGCACGCGCAGGAGCGTGCTCTTGCCGCAGCCGCTCCGTCCGATGAGGCTGGCGAACGACCCTGCGGCGACCTCGAGGTTGACGTCGCGCAGCGCCTCGACGGTGCGCTCCCCTGTGAACGCGTGGGAGAGCGCACGGACCTCGATCGCGGGTGACGTGGCCACGGGCGTTCTAGTCCTCGCGCTACCGGGGCAGGTAGTCGTTGGTGAACGCCTTCGTCGTGTCGACGTCCTTCTCGAGCAGCTTCGCGCGCCTGAGGAAGGCCGCGAACCGCGACCACGTGTCGGCCTGCTGGAATCCCCAGCGGCCGTCATCCGCGAGGTACCTCGATGCGTGGTACACGGCGCTGGCCTTGACGAGGTCGGCGTCCAGCTCCGGTGCGGCCGCGAGGAGCGCGTTCGCCGCCTCGAGGGGTTCACGCGCGGCCGCCTGGTAGCCGCGCGTCGTCGCCTCGAGGAACCGCCGCGCCAGCTCAGGGCGCTCGGCGAGCGTCTTCTCGCTCGCGATGATGATCGGCGTGTACCAGTCCGGGATGCAGTTCTGGTAGTCGACGAACTTGATCGACGCCACGTTCGCTCCCGTTACCGCCCGGGCGCGGAGGACGTCCCACCCCTCGAACACCCACACGAAGTCGAACCGCCCCGATGACATGCCCACGAGGTAGTCGATGTTGCCCACCTCGACGAAGTTGACCGACTCCGGGTCCGCTCCGTCGCACGCCACCAGTGTCTTCACCAGCTGCGTCTCGAGGGCGCCCCCGTACCCGCCGTAGCGCTTCCCCGCGAGGTCGCGTGGCCTCGTGATCCCCCGGTCCCCGAGGACCATGAGGCTCGAGTCGTTGTACGGGAGCAGCGTTGCGATCGCGACGATCGGGGCGCCCTCGGAGCGCGCCGGCAGCAACGACTCCGACTGCGAGATCCCGAAGTCCGCACCACCCGTCGCCACCACGGCGTCGGCGCCGGCCTGCGAGGGCTCGACGATCCGCAGGTCGATCCCCGCCTCGCCGTACCACCCGCGCGCCTCCGCGAGGTAGATCCCGGCGTGGTGGTTGTTCGGTGTCCAGTTCAGCATCAGCGTGACGGGGGTGAGCCCGTCGGCCGTGGGCGCATCCTCGTCCGCGCACGCCACGACCAGCGTCAGCACGGCCAGCAGGAGCAGGGCCCCCGTTCGACGCATCGACGGTGTGATCACAGGTCCTCCCACTTCGTTCACTCCTTCGACCGGGCTGCGTACCGCCACGGGACGACGACGCGCGCAAGCGCCTCGGCGAGGGCGAACAGGGCGATGCTCAGCGCGGCGATCACGACGACGGCCACGAACACGCGGTCCGTGCGAAACGAGGTCTGAGCGCGGGTGATGAACAGCCCCAGCCCGGAGCTGGCACCCACCCACTCCCCGATCACCGCACCGAGGACGGCGTAGGTCGCGCTGATCTTCAGGCCGCCGAAGAAGTGCGGCAGTGCGGCCGGGAGCCGCACATGCCGCAGCTCCTGCCAGCGCGACCCACCGAGGCTGCGCACGAGCTCGGTCATTCCTCGATCCGCGGCGAGCAGTCCCTCGACGGTGTTCACGGCGATCGGGAAGAAGCCCACCACGGCAACCACGAGCACCTTCGGGAACACACCGAACCCGAACCAGATCACGAGCAGCGGCGCGATCACTACCAGCGGCACGTTCTGGGACACGACCAGCAGCGGATACAGCGCCCGACGCAGCCACGGGACGCTGGCCATGGCCGCCGCCAGCGCGGCGCCGCTCACGACCGCAAGGAGCAGCCCCGCGACCGCCTCGCCGAGGGTGGTGCGAACGTGCCCGGGCAGGACCGCCCGCACCTCGTAGCCCGCGCGCACCACCTGCGACGGCGCGGGCACGAGGTAGGCCGGCACCTCGAGGGCGCGCACGACCACCTCCCACGCGAGCAGGAGCGTGGCCATGAGCCCGAATGCGGGCCCGTACATCCGCACCTGCCCGAGCGCGCTCACTCCCGGAACTTGCCCGTCAGGCTGGCGATCGTCGACTGCGGCAGGCGCGGTGAGGTCTGCGCGACCTTCACCACCGTCACCAGCGAGTCGGCGCCGGCCTCCAGGCACGCCTCGTGGACCCGCCGCAGCAACGGCCAGAGCTGGTCCGGCTCGCCCTCGACGGTAGTTCCGAGCGCGTCCACCTCGTAGTGCAGGCCGGACTGCTCGATGACCGCGATCGCGGCCTCGATGTGGCGGTAGCGGCTATCGGACGTGCCGGGCGGGTTCGCCAGGCACTCGATCTCCATGATCACGGGGAGCCTCCGAGCACGAGCCACTGGCTGGGCCGCGGAGGCAGGAACCGGTGCGCGTAAGCGCGCGGCGACGGCTGTTCGGTCGTATGAGAGTGCTGGTGTACTTCACCGGCCGCTTCCCTACGCTCGCATTACCGAGGTCAGGTTCCTGGGGTGGTCCCTGCGCGGGATCTCAGCCTTGCGGCCCCCCCAGCGGCGCACCTCGCGGTGCCGCTTCACGGTACGGTTCGCCCCACTCGCCCGTCAACGAGGCGCCCTCGAGCGTCTAGCCAGCGGCAGCCCGCCCGAGGGCCTCCGCGGCCGCGCGGTCGGGCGCGACGACCAGGAGCAACGTCCGCGCATCGAGGCGTACGATGCCCACCCAGCGTCGCCCCACTGCCCCGAGGCGCAGGCTGTCCCCGGCAGGTCCCGGCGTCAGTGCCGCGACGAACTCGTCGGCGTCCGCCGAGGTGTCCCACGCGATCCGCGCGATCAGGCTGTGGCTCCCGCCCGGCCCCTCGGTCACCACGTATCGATCGCCGCCCCATCCCGTGGAGACCGCCTGCGCCGAGGGCGCCTGCAGTCCGACCTCACGGAGCCACCGTCGGATGAGGTACTCACCCAGCACGTTGCCCTCGGGGGCACCGACGACCGTCCAGCCCTCGGGGAGGCGTGGCGCCAGCGCGACGGCGACCGGGGCCTCGCGATTGCGGAACTTCTCGGGGTGCAGCACCTGCTCCGTCGAGTCCGGTGGCCGCGCAAATGCGGCATCGACCGCCGCGATCCCTCCCGCGCTCGACAGCGTCTGCACAAAGCTCAGCCCCTGCACGTACGGGAACTGCAGCATGTCCATCAACACCGGGGGCACGGGTGTGCGTGGTGCGGCGCTCGCGGCACCGAGGAGCGCGAGCGCGCCCGACGGCCCGAGCTCCTGCGCGATGTACTGGGCCTGTGTGAAGACGGCATCACCCTCGATGAGCGTGCTCAGCGCCATCGAGGTGTCGCGGTTGTCCTTCACGGCCTCGCTCAGCGCATCGAGGTCGAAGCGCTGGTCCTGCAGCGCGTGGTGGTACTCGTGCGCGTACGTCGAGAGCTCCACCGGTCCCGGCGACGCGCCCGCGAGCACGTAGAGGGCGTCCCGCTCCGGGCTGTACAACCCGACCACCTGGTCCCCGAGGAGCGCGCGGTACGCCTCGACGAGGTCCGTGCGCGGAGCGATCATCCCCAGCGCCTCGAGCAGCAGCCCCTCCTCGCGCAGCGCCTCGATGGCCTCCGGGTCGTCGAGCTCGTTGTCGATCAGCGCGCGCATCCCGGTGCCGGTCACGAACTCCTGTGTCACGCCCTCGCGCAGCGCCGCGCCGCGGATCCGGCGAACGACCTCCTCGACGCGCCCGAGCTGACTCGCGATCTCCGCGCCGGGGATCACGGTCTCAACGGGGCGAGGTGTGCCCGGGGTTGCCGCGCCCGCCTCGGCGGTGGCGGTGGGCGCGGCCGCAGCGCCGGTCGAGGGTGGCACAGTGGGAGGGGCGGCCGGCGGTGTCGAGGGGGATGCGCCACACGCCGCGGCAAGCGCCGTTACGAGGACGGCGAGCCCCATCGCGATGTGGTGGCCGGGCGGTCCGAGCGTGTGCGTGGCTCGCGTGTACATAGAATCAGTATCGGGTTCGGCGGAGCACCTCGAAAGTGCGCCAGGCCTGCCGCTCGCTAGGATCGCGCGATGAACGAGCCAACGTCCGCTCCTGCCGCACTCCGCGCACGCGTTGACGCGCTGATGCCGTCGTTGCGGGCCTCCCTCGAGGACCTCGTGCGCCATCCCTCCGTGAGCAGCGCCCCCGATCGCGGGCCGCTGCTGGCGACGGCTCAGGTGGTGGCCGGCCTCCTCGAGGACGCCGGCGCGCGCGTGCGATTCCTCGAGGTGGACGGGGCGCCACCGGCCATCCTCGCCGAGGTCGATGGGCCGCCCGGTGCGCCCTCGGTGCTGCTGTACGCGCACTACGACGTGCAGCCTCCCGGCCCCGACTCGCTCTGGGCGAGTCCGGCCTACGGCCCGACCGAGCGCAACGGCCGCCTCTACGGGCGCGGGGTGGCCGACGACAAGGCCGGCGTGGTCGCGCACCTGGGGGCGTTGCGGGCGTTCGAGGGCCGGCCGCCCGTCGCGATCAAGGTCCTGATCGAGGGCGAGGAGGAGATCGGGTCGCCTCACATGAGCGCCCTCCTCGAGCGCTACCGCGACGACCTTGCCGCGGACGTGATCGTGATCGCGGACCTCGAGCACGCCGCAGTGGGGCAGCCCGGTCTGACCACCTCTCTGCGAGGTCTCGTGGACTGCGTCGTCGAGGTGCGCACGCTGGCCGCGGGGGTGCACAGCGGACAGTTCGGCGGCGCCGTCCCCGATGCGCTCACGGTCCTCGCGCGGTTGCTCGCGACGCTGCACGACGAAGCCGGCGCTCCGGCCATCGAGGGGTTGGAGCGCGCTCCCCGAGGTGCAGCCGCACCGGCCGAGGCTGACGTCCGCGCACATGCGGGCGTCCTTGAGGGGGTGCGGTTCATCGGCAGCGGCACGGTCGCGGACCGCCTCTGGTACCGACCGGCCGTGTCCGTGCTCGCCATTGACGCCCCGCCCGTCGCCGAGGCGATCAACCAGCTCATTCCCTCGGCCCGCGCAAAGGTCGGGGTCCGCCTCGCGCCGGGCGACGACCCGGCTCGCGCGATGGACGCGCTCGTCGCACACCTCGAGGCACACGTGCCGTGGGGCGCCCAGCTCGAGGTGACGCGAGGCGCAGCGGCCCGCCCCTTCAGCCTCTCGACCGAGGGGCCGGTCTACGAGGCCGTTCGCAGCGCCCTCCACGAGGCGTGGGGTGTCGATGCGGTCGAGATCGGCGTCGGAGGCACCGTGCCGCTGGTCGCAGAGTTCGCAGACGCCTACCCCGCGGCGACCATCGTCATGGCCGGCGTGGGCGACCCCACGAGTCACATCCATGGCCCTGATGAGAGCCTCGCGCTCCAGGAGCTCGAGCGAAACGTGCTCGCCGAGGTGCTCACGCTCCACCTGCTCGGCGCATCCGCCGCACCGTAGGTCACGTCTCGCCCGCGCATCGGGCCGCCGAGTGCGGCATAGTGGCGCGGGCTGACTCGAGTCCCTAAGTTCGAAACGGCCCTCGGGAGTGGATGGTGTCCGGTGGTGCCCGCGGTCTTCAAAACCGTAGTGGGGCTACGTGGTAGTCCCGGGTGGGTTCGACTCCCACGCACTCCCGCCAACGCGCCGCTCGATCACCGTGCGCCCTCATCCCCACCCCCGAGGTCGCTCCTGGGGGCGTGACAACTTCGTAAACGCTTCGTATGATGCAAGACGCGGTGTGAAGTGAGTCACGGAACGAGTTCCGGATCGCGCCTGTGTGGCCGCGGGCGCTTCGAGGGAATCTCCGTGCATAACAGCCGACCTGCAAAGGCCGCCGGCTCGACGTCGGCCGATTGTATGCTTCTCCCCCACCCGACCGATTGCGCGCACAGCTTCGACGACTGGCGCCACGTCGAGACGCCCTTCCTCGTCCTGGATGCGAGTCGGATCGAGGCGAACGTGCTCGCCGTACGGCGCGCGTTCGGCCTCCTGAGCCCGCACCTCTTCTACTCGATGAAGGCGAACCCAGAGCCCATCGTCGTGGAAGTCCTCGACAGGCTCGGCGCCGGCTTCGATGTCGCCTCGATCAATGAGGTCCGGCGGCTACAGGCGGCTGGGGTGTCGGTCGATCGCGCGATCTTCAGCTCGCCGATCAAGGTGCCCGGACACATCGCGGAGGCCTTCGAACTCGGCGTCGACCGCTTCGCCTTCGACAGCGACATGGAACTCGAGAAGCTCGCGCAACACGCACCTGGCTCGCGCGTCGTGCTTCGACTCGAAGTGCCGGCGCGGGGCAGCCGGTGGCCGCTCGCCGGCAAGTTCGGCGCCCCGGCCACCGAGGCCACGGCGCTCTTCCTTCGCGCCCGCGAGCTGGGGCTCCAGCCACACGGCGTCACGTTCCACGTCGGCTCGCAGTGCCTGCGCCCGGAGAGCTGGGCCGAGGCCATCGAGATCTGCCGGGCGGTGTGGACCGAGGCCGCCGAGGCGGGGATCACGCTCGAGCTGCTTAACCTCGGCGGTGGGCTCCCCAAGCGGTACTCCGAGGATGTCCCGGACCTCGACACGATCGGGCAGCACGCCGTGCAGGCCATCGCCGATGCGAAGTTCGGGCCCGGCGTGACCTACGCCATCGAGCCCGGGCGCTTCGTGACCGCCGACGCCGGCGCGCTCACCGCGACCGTCATCGGCAAGGCCGTGCGCCACGGCCGGCCCTGGGTCTACGTCGACCTCTCCGTGTACTCGGGACTCCTCGAGGTCACCGGGGGCTGGGAGTACCCGGTCATCACCGAGCGCGACGACGAGCCGAGGCAGATGACGACGCTCGCCGGGCCGACCTGCGACAGCACCGATGTCCTCATGAAGGACATCGAGCTCCCGGACCTGGAGGTGGGCGACCGCATCACCTTGCTGCAGGCGGGCGCCTACACGGTCGGTTACCAGCAGTACAACGGGTTCGAGTTCCCGTCCGTCCAGGTCACCGGCCTCAGCCGAGGCTCGACCGGGCCGGCTTCCTCGCGCCAACCAGCGCTGGCGCAATAGGGCGTCGGTGCGGGGGGATCCAGTGCCTCAGGCGGTGTGTTCTTGTGGTGCTCGAGAGTCCTCGATCACCCGCCACGCCGCCTCGGCGCCCAGCGGCCGCGCGAAGTAGTACCCCTGGCCCAGCTCACACCCGAGCCGGCGGAGGCGCTGGGCCTGCGCCCACGTCTCGACCCCCTCGGCGACCGTCTGCAGGTGGCGCACCCGCGCGATGCTGATGATCGCCGCCACCACCTCCTCACCGTCCGCGGCGTCGTCGAGGGCGTCCACGAACGACTTGTCGATCTTGAGGATGTCGACCGGCAGCTTCTGCAGGCTGCTCAACGATGAGTACCCGGTCCCGAAGTCGTCGATGGCGATGCGAACGCCCGTCGCCTTCAACTGGTGGAGCCGCTCCACCGCCGCCTCCATGTCCTCGGCGAGTGCGCTCTCCGTGATCTCGAGGACGATCGTGGCCGGGTCGACCTGGTACTCGTCGAGCGCACGTCGCACGTCCGCCACGATCTCGTTGCGGTCGAGGTCTGTGCGCGACAGGTTCACGGCAACTCGCACAGTCGAGGTGCCCTCGAGGCGTTCATTCCAGTCGCGCACCTGTGCGCAGGCCTGCCGCAGCACCCAGAGGTCGATGGCCGACACCTGACCGCTGCGCTCGGCTGCTGGGATGAACCAGATCGGCGAGATCAGTCCGCGGCGCGGGTGCTCCCAGCGCACGAGCGCCTCGGTGCCGATCGCCTGGCCGGTCGCGAGGTCGACGATGGGCTGGTACTCGACGCGGAACTCGCCGCGCTCGACGGCACGACGCAGGTCGGCCTCCATCTCGATGCGCTCGAGGACCTCCGAGTGGAGCGTCGCGTCGAAGACGACGGAGCGGCCCTTGCCTCGCTCCTTGGCCGCGTACATCGCGATGTCCGCGTTGCGCAGCAGGTCATCGGCGTCTTCGCTGTCGGCGAGCGGCACGGCGACACCGATGCTCGCCGCGAGTCGCACCTCCTGGCCTTCGATGACGAAGGGGTGCCGCAGCTCCTCGACGAGCGTGGCCGCGACGTGCGCCGCCTCGTCCTCGTCGATGTCCTCGAGGAGCACTGCGAACTCATCGCCTCCGAGGCGCGCCAGCGTGTCTGTCGGACGCAGCGCAGCGTGCAGGCGTGCACCCGCCGCCGTCAGCACGCGGTCACCGACCTGGTGCCCCATCGAGTCATTGACACCCTTGAAGTCATCGAGGTCGATGAACAGGACGCCCACGGAGCGCTCGTCGACGCTGAACCGGCTCAGCGCGTGCTCGAGGCGGTCACGGAACAACGCGCGGTTCGCGAGGTCGGTCAGCGGATCGTGCAGGGCCTGGTGTCGCAGCTGCTCCTCGAGCTCGCGACGCTGGGTGATGTCCGTTCCCACGAGCAAGTGCCCGGCGGGCTCGCCGTTCTCGTTGGCGACGCGCGTCACCGTGAGGCTCATGAAGCCGGTCGAGCCGTCTCGTCGGCCGAAGCGCAGGTCGTCGGTGATCGGCGTGCCGACGTGCACCGCGCGCGCCATCCGGCGCTGGAGGTCGCCCGTGTCGCAGGGCAGGCCGACGCTGGCAAGCGGCCGCCCGATGACCTCGGCGCTGGCCATGTTGAAGGTCTCCTCGGCGGCGAGGTTCCAGAGGTGCACCACCTCGTTCGAGTCCGTGCCGATGAGCACGGACGGCACGGCTCGCAGGAGCTGCACACTCTGCGCGTGCTCGCGGCGCAGGTCATCGATGGCGTGGACGCGCTCGAGGGTCAGCCCGACCAGGTTGGCGACCGACTCGATGAAGTACTGGTCCTCCTCGGCGAACGTGTGTCCCGGCGTGGTCGAGACGCAGATCGCACCCAGGGACGCGACCGCGCCGGGCAGCGGCACGGCCAGCCCGGAACGACGGCCGGCGCGGTCCGCCTCGGCGGGGCCAGACACCGATGTCCCCTCGTCGACGGCGCGCGCGGCCAGCGACTGCAGTGCGAGCGTCGCGGCCTCGGGAGTGGCGCTGTCGTCGTTGGCGGCGAGGAGCTCGAGCGGCCCGCCCGGCTCGGTGGCCTCGAAGATCAGCGCCCGATCGACCCCGATCTGCCTCGCGATCAGCTCGGCGACCTGGCGCAGCTGCTGGATCGACGCCTGCCTCGAGCTGGCGCCCCCCAGTCCCGAGGCCATGTCGTGCAGCACCGCGAGGCGCGCCGTGCGCTCGGCTGCGAGCTCCTCGAGGCCTGCCGAGAAGACACGCAGTTCGCGGTTAAGGTGGTCGTTCTCGCGCACCGTCATGAACTGCCGGACGGTGGCGAGCAGGACGGTCGCCCCGGCCATCGCGACGACGACGTTCTGCTGGACGTTGAGCTCGGGCTCGATGGTCGCCGCGGCGAGGCCGGTCGCCACCATCACGGACAGGTACGGTGCGACGAGCCGAAGCGAGTTCATCCACACCGGCCGCTCCGATGACGAGCGGATCGCCTCCTCGGTGGGTGGGCGGGTGAGCGCTCGGCCGGCAGCAAGCGCCACCAGCATGTGCCCCACGGGCCACCCGAGGTCGATCGGGCTCCCGCTGCCGTACACGTCATGCTGCGTGAGCCACGCGAACCCGACGTCGGCCACGATGAACGTGCCGATGCCGAGGACCAGCGGGGCAAGCGCCGGGTCTCGACGCCCGATCCATCCTCGCGCGGCGCCACCGACGAGCGCCGCGAGCAGGGCCAGGTCACCAAGGGGGTACGCGAGGGCAATCGTGCGCTCGAGGATGGTCGACTCGCCGTCCGCGTACAGCGGTCCGAGCAGCGTCAGCCACGCCAGCGTGACCACACCCGCAAACACGACCAGCGCGTCGAGCGCGATCTTGATGCGCCCCTCGACGGGGACACGGCCAGCCGGGAGGGATACCAGCCCGACGAACATGAAGGGGATCATCACGAGGTAGCCGAGGTCGGCGAGCGACGGCAGGGGCGTCTCGAAGTCCGCGAGCAGCTCGTACCAGCTCCACGCGACCATGCCGAGGCCCCACGAGATCGTGCCGAGACCCAGGAGCGTCCAGCTGAGGCGCACCCGGCCGGTCATCCTCGAGGCAAAGAACGTCGTCAGGAGGCCGCTGGCGAGGGTCGTGACAGACAGTGCGACATCCGAGAACCAGCGCCGCCCCACGTCGTCGATGGGCTGCACGATCGACACAAACAGGAACGCCGCGGAGAAGAGGGCGATGAAGGCGACGGCGGCGCGGTCCAGCTGATGGGCGCGAGGCTGAATCACGGGTTGGTCCTGCCCGGGCAGCGTTATCCACCCTGAATTCGAAACAACTCATATGAACTATCGGATTCGAGCAGTGAGTCTGAAGGCCCGTTGAAGGACGGACAGCATTGACACGAGCGCTAGCCTGATCTCCCCGGCGCTGCTACACCCTCTGATGGGATGCGCTCGGGGTAGCGCTGGCGGGGCAGGGACGCGCGTGGACATCCTGACGCTGTTGGGCGTGGTCTCCACCGGAGCCGCCATCCTCTTCTATCACCTCGAACCAAGACATTCGTTATGGGTGCTCGGATTTGCCCTCGCGAGCCTCAGCTCCGCGGTCTACGCCTTCCTCCAGGGGGCCTGGCCGTTTGGCGTCGCCGAGATGTTCTGGTTCGGCGTCGCGCTGCACCGCTATTCCCTCCTGCAGCGGGGCATCGGCCCGGTCTACGTCCCGGGTGCGCGCCCACCGGAGCCGCCAGAGCCTGACGAGGTCAGCGAGAACCCGATCACCATCGTCGCCCCCGGCTCGCACTGCCGGGCGGGGTACGAGATTCGCCCGCTCAGCCAGCGCCAGCAGGTTCCGAGCACGACCGCCCCGAGCCTGCGAGGAGGGCGTGTCGCTCGCGTCTCCTAGCGCCTGCGCGCGACACGTTCCGAACACGCACCCGTACACTGGGATCCGAACGTCACCGGATGGTTGCGCTCGTCGCGACCAAGAGCCTGGATGGAGCCTGGATGATCATCCGTACCTTCAGCCGGCGGGCGCTTATGCCCGCCGCCGCAATCCTCGGGGTCGCGTTGCTGCTCGGTGCCTGTGGCAGTGGAGGGGCCACGCCGACGCCGACCGCGAAGGCCAAGGTCTCGCCGACCTCAGCCGCCGCCGGCGGTTCGATTCGGCCCGTTGATGGCGGGGCGCCCTCGGCGCCGGCCACGCCCTCGACGCCCGCGCCGGTGCCGTCGGCAGTGACCGAGGCGTTCCCCGGCCTGCCCCTCGACAAGGTGGCGGCGATGAACTACAGCCCGGACGAGAAGCGACTGGTGCTCGTCACTCACCTCGGAGCAGGTGACACGGCTGGAGGGCAGGCGGTGTGCAACGCCTTCCTCGGCGTCGCGCTCTTCGATCCCAACGCCAGCATCGCGGTGGTGGCAACGGACTACTCACCACTCGCGACCTGTCGCAAGTAAGCAGGAACAGGAACGCCGGTCGCGTGCCCGTCGGCCAATCGAGGCGGCTCGACACACTGAGCGACAGCCAAGCGACTCTTTCGCGACAGCTGAGTGACGCAGACGAGGCCGGCGCTTTCGCCGGCCTCGTTGCTGCTCCGGGGACGCGATTCCGGCTCAGCCGAGGGCGATGCCCGCCCGGCCGATGAGCCCCTCGAGGGCCTGGTTGAACTGGTCGGGCGCCTCGAGGTTTGAGAGGTGGCCGGCGCCCTCGATCACTAGCAGCTCGGCGCCCGGGATCTGCTGCGCCATCGGCGAGGTGGCGTCGGCGGGGATGAGCGTGTCGCCGCTGGAGGTGATCACGAGCGCGGGCACCGCGATCCCGGCCAGGTCGGGCGTGGAGTCGACGCGAGACGCCATCCCGAGCGCCGCCCCGGCGATCGCCTCAGCAGGCTGGCGGCGGATGATGCCCTGCACCTGTTCGCGGAGGGCGCTCGGTGCGCCCTCGGAGAGGAGTGGGGGCGGGCTGTCCGCGAGGAACCCGTTGCCCTCCGCACGGAGCCGCGCCGCGAGGGCAGCTCGCGTCTCCTTCGCGGCGTCCGGGTCGGCTCCGGACCGCGTGTTCGCCAGGACGAGGCCCGCGACGAGCTCGGGGTGTCGCCGCACGAACGAGAAGGCGACGTACCCACCCATCGAGAGGCCCACGACGACGGCGCGGTCCACGCCCGCCGCCTTGAGCGCTTGCGCGGCGTGGTCTGCCGCCGCGTCCATCCACCCCTCGGGTGCGGCCGCGGGCGTCCCGCCGAACCCCGGGTCGTCCGGCGCAATCACCGGGATCCGTCCGCGAAACGCCTCGATCTGTGGGTTCCACATCTCAGACGAGAGCGGGAACGCGTGCAGCAACAGCAGTCCGTCGGTCATTCGATCTCCCAGGTGCGAGATAAGAGGTTCGCGCGCCGAGCGTACCAGCGCGCACGAGGATGGCGATAGGATGGACGCAGTATCGCCCGAGGGGGGTCGTGATGAACGATGGACCGGCCGGGGTCCCTCCCGAGGATGCCCCGCACAACGAGGCTCCGCCCACCGACATCGACGTGACGTTCTCCGAGGCGGCTGCCGCCAAGATCCGCGAGGTCATGGCCGCACAGGGCGACCGCATCGCCGGGGTGCGCATCACCCTCGCTGGCCGCGGCCCCGAGGGCTTCGCGCACGGGTTTGCGCTCGTGCTGCACGAGGCGCTGCCGGAGGGCGACGCCTCGGTCGAGGTCGATGGCATCCTCACGTTCCTCGAGGCGCGCAACGTGGCGTACCTCAACGGTGTGGGCGTCGACTACGAGGCGAACGAGTCGGGCATCGGCGGGCTCTTCACCTTCGCGAACCCCAACCCGATGTGGCGCGACGAGCTGTCGATGCGCATCCAGTACCTCTTCGATAACGCCATCAACCCGCAGATCGCCGCCCACGGCGGGATGGTCAACCTCATCGAGGTGGTGGGCGACATCGCGTACGTCGAGCTCGGCGGCGGTTGCCAGGGCTGCAACCTCGCGAACGTGACCCTCAAGCAGGGCATCGAGGCGGCCGTCCTCGAGTATGTGCCGGAGATCTCGGAGGTGCGTGACACGACGGACCACGCCTCCGGCGATAACCCGTACTACCGCCCCTCGAAGAAGTAGGCACGCGCGAGGCGGACCGGCCCTCGGCCCGGACGCGCGGAGCACATCTCCCGCCACGCAACCTGCGCGATGTACGCGACTTACGTGATCGTGAACCGGAGGTGCTGGTGCGCCTCGCGGAGGGCCGACTCCACGTCGGCGGGTGTGTCCCCACGGGCGAACATGAACCCGATGTAGTCGCCGCCCTCCGGGAGCGGCACCACGCGATCACCCACGCGCATCGACATCGTGACCGACTCGATGCCCGGCACGGCCTCGGCCGCGGCGATGCCGTCCACCGCCCGAAGCGTGCCCGCTGCCGGAATCGGCAGCATCATCACTCCGGCCGCCTGCGACTCGCGGTCGAAGCTCGGCACGGGCGAACGCGTCGCGTGACGCAGGATGATCTCCTCGAGCGACATGCCGGTGCCGAACGACAGCGTGCGTGCGCACAGCCCGCCGATCGAGCGCGCGGCGACATCGATGGGCCACGCGCCCGCATCGTTCAGGCGGAGCTCTGCGTGGATCGGTCCGTCCACCAGGCCGAGGGCGTGCGCCGACGCCACGGTCGCGGCGATCACCTGGGCCTGCTCGGCGTCACTGAGCCGCGATGGCGTGACGTAGATCGTCTCCTCGAAGTACGGCCCATCGAGTGGGTCGGGCTTGTCGAAGATGGCGAGCGGGATCAGGCGCCCGTCGGTGAGCAGGCCCTCGACGGCGACTTCCACCCCGGGAACGAACCCCTCGACGAGCAGGCGGTCAGCCGTCGGCCCGCAGTCCGCAGCCACAACGGGGTCGGTGAGGAGTGAGCGGATGCGCTGGAACGCGAGGGCGAACTGCGCCTCGTCATTGGCGCGGATCACCCCTCGACTGGCGGACAGTGCCAGCGGCTTGAGCACGCAGGGGTACGGCACGGTCCTGGCGACCTCAGCCGGATCGGCGTCCAGCGGGACCACCGCATACGGCGGAGACAGCAGCCCCCCCGCCGCGAGTCGCTCCCGGAGGATCGACTTGTCGCGCGTTGCCTCCACGGCCTCGAAGGGGTTGTGCGGGAGTCCGAGGCGGGCGGCAGCACGCGCGGCGAGCAGGGTCCCTACGTCGTCCACCGGCACGATGGCGTCCAGCGGATACTCGCGCGCGAACGCCTCGGTCTCTGCCGCGCCCTGCTCGGGATGCTGCATGTCCACCCACAGGCTGCGCCCGGGTGCGACGTGCTCGAGGACCGGGCGCTGGTCGGACCCGACGACGACATCCACCCCGAACTCCCGCGCGGCATCGAGGAAGTCCTCGGCGCGATAGGACGTGCTCGGGATCAGGAGGAGGATGCGGGTCACGATGCCTCCAGGTGCGCCGCTACTGGAAGCCGGCGAGCCACGCGTTGAGTCGCGCGACCGACTTCGGCTCCTCGCGGAGCGGCATGTGGCCGATGCCAGGGTAGATCTCGAGCTCGGCGTCCTCGATGCAGCGCGACATGATCACGGAGCCGCCCGCCGGCGTCGTGCTGTCGGAGTCCCCGACGATGATCAACGTGGGCACGTGGACGCCCTTGATCTCCTCGTCCATGTTGTACTTCGCGACCGCACGGTTCGACGCCGCCAGCGACGGGTTCGTCGGCTCGAGCTCGTCCGCCCGCTTCATCCAGCCTGCCTCGGCGGCAACGCCGACGCGACTGGAGGTCGAGAGGAGGAAGAGGGCCTTCGTCTTCTGCGGGAAGTCGATGGCGACACGCTGCGCGATGGCGCCACCCATCGAGTGCCCCGCGACGATCGCCTGCTCGATCCCGAGCGCGTCCAGCAGCGCGGCACAGTCTGCGGCCCACAGCTCGAGGTTGTACGGCCCGGCCGCCTTCTCGCTGTCGCCATGGCCTCGGACGCAGTAGGCGAGGTGCCGGAAGCCGGGAATCTGCGGCAGTACGTCATTCCACGTGTTGTGGTTGCTGCCGATGCCGTGAATCCACACGATGGTCTGAGCGCCGTCGCCGGTGAACTCGTAGCACTGCTCAATGCCGTTGGCGTGGATCGTCGGCATCGCTCCTCCTCCGCTGCGTTCTGCACCGATTGAAGCCGGCGGCAGTATATCGATGCGGCCCGGCCAGATGCGGTGGTGTACGCCGATCGTAGTGCCGATCATCTAGACTCAGGGCAGCGTCGAGCGGTCGGACGGAGGGTGTGTGGCGCACGCACTCGAGGGCTCCCACCAGCACACCCACGCGTGCGAGGCCTGCGCCGCGCCCGAGCCGGGGTCCACTTCGCTCCTCGCGCGGCTGCGCCGGGCCGTCGTCGGCTGGCTCGCCTACCTCAACGGCACCCCCGTTGCGGACATCAGTCGCGGCGACCTCGGGGCCATCCGCAGACTGGCGGAGGCCTGAGACGACGAGGATCTGACCGTGCGTCAGATTTACGAGATCGCAGGCGTCACCGGCGGAGAGCGCTTCTCCCTGCGTAGCCCGCGCTAGCTCTCGCGCCGCCCCCGACCTGCGTCCTACGTGAGGAGGCGACCGCCGTCCACGACGACCACGGCGCCGGTCACGTACCCGCTCAGCGGTGTCGACAGGACGAGCGCCATCGTCGCGATGTCGTCCGGTTCGCCCCAGCGTCCCATCGGCACGCGCGCCAGGAACTGCGTGATGAGGTCGGTTGGCACGCCGCCCTGGGCCGTCGTCACGCCCTCGGTGGTGATTCCGCCCGGGGCGATCATGTTGACGCGGATCCCGTGCGGGGCCATCTCGAGGGCGAAGCTGCGCGTGAACATGAGCACGCCGCCCTTCGACGCGTCGTAGGCCACGAGCCCGACCCCGGACGGGTGGAGCGAATCGATCGAGCCGATGTTCACGATGACGCCGCCACTACCTCGAGCGATCGCGGCGCGGGCGAACGCACGACTGGCGAGGAAGAGCCCTCGCAGGTTGATCGCGTGCACGCGGTCCCAGTCGTCGATGGCCATCTCGAGCGCCGGGCTGAACGGGTAGATGCCGGCGTTGTTGACCAGGATGTCGACCCGACCGAGGCGTCCGACGGTGTCCTCGATCAGCGCCTCGATGTCACGGGCGCTGGCGAGGTCGGCTCGCTGGAACGATGCCGCGCCGAGCTCGCATGCGGTCGCGGTGCCGGCCTGCTCGTCGACGTCGGCAATGACGACGTGCGCCCCTGCCTCGACGAGGCGCGCCGCGATCCCGCGGCCGATCCCCTTCGCGCCCCCGGTCACGATGGCTGCCTGCCCATCGAGGCGAATCATCTCGGACAGCGGAGTCTCTGGCATGGATGCGTGTCCCGTTCTCGCTGCGCGTTTCTCGATGCGCTGTTCTCGAGGGGCTGTCGTCGGGAGGACAGACTGTGCTTGCGCCTCGCGATCCACATCGTACGCGTCGCACGCGCATCGGCCCCGGGTACAGCGAGTCATCCGTCGCGCACTGCGCGGAGGAAGCCCGGTCGGGCCGTTGTATCCTCGGCATCCCGAGGGTGCACCTCGTCCGATGCATGGCGAGTGGGCCCTTGAGTCGCGCGCCGGAGGGAGAGCGATGTACGTCGAACGGTCGATCGACATTGCCGCGCCCCCGGAGGTGGTGTGGGCGGTGCTGGCGGACGTTGAGCGCTGGCACGAGTGGACCGCCTCGATCGAGAGCGTTCAACGCCTCGATGCGGGGCCGTTCGGCCTCGGGAGCCGCGCGCTGGTCCGGCAGCCTCGGCTGCGTCCCGCCACGTTCGAGGTGACCGAGTTCAACCCCGGACGCAACTTCGTCTGGACGACCCGCTCAGGCGGTCTGGACGCAGTCGCCGACCATCGAGTTGAGGCGGTCCCCGGGGGGACGCGGGCCACGATCTCGCTCCGGTTCACGGGCGCGCTGCTGCTCGTATTCGGGTGGTGGGTGCGCCGCCTCACCGAGCGGTACTTCACGATGGAGTCCGAGGGCCTCAAACGCCGCTCCGAACAGCCCTGACGACCCACGGTCTGCTCGATGGACCGCACCCCTCGTGCGGCAAGGCCAACCGAGCGCTCGCGATGGGCTACCTCGGCTACCGCAGCGTCGACAGCACGGACGGCTCGAGCGCCGTCACGTCCCCGGTGGGCGGCAGCTCGATGGGGTCCGGAGCGCCGAAATCGAACAGGTCGTACGTGAACGTCAGCGCGGGCATCGGCTCACCCGTGGCGGCGACCCCGGCGGGCGCGAACGAGCGCAAATCGAGGGTTGCCGTGAGCCGACGAGGGAGGCCCTCGGCGTCCACCCACACCTCGTACGGCAGCTTGAGCGCCTGGAAGAAGGGCATCATGGGGTCGAGCTGCGCGGCGCCGGGCGTCGGGGCCGCCTGCCCGAGGAGCTTTGCCACATCGAGCGTTCCGCGGTAGCGAGTGGTCGTCACGCCGCGGACGACGCCCGTGCCATCCTCGACGACCGTCCCGTCGATCGACTTGAGCTGCGCGAGGTAGGCCGCGGGTGACCCGCTGCCACCGAGCTGGCCGAAGAGGCCGGGGAGGGGTGCGTTGCCGGGCGCAGCAGCGTTCGGCATGGTCAGCGATACCCACGACGTGGTGACGCCGGCCTCCTTCGCGAGGAACGGCATCCTCAGGTAGACCGTCGAGCCGTCCTGGATGACATCGATCTTGCCGTCGCCGATGATCTCCTCGATGTCCGCGCCACCCTCACCGGCGAGGCGAGCCATCGCCAGCACGCCGGCGAGGTCCAGGTGCACCGTGCTGCGCTGCCCGCGGTCCGTGCTGCCGGAACCGGTGACGCTGAGGGGTGCCCCGTTGACCTCGGGGAGGCCGCTCAACGTCAGCTCGAAGCTGAAGTTGAATCCGGACTCCTGACTGACGAGGGAGGCGGCGCGCACGAGCGCTTCCGCCGGCTCGGGCGCAGGAGGCACCGGCGCGAGCACGGACACGGGGAGTTGCGGCGTGATCGGGGTTCCGCCGCATCCGGCCGCCAGGAGCCCCACCACGACTGCCACCAACCACCGAGTGCGCAACGTGGACTCTCCCTGACTCGATGCCGGTCATCACCGGCGAACGCCTGTCACGATGAATCGTCGGCATCCGTCGGCCGCCGCTGTACTAGCCGCGCTGCACTCGTCGCGTTGCTGTGGAGGCGCGGGGGGCGTCGGGAGGCGCTCGGGAACAGGAACGCGGCTGCCGATAATCGGTTCAGTACGACGCGGACGGAGCCACTCGGCGGAGGCGTCCTGTTGCCACGAGCACACTTCCCTGCCTGGCCGCCCGGGTGGCGCCTCGGCGGCCTCCTGAGCGGGCTTGTCCTGAGCGTCGCGGCGGGCCTCCTGTTGCCCTCGCACGGTGGCCTGTTGCCGACGACCGCTCGCGCCGACGGCGAGGTCACGGTCTCGGTCGCTCCGCCCGACGACTCCGCGTTCCCGACCGTGACCTTCGTGATGACCGCGGACCGCGACGGGCGGCCGCTCCGGGACCTCACGCCCGCCGAGCTGCGCGTCCGCGAGCACGGCGCGGTGGCCGATGTCGCCTCGGTGCGCCGCGCGCAGGACAGCGGCATGCCGCTCGCCCTGGTCCTCACGGTGGACACGAGCGGCAGCATGGCGGGGGCGTCCATCGAGCAGGCCAGGGCCTCGGCCAGCGCCCTCGTCGAGCGGCTCGCTCCGCGCGATGCCGTCGGGGTCGTGGCGTTCGGCGATCGCGCCTCCAGCGTGCAGCGCGTCTCGACGGACCATGCGCCTGCGGCTCGCGCGATCGCGAACCTCGTGGCGCAGGGCAACACCGCGCTGTACGACGCCGTCGCCGAGTCGGTGCGCGCCGCCTCGGAGGCGGGCCTGCCGCGACGGGCGGTCGTCATGCTGAGCGACGGTCGCGAGTTTGGCGGCGCTTCGACCATGAGTCGCGAGGAGTCGATCGACCAGGCTGCTCGAGGGGGCACGGTCTTCTACGTCGTCGGCGTCGGTGCGGACATCGATGTGGCCTACCTGCAGGAGGTGGCGACGAGGACGGGCGGCCGCTTCTTCCAGGCCTCCGGCGCGGAGGATGTGCCGCAGGTGTACGCCGCCCTCGAGGAGCTGCTGCGCACCGAGTTCGTCGTGACGCTGCACTCCCACGCGTCGGCGGTCGGTGCGGAGCGGCAGCTCGAGGTGGAGGTCGTCGGCGCGCAGGGCCAGGGCGCGCGCACCCGCTCGTACGACAGCCGACGGACGGCCGAGCAGACGACGCTGCCGGTAGCGGCATTCACGCCTCAGGCCACGAGTCCCGCGCGGACCGCGCCTGTCGTGGAGGCGCGACCGTGGTTCGCGCTGCCGCAGGTGGGGTCGTGGCTGTCACCCTCCTCGTATCCGGCGTGGGTGCTCTGGGGCGCGCTTGGCGTCGTGATCGCGGTGTCGCTCGGTGGCGCGGCCGCGCTCGTGGTGCTGCGCCAGCGGCGCCCTCGGAGGCGACCGGTGCAGATGCGCTCGCTGTGGCGCGGCGCCGGCGTCGTCGGCATCGACCCCGCCGCCCGGCACTCGCAACGCGGGGATGTCGTGCTCACGGTGCGCTCGGGGTCCTCGACGGGTACGGCGCTGCCCCTGCCCGATGGGATCGTCGACATCGGCTGGGCCGAGGGGTGTGCCGTGCGCCTGGAGCCGGCGAGCGGCGTGGCGGAGCGGCATGCGCGCATCGCCTGGCACGATGGCCACGCGAGCATTCGACATCTGGCGCCGGGCTTCGAGACGCGGGTGAACGGTCGCGTCGTCGAGGCGGCGCCGCTCGACCTCGGCTATGAGATCACGATCGGGCCGGTGCTCCGGCTGCGATTCGAGTCCTCCGCGGCACCCGGGCGTGTGGCGCCGAGCCGAGCCAGGCGCGTGGCCTAGCTCGGCGGCGCGAGCTCAGGCGCTGCGGCCCTGCGCGCGGGTGATCGCGCGCACGATCATCCCCTTCTCCGGGAACGGTTTCCAGCCGGCCGGCGTGTTGTAGTAGCGGCAGCCGTTGCTCGTCTCGTCGGGCTCCCGGTCCGCGTACTCGACATCGAGGCCTTCCACCTTGATCGAGGGCGAGCCGATGACGTTGGCCGTCTTCGCGTCCTCGTCCGTGCGCACCATGATCTCCTCGATGTCTGCCTGGACACCGGTCTCCGCGATGGCCTCGTTCAGCAGGGCGCGTGCCTGGTCCTTGTGGGCGCAGCCCTCGCTCAACATCAGCGTAATCTTCATCTCGAACCTCTCCCCGCCTCAGTGCTGTGCGGTTCGCATTCTCGCCCGCTGAACCGATTTCTGGAAGCTGCCTCAGGTTGAGGTCGGGCGATCTCGCGCCTGCCATGCCTCGATGATCACGTGGTCGTGTTCGAAGGCGAGCGGGGGGAGTGCTGCCGGCGGGAAGTAGCCGACGGCCATCGCCTCCGGACCGGGCGACGGCTCGCTCTCGGTCGTGCCCTCGTAGGCGATGAACACCACCGGATTGCCGGGCTCGCTGAAGACGCCGAGGAGGCCCGTGATCACGACCTCCACGCCGGCCTCCTCGCGCGCCTCGCGGATGGCCGCCTCCTCGACCACCTCACCGCGATCGACGTAGCCCGAGGGGAACGACCAGCGCCCGAGCCCCGGCTCGTGGTTGCGCTGGACGAGCAGGACCGCGCCACCGCGCCCGACGAGGATGCCCGCGGCCACCTTGGGGTCCCGCCACTGGATCTGGCCGCAGCTGGAGCATCGCGGCGGCTCGTCGCCGCGGTCGTCGAGGGGCCCGCCACAGCGCGTGCAGTATCCCGGCTCCGGGCTGCCAACGGCGGCCATCAGTACTCCAGGAGGATGCGGCGGAAGCGCTCGAGGTGGCGTCCGTCGGGCTCTCGCCAGAAGACCGGCATCTGCTCGAGGAACTCCGCCGAGAACTGGCTTGCGTGCGCTCGCATCGCCGCGAGCTTCACCTCGATCACCGCGCTGATGTCCGATTCGCAGTTCGGCCGGTCCGAACCGAAGAGGTAGATCGCACGCACCCGGTGCGGCTCGAGGCCCGCGGCGATCTGGTCGGGGAAGTTCAGCCGGTCGCGCGCGGTGGGGTAGATCGAGTCCACGGTCGCGTAGCCCGTCGCACGGTGGTCCGAGTGGTTCACGAAGGCATCCGAGACGAAGAGTGGCTCGGGGTCGTGCGTGTACACGGCGAACGGGCGGAACGTACGGAGCTCGCGCGTGATCGCCTCGACGAGCGCGCGCGAGCGCTCGAGTTCACCATCCACGAAGCCGAGGAACCCCACGCTGCTCACACCGAGGAGCCGCGCCGCCTCCCGCTGCTCATCCGCACGCAGCGCCGCGAGGGCGGCGGGAGTGAGCGAGGGGTCGTCGGACCCCTTGGAGCCATCGGTGGTCACGAGGTAGCGCACCTCCCAGCCGTCCCGTGCGAGGAGGGCAGCGGTCCCTGCCGCGCCGAAGTCCGCATCGTCCGGGTGCGCCGCTACCACGAGGGCGCGTCGCAGCTCGCCCGCCTCGGCGCGGGGCTCCCGCGGCCGGGCAGGCGGGAACAGATCCTCGAGGCCTGCGGGCATGCGCACTTCCCTTCGGCACCGCGAGCAGCGTACCCCGGCTGCTCTGAAACCGTGTCACTCCTCACTTGACCTTGCCGACGCGAGGCGGATACCGTTATCCACAAGAACGTATGTGCCGTACGCACGTTCGCTCTCCGGTGAGGCACGACACTGGTGAGGCACGACGCGTTGAGGCATGGCTCTGGGGTGGGAGTGTTCGATGGACGTCCTTTCGGCGAAGCAGCAGCGCATCCTGGACTTCCTGCGCGCATTCCTCGACGAGCACGACTATCCCCCCTCGATCCGCGACATCCAGCAGGGGTGCGGTATCTCATCGACGTCCGTCGTTGACTACAACCTCAAGCGCCTCGAGGAGAAGGGGCTGATCCGTCGCGACCGCGAAGTGTCGCGTGCGATCGAACTCCTCGATGCAGGCGGGCGGCGGTCGCGCACGGTGCGCGTACCGGTCCTCGGGAAGATCGCGGCCGGTCTCCCCATCCCGATGCCACCGGATGCCGCCGCCGCCGAGGCGTACGAGGACGCCGTCGAGCTCACGGAGTCACAGACGCGCGGCAAGGCGAACGTCTTTGCCCTGCGCGTCGAGGGCACCTCGATGATCGATGCGCTGATCAACGACGGTGACATCGTCATCCTCGAGCCCACGCGCTCGTGCGAGGACGGCGACATGGTCGCCGTCTGGCTCAAGGATGAGAACGAGACGACCCTCAAGCAGTTCTTCCACGAGGGTGACCGCATCCGGTTGCAGCCGATGAACGCGACGATGCAGGCTTTCTACACGAGCCCCGACAACATCGAGGTGCAGGGCCGCGTCGTCACGGCGATCCGCTCCTGGTGATCCCGCGGCGCCGTCCCTGAGGTCGCCTCCCACGCTGGACGAGTTCGCCTACGCTGAGGCGTAGCGTTCCGTTCGACGCGTGAGCACGAGGCAATTGTGGCCGCCGACATCGATACTCCACTCCTCGAGGTACGAGCGCTCAGCGCCTCCTACCGAACACCGGCGGGCGCGATCCGAGCGGTGCGCGACGTGTCGTTCGACCTGCGGCCGGGCGAGACCCTGGCGCTCGTCGGTGAGTCGGCCGCGGGGAAGAGCTCGATCGGGCTCGCGCTCCTCGGGCTGCTGCCGTCGAACGCCAGCGTCGACGGCGGCGAGGCGCGCTACCGCGGGGAGCCGCTCCTCGGGGCCACCCCGGACCGCCTCCGGCAGCTGCGCGGGGCGGAGATCTCGATGATCTTCCAGGACGCGCAGTCGGCACTGACGCCCACGATCTCGGTGGGTGACCAGGTAGCGGAGGTCTACGCCGCGCACCTCAGGCTCTCCAGGAAGGAGGCCCGTGAGCGCGCGATCGCGCGTCTCCGCGAAGTGCTCCCCGACGCCGAGCGCGTCGCGAAGGCGTATCCGTTCCAGCTGTCGGGTGGCATGGCGCAGCGCGTGATGATCGCGATGGCGACCGCGCTCTCCCCCAGGGTGATCATCGCCGATGAGCCCACGGCGAGCCTCGACCCGAGCGTGCGCCAGGAGACGCTCGGCGCCCTCGAGCGGCTGCGCGACGAGCAGGGCGTCGGGGTCCTGCTCATCACCCACGACTTCGGTGTGGTGGCGCGCCTCGCGGACCGCGTGGCGGTCATGTACGCCGGTGAGCTCGTCGAGGTGGTGGACGTGCGCACGGCCTTCCGAGCGCCGCGACACCCGTACACGTTCGGACTGCTCTCGAGCCTCCCGGCCTACGCCTCGGAGCGCGGGCAGCTCGTCCCGATGGCCGGGCAACCGCCGGACCTGTCGGACCTGCCGCCGGGCTGTCCGTTCTTGCCCCGCTGCTCGAAGGTGACGCTCCGCTGTCGCGCGGAGCCCGCGCCGGCGCTCGCGGCGTACGCGCCGGTCGAGGCCGATCCGCAGCCTGCCGAGGCGCACCCGCAGCCTGACGAGGCGCACCCGCAGCCTGGCGAGGCGCACCTCGTGGCCTGCTACAACCCGATCGCCGTCGCCCTCCGCGAGTAGCCCGCCGGCTACCTCGAGCGCGGCCCGCCCGCAGGGCGCGCGGCGAGGAGCTCACCGAGCCGGATCACGAGGAGTTCGAGCGCCAGCTCATCGCCCAGCGCGCCCGTCTTGATGCTGTGGTCGCAGTCCTCGATCGCGCGCAACGCGGCCTCCGCCGCCTCGATGGGAACCGCGCGCGCCTGGGTGACCAGCTTGCGGAGCGGGTAGTCGCCCGTGACGCCGGTGGCCTCGGCGATGTCCGCGGGGCCGCCACCGCCATCGAGGACCTCCCGCGCCCGGACGAGGTTGCGCACCTGCCTCGCGAGCAGCGCCTGCACGCGCAGGGGCTCGTCGTTCCCCTCGGCGATCTGTGCCCGCAACAGCACCACCGCCTGTCCCTGCCGGCCCTCGACCACGGCGTCGACAAGGCTGAAGACGTTGGTCTCGTGGGCCTCGGGGGTGAGCGCGTCGACGTCGGCGCGCGTGATCGTCCGCGGCCCGGCGTAGCGGGCGAGCTTCTCGAGCTCACCCGCGAGGACGCGGAGGTCGGCCCCCACGTGCTCGACGAGGGCAGCGACCGCTGCGGGCTCGATGGCGACACCGGTGGCCTGTGCCCGACCGCGGACCCAGGTGGCGACCTCGTTGTCCCGCCCGGTGGCGCGGAGGGGTCGGAACTCGCGCACGTCGGCGCCCGGCACCTCGCGCAGCGCCTTGAGGAACGCTGACCGCCCCGGCGAGGACTCGCGACCTCCCGTGTCGCGGCCCGCGGACACATCGACGAGGACGAGGTGGTTCGAGGGGGGGAGCGCCGGCAACGCCTCGAGCACGGGCGTCCACGTGCGCAGCCCGTCACGACCCGACGTCGCAGCAATCAGGCCCTCGATGATGACCAGGCGCGCGGCCGCGAGAAAGGGCAGCGTCGAGACGTGTTGCAGCAGCACGCCGGGCGTGAGCCCGCGCGCGGCGAGCACCGTGGTGTTCGTTCCGAGGAGGCCGTCGGTGTCGAGGCCTGCGCGCAGGTCGCGCAACGCCTCGCTGAGGCGGTACTCGTCCGCGCCGTAGTACACGTGCAACATGCCGGACGCCTCGGTCCCGCTCAGTCGATCTCGAGTTGCCACCCGGCCCAGGTGGCAACGCACGTGAGGATGAAGATGCCCGCCCCGGGCCAGAGCAGCGTACCGAGGAAGGTGTCGAGGCCCGCTCCCGCCTCGGCCCCGGCGGCACCGACCGATACGGCGCGCCACCCGGCCCAGAGGGTTGCGAGCACGACGCCCGGCAGCGGCAGCCACCAGGGAAAGCGAGGGTCGTCGTCATTCACGAGCGCGTGGCGCAGCAGGTCGCGGGCGTCCGGGGCGCCCTCGTTCGGCCGCTCGCGCGACTCGTCGTCCTCGGCGGTCATGTCGCCTCCAGGCTCCGTGTCGGACCATCGTAGCCCGGACTGACGGGCTCGATCTCGAGCTCGCCGGCCGCCCGCCAGCGCCAGTAGGCGAGCGCGACGAGCACGAGCAGGCTCACGCTCGCGGCCGCGAGCGCGGGTTGCGTCCCCTCGCGGTCGATCACCGCGCCGATCGTGACGGTCGCGATGATGCCGCCGACCTGCACGACCATCTGCGAGATGGAGAGCGTGGTCGCGCGCTCGTCGTCGGGCACCCGCCTCGCGAGGTAGTCGGAGAGCAGCGGGAACAGCACGCTCCACGCGAACGGCGCCGTCAGCATCAGGGGGAACAGCCAGAGGCGCTCCCCGGCGGCGGCGGCCAGTGCGAGGCAGGACAGGGGCCCGAGGATGCCCATGGTCCTCCCCAGCCCGAGGCGCGCACCGAGCGCGCCGGCCCACCATCCCCCGAGCGTCGAGCCGAGCAGGATCGCCGCGTAGAACCCGCCGAGGCTCCACACGGGCGCGCCCGCCGCCACGAGGACGGGCTGCGACACGACAAAGATGACCTCGACGCCGATCTGGGTCAGGGACACCACGGCGATGATCCAGCGCATCGCCGGGCGGCGCCAGGCACGCCCGAGGGCGCTCCGGCCGGTGGCGGTGAAGGTGCGCGCCGCCCGCTCGCGAGGTGGCTCGGAGAGCTGGGAGGCGAGCACGGCGCAGGCCAGGCCGAACAGGCCGCTCGCGACCATCAGCCAGGCGAGCGGTGTCCACCTCGACAGCACGCCACCGAGGAGGGTGAACCCGGCGGCCACCGCCGTCCCGATCGCGGTCAGGCGCCCCGATCGCCGCGCGAACTCCTCGCCCCGCCCCAGCGAGCGCAGGGTGTCGAAGAGCATGGCGTCGTCGGCCCCGCTCATCAGCGCCATGCCGAGGGCGAACCAGAGGTACGAGCCGAGCAACGCGGCGAATGACTCCGCGAGGCCGAAGGCGACGAAGGCGACGGCCCACGACAGCGACGCGGCAATCAGCACGGGCCGCCGCCCGTAGCGGTCGGCGAGGAGGCCCGTCGGGACCTGTGCCACGAGCGTGACGGCCTGGAACAGCGCCTCGAAGAGGAGCACCTGTCCGAGCGTCAGCCCGCGCACATCGACGAGGTAGATGACCCAGACGGCCTCGCCGAGCCACGACCACCGCAGGATCCACCACGCGGAGAGCCAGCGGAGGTTGCGCGCCAGGCTCGCGCGGGAGATCGCAGCAGCGGTGATCGCGTCGTTGGTCACATCCGAGAGCGTACGAGGGTGCGGCACTCGCGAGGCGGTGCCCCCGAGGCCGCGCCTTCGAGACGCCCTGGAGCGCGTGCTCCTAGAGGAACAGGTCCATGTCGATGGGCCGCACGAGCTCGCTCGCCGATCCCTCGCCAGGGATGTACGGGAAGCCGCGCACGATCGCGGCGGGCACGCCGTCGAGCTTGCCCATGACCAGCTCTGCGGCCCCCGCCAGCTCGTCCGCGACGCAGATGGTGGTGACGCGGAGCTCGCGCCCGTCCATGTCCGGCAGCCCGACGTACGAGCGCATCGGCTGCAGCCCTGCGACGCCGATCGCGACGTTCGTGTGGCCGTCGCGCCAGGGGCGCCCGAACGTGTCGGTCATGACGACCCCGACCTCGGCGCCGCGCGCGCGCGCGGTGTCTCGAATGCCACGGCACGATGCGTCTGGGTCGACGGGCAGCAGGCACACGAGGTCGTGCCCACCCACGTTCGAGGCGTCGACGCCGGAGTTCGCGCAGATGAAGCCGTGGTGCGTCTGTGTGATGAACACGCCTCGGACCTGGCGCACCACCCGCTGCGACTCGAGGAGCACGGCCTCGGTGACGCGCGGGTCCTTGTCCCAGCGCCGCGACCACGCGAGGGCGAACGGACTCGGCGTGAACGTGTCGAGGGGAACCACCCGGCCTTCCGCCTTCGACACCACGCGCTGCGTCACGACAATGACGTCCCCGGTCTCCACCGGCGTGCCCTGCGCCTCCGCTGCCTCGAGGATGATCCGCGCGAGGTCGTCCCCGGACTGGATCAGGGGGATGCCGGTGATCCCGATCACGCGGACCTCGGGAGCGCTCATCGGGCCACCTCCAGGCCACTGATCCGGACGCTCGAGTGCGCCCTGTACCGCCCGTTGATCCCAATGAGGAGGATGGTCAGTCCCTCGACGAAGCGCGAGAAGCGCAGCGGGCCGGCGTCCACCGCGCGCGCTCCGCTGATCTGCTCCGCCAGCCGTGAGACCGTTGCCTTCGCCTCGGCGTCGTTCCCGGTGATGAGCACGTCAGCGTCGACCGCACGGTCCGGGTCGAGCAGCACGTCGGCCGCGAGGTTGTGGAACGCACCCACGACAGTCGAGTCGGGGAGAATCTCCGCCGCTTCCTCGGTGGCCGAGCCCGCGGGCACGTCGACGGGGCGCGGTCCCCGCTCGAACCGCACGGGCACGACGCCGTCCACGACCAGCTTCCCGTTGAGCTCGTCGCGCAGCCCCTCGAGGGTGGGGCGGTGCGCCTCGTAGGGCACGACCACCACCACGACGTCCGCCTCGGCGACCGCCGCCTCGTTGCTGGCGCCCGTCAGGTCCGCCGAGGGGAGGCTCGCCGCGAGCTCGGCGGCGACGGACGCACCACGGTCGGCCTGCCGGCTGCCGATGATGACCCGATGGCCGGCCATGGCGAAGCGGAGGGCCAGTCCGCGGCCCTCGGGCCCGGTCCCTCCGACGAGGGCGATCGTGTGAGGCAAGCAGCACTCCTCGAGGCTGGCACGGGGCGAGTCGGACGCGCCATACAATACGAGCCCGGCACGCAGTACGAGTCCGGCGTGCCGGAGCAACACGGCGGGCGATTGCGCTAGTGATTGAGGCGGCGTGACCTCCTCACCCCCGGCCATTGAGGCCAGGTCGTTCGTGCACGAATACGCGAGCGCCGCGGGGTCCGTGCGCGCCCTCGATGACGTGAGCCTCGCCGTCGCCGAGGGCGAGTTCGTGTCCCTCGTTGGACCGAGTGGCTGCGGGAAGACCACGCTGCTCCGTGCCGCCGCCGGGCTCCTCCCCTCGAAGCCCGCGTCCCTGCGCGTGTTCGGACGCTCGCCCGACGAAGCGCGCGCGGACCGCACGATGGGACTTGTGACGCAGGATCCCGGGCTCCTGCCGTGGCGTTCGGTCGCGGACAACGTGGCGCTCACCTCGGAAGTGACGGGGTCGAGGGTGGACGTGGCCGCGCTGCTGGCCCGTGTCGGCATCGAGCGGTTCGCCGCGTTCCATCCGGGTGAGCTGTCTGGCGGAATGCGCCAACGAGTTGCCCTCGCACGGGCCCTGGCGCACCGCCCACGCCTGCTCTTGATGGACGAGCCGTTCGGCGCGCTGGACGAACTCTCCCGCGAGGACCTCAGGCTCGAGTTGCTGCGGATCTGGGAACGCGATCGCGTCTCGGTCCTCTTCGTGACGCACTCCATCCGCGAGGCGGTGCTCCTGTCCGATCGCGTCGTGGTGATGAGCCCGTCCCCGGGACGCATCGTGGCCGACGTGCGCGTCGATCTGCCGCGGCCGCGGTTCCTCGCGATGGAGAGTGAGCCCGCCTTTGCCGCGCTCGTGTCCGTGGTGCGTGCCGCACTCGGCGGCGCCAGGCCCGTCGGGCTGAGCGCGTGACGGTCGAGACGACTCGCGACGCGGTCCCGGCGAGTGCGGCGCCGGAGCGCCGGCCGTCGCCACCGTTGATTCCGCCGCGTCGAGGCCTGACCCCTCGCGAGGTCGTGGGCGTGGTGCTGCCGCCGCTGTGCGCGCTCCTCGTGGTCCTCGCGACGTGGGAGGCGTGGGTGCAGCTCCGCGACGTGAAGGCGTACCTGCTGCCGGCTCCGAGCGCAGTCGCGGTCGCGCTCGCCGCCGAGCCCGGGCGCTTCCTCGAGGGCGCGCGCGTCTCCCTCGGGCATGCGCTCGGCGGACTGGCCGTGGGAACCGGCGCGGCGTTCGTGCTCGCGGTCGTGATGGCCCACTCGCGGCCTCTCGAGCGCGCGATCTACCCGCTGGCGATCCTCGTGAAGGTCACGCCGGTCGTCGCGGTCGCGCCGCTGCTCATCATCTGGTTCGGCTTTGGGCCGGTCCCGAAGGTGCTCGTGGCCGCGCTCATCACCTTCTTCCCGATGCTGGTCAACGCGGTAACGGGTCTCCGGTCCATCGATCCGTCGGCGTTCGACTTCCTGCGGGCCTTGAACGCATCGCGCTGGCAGATCTTCTGGAAGCTCCGGGTGTACGCCGCACTCCCGTACATCCTCGCCGCGCTGCGCATCTCGATTCCGCTGTCGCTGGTGGGCGCGGTCGTGTCCGAGTGGATGTCGGGCGACGGCGGGATGGGGCAGATCATCCTGATCGACAACGGCGAGTTCGACACGGCCGGGCTCTTCGGCGCCGTGACGGTCCTCGCCGTGATCGGTGTGGTCCTGACCGCGCTCGTTGCGTATATTGAGCGCCGCGTGCTGTTCTGGCACGAGTCCTCAGCCGGGTTGTAGCGCCCGCGGCCACGTCGCGGATACACCGGTCTCGATGCCCCCGCGTGCAGTGCCCGTGACCATGTCGCGGATGCACGCGCCACATCTACCGGAGTCACTCCATGACGTTCCGAGGTCGTCTCGGGCGCCTGTCGGCGCTCGCGTGGGTGCCTGTCGCGGCCACGCTCCTCTTCGCCGCGTGCACGGACGAGGATCCAGCGCCGGCACCAGCCGTCTCCCAGGCATCCTCCGTGCCCGCGACCAGCGCGACGCCGTACGCACCGCCTCGCAAGGCCGTGTTCATGGCCGGGTTCCGACCCCAGGCGAACCTGCCGTTCGTCGCGGCCTACCTCGCGAAGTCGAAGGGGTTCTTTGCCGAGGAGGGTCTCGATGTCGAGATCCAGCACTCGTCGGGCAGCGAGCATCTCCGCCTGATCCTCGAGCAGAAGGTGGACTTCACGACAGGCACCGCCGCGCAGGTCGTGCGCCGTCGCTACGAGGACTTGCCGCTCCGCGCGATCGCGCTCTTCGGTCAGCGCGGCGACCAGGGCTACATCGTCCGTGCGGACTCGGGGATCACGGGCCCGGCGGACTTCCGAGGCAAGCGTGTGGGGTTCAAGTCGGGCGTCGTCCCCGCCGAGCTGAAGGTCATGCTCGACTCCGCAAACGTCGCGGAGAGCGAGGTGCGGATGCAGGCGGTCGGCTTCGACCCGCGCGTATTCACCGAGGGCCAGGTCGACGTCTATCCCGTCTTCATCAATAACGAGCCGTTCACGGTGCGCAAGACCGGGCTGGCGATCAACGTGATCGACCCGCAGGACTTCGGAGTCGCCACGCTCGGCCTGACGCTGCTGGCGCACAGCGACACGCTCCGCGACGACCCGGAGTTCGCTCGCAAGTTCCTGCGCGCGATGATGCGCGGCGCCCTCTACGCCCGCGACCACATCGACGAGGGCGTGCAGGCGACGCTGACGTACGCGAATGGTGCGGACCCCGAGGCGCAGCGCTACCTGCTGGAGACCGACCTCAAGCTCGCAGCCCGCGCCGATGGGATGGGACGGTCAGACCTCGGCCAGTGGCAGGCCCTCGAGGCCGTGCTCCGGCGCGGCGATGTCATCGATCGCCCCGTCGATGTCTCGACGGCCTGGGACGGCTCGCTGATCAACGGGCTCTACGAGGAGGGACTCGGGCGGTAGCGGCTAGAAGACCTTGGCGCCGTCCGACCCGACGACCTGTCCATCGAACTGGACCTCGACCTCCCACGTGCCCGCCCCAATCGCGGTCCCGGGGGAGTAGCCCACCCACCACGTGCCGGACGTGCCGCCCTCCCACGGCACAATGGGCGAGGTGTACACGGCGCGCCCGTCGCGGAACACGGTCCACTTCAGCTGGTGCACGCCCGCCGCGTTGGCGTAGTTGAACGAGAACACCACCTGGTTCGAGGTGGCCCGGGCGCTGTCCTTGATCTTGCCCTCGATGTTCGCCGTGGCGCCGACCTGGAAATCGCTGACCGTCCCGCGGCTCCGCGTCGACGTGCTGCTTCCGACGTACACCTCGGCGGCCGCGCGCTGCTGGTTCTCGGCCCACAGCTCGAGGCGCCACACTCCCGCCTGGAGCGTGCGGCCGGAGGGCGCTCGCAGGCGGTCGGTGACCACCTCGAACTGTGACATCGCCCACGGCACGGACGACGACAGCCCGTCCTGCAGCACGCCATTGAGGTACCAGCGCTCATCGATGATCACGCCGGGTGTGGCGCCCTGCACGAGGAACTCGTAGTGCAGGGTCGAGAGCGTGTCCGGGTACGACTCCGTGTAGTCGAAGAGGTCGCCGCTTGCGCCCTCGAGCGCGTTCTCCGCGAAGACCGGGCGGGAGATGATCGGACCCGGCGAGTAGGCCGGGCGGCGGAACAGGGGCGCCACGTACGAGGCCTCGGGGCCCGCCTGGCGCGCCTCGTCGATGAGCCGCGTCGCGAGCGCGACCGGGCGCGTCTGCCCGGCAGGGGCGGTCGGTGTGTACGACCCCTGGAGCATGAGGCCGAGGACCCGCCCCCGCTGGTCGAACACCGGAGCGCCGTTCTGCCCCGAGGGGACTCGTGCCTGCGTCTTGATCCACGCGACCCCGGGGATGCCCGTGTCGCCGCGGAACCCGAGGACGGACCCCTCGGACGCCACGAGCCGGCCGCTCTCGGGGTTGACTTCCTCCATGCCCGGGTAGCCGAGGATGCGCACGGCATCGCCTCGCGTGGCGCGTGCACTGTCTCCGAGGGGGGCCGCCGGGAGATCGAACTCGCCGGGCGCGAGCGCGGCGCCATCGATGCGCTTGGTCGCTCGCACGACGGCGAGCCCCAGCGCCGGTTCCGCGCGCACGACCTGCGCGAGGTAGGTGCTCGTCGCCGCCTCGCCCACGGCCCGGGTGACGGCAACCTCGAGCGACCCGTACGCACGACTGCCGTCGCCGGCGTACGGCTCGACAATCTGGTACGAGGTCAGGATGAGCCGCTGTTGCTGGTCGACGACCACGCCCGTGCCCACGCGTAGCAGGTTCGTCCCCTGCCGCGCCTCGAGGCGGACCACGGAGCCCGCGAGCTCCGCGTCGCTCACGTTCAGCGCGCTCGTCGTCGTGCGCTCACCGAGTTGCAGGCGAGCGGGCGGGAGGATCGGCGGCGCCAGGATCGGCGGCGGCGTCGGACGAGGCGTGGCCTGCGCCTGGTTCCGGTCACCGGGGATGAAGTCGGCGGCACGCGCGCAGCCGGTTCCCACCACAGCTGCCGACATCAGCAGCAAGGAACCAATGCCGCGGCGCAGGTGCACAGGCACGCCTATCGAGTCACAGCGATCGCGGTGGGCGACACCAAGGCTATCGGATGTGGGCGGCCTTGCGTGGATGTAGACGCGAGGGTTGCCACTCACGCGGCGGCAGACTGCGCAGACGTGGCTGCTGGGTCATGCTTCGCTCCTCGAGGCTGCACGGGTGGGGAGCACGCTCATCGCGCGACAACATCGTTCGTGCGGCGCTGCCACCGTGGCTGCTGCCGCCGGCCCGCATGGTAACCCCTTCGCCAGGGCGTGTGGTGTCCTTACGTACCCATCGCAGCGGTCCCACCGTCACTTCCGCTCGAGGCGGCAGGTACACTGCCAGACGCTGCCCACCGCGCGGCTACTCCGAGGAAGGGCTCCCAGACGTGCTTGACGACCTCCTTGCTCAAGTCCGGCCTCCGGTCCTGGTCGTAGTCGACCTCCAGGGCGTGATCGGACAGGCGATCCGGCCGCTCGACACGGCGCGGATGCTCATGAAGCTCCGTGAAGATCGAGGCGTGCAGGGCGTCCTGCTCAACATCGATTCGCCGGGCGGCTCCGCCGGCGGGTCGGAGATGATCACGCGGGCCGCGCATCGCCTCCGCGAGGTGAAGCCCGTCGTGGCCTTCGTCGGCACGATTGGCGCATCAGGTGGCTACATGCTCGCGAGCGCGGCCGAGCACATCGTCGCCCAGCCCTCGGCACTGCTCGGCTCGATCGGCGTGATCGCCTACCGCCCGCTGGTCTACGAGGCACTCTCGAGGGTGGGCGTGCGCATGGACGTCGCGAAGTCCGGGCGACTCAAGGACATGCTCTCCCCGTTCCGCGAGCCCACCACCGAGGAGAAGGCGAAGGAGCAGGAGCTCCTCGACGACATGTACAACATCTTCGTCGATGGCGTCGCACAGTCGCGCCGGCTGGACCTCGAGGATGCGCGCGCCCTCGCCACCGGCGAGGTCTACACGGCCCGACAGGCACTCACGCACCGCCTCATCGATAGCGTGGGCGACCTCGACGACGCCATCGACTGGCTGGTCGCGCGCACCGGTGCACCGCGCAAGGTGCGCAACGTCCGGCCGAAGCGCTCGCTGCGCGAGATGCTCATGAACCGCAACGCGATGGCGTCGATGGCCCCGCTGGGCGCGATCGGCACGATGGGCGGGCCGCTCGGTGCGTTCGCGAGCGTCCTCGGGGAGCTGGGGCACGCCGCCGAGGGCGGGTACTACTACCTCTACACCGGTCCCACTGGAGGGCGTTGATGCTGATCCCGTTCAACGGCAAGGTCCCGCAGATCGAGGAGAGCACGTGGATCGGGCCCGGCTCGTTCGTCATCGGCGACGTCGTGATCGGCGCGCGCTCGACGGTCTGGCCCGGCGCGGTGATTCGCGGCGACTTCTCGTGGATCCGCATCGGCGAGAACGTCCACGTCGAGGACAACGTCGTCATTCACTGCGGCAACGGGATCACGCTCGGCAACAACATCACGATCGGCCACTCGGTCGTGGTGCACGGCAAGGAGATCGGCGACGGGGTGCTCCTCGGCAACAACTGCACGGTCCTCGATGACGCGGTCATCGGCGAGGGCGCCATCATTGCCGCCGGCGCTGTGGTCGCACCTCGCGAGGTGATCCCCCCGTACGCCATCGTCATGGGCGTCCCGGGTGTCGCCCGTCCCGCGAGGCCGGACCAGATCGAGGCGCGTCGCGCTCGCCAGCAGAACCCGGAGGGCGGTTACTTCGCGAACGCGATGCAGTACCGTGCCGCGGGCATCGAGGAACGCCATATCTGGGGCCAGCAACCCTAGCTCGAGGTTGCACACAGAAGCACGCAGGAGGAGGGCAGCGGTGGACTCAGACGCGAAGAAGACGGCCCTGCGGCTCATCCCCTACGGCCTCTACGTGCTCACCGTCGATGGCGACAGCGTGGCCGCCGGCACCATCAACTGGGTGTCGCAGATGTCGTTCGACCCGCCGCTGCTCGCCCTCGGGGTGAAGCAGGACACGAGGTCCCTCGCCAACCTATCGAGTGGTGGCCGGGCGGCGCTCTCCTTCCTCGGCACCGGGCAGGGTGACCTCGCGTTCGCCTTCTTCGGCGACGCACCCGTCGAGGCCTCCGAGTTCGTTACGAAGAATCGCCGCGTCCCCTTCGAGCGCACGCCCTCGGGTGGGATCGTGCTGACCGAGGCCCCCGCCTGGGCGGACCTGACGGTGCGCGAGACGGTCGCGATCGGTGACCACGCCGTCGTCGTGGCCGAGGTCACGGACGTCGGGCTGCGCGTCGATGCTCCCGAGGCACTGACGTTGAAGGAGCTCGGGCTCAACTACGGCGGCTGACGCCTCGGGAGCACTCTTGCCGCCCAGACGCTGACATCGCTGCTATCGTCCCGGCGTCCGCCATCTCAGTCGCCAGGAGCTGCCCGTGCGTGTCGCCATCGGATTCCACCGCACCCCGATTCATGATTGGAAGGAACTCGCGACCTACGCCATCGAGGCCGAGCGTCTCGGCGTCGATCAGGCGTGGTCCGCCGAGGCCTGGGCCCACGATGCCCTCACTCCGCTCGCCTTCCTCGCTCCCCAGACGTCGACGATCAAGCTCGGGACGGGCATCTTCCAGATCGGGACGCGCACACCCGCGCTCGTCGGCATGTCCTCGATGGCGATGCAGGGGGCGTCCGACGGGCGCTTCATCCTCGGCATCGGCACCAGCGGCCCGCAGGTCATCGAGGGCTGGCACGGCGTGCACTTCGACAAGCCGCTGAAGCGCACTCGTGAGCTCATCGACATCGTCCGCATGGTGAGCCGCGGCCAGGTCGTTGCTTACGACGGCGAGTTCCACCAGCTCCCCATCGAGGGTGGCGAGGGCAAGGCGCTCCGCTCCGAGGCGACCCCGGTGGAGATCCCGATCTACCTCGCGGCGCTGGGGCCAAAGAACCTCGAGATGTGCGGCGAACTCTGCGAGGGCTGGCTCGGCGGCTCGTTCATCCCGGAGCACGCCGGCATCTTCTTCGAGCACATCGCGCGCGGCGCCGCGAAGGCAGGCAAGACCCTCGCCGACCTCGACCTGGCCGCGGGCGGTGGGGTCGAGTTCACCGATGACCTCGGCGCTGCGATCGAGCGCGGGCGTCGAGGCCTCGCGTTCAGTCTCGGCGCCATGGGCTCGATGCAGCACAACTTCTACAACGATGCCTACTCGAGGCAGGGCTGGCGCGATGTCTGCAAGCAGGTGCAGGAGCTGTGGCTCTCAGGCCGTCGCGAGGAGGCTCGCGCCGCCATCCCGGACGAGATGGTCACCGCCGCTCGCCTCATCGGCGACGAGTCCATGGTCAGGGACCGCATCAAGGCCTACCGCGACTGCGGAATCACGACGCTCAGGGTCGACCCCGCGGGCAACACCCTCGCGCAGCGCCTCGAGACGCTGGGGCGTGTCGTCGATATCGTGCGTGACCTCGACCGCGAGGCGGCGGCGGTGACCGTCTAGCGTCAGCGCTCGATGCGCCGAGGGGCGACCCGCAGGCCGCCCCTCGATGCACGTCGTGTCCGCTGCTCGAGTCAGGCCGGCGCGTAGAGGTCGGGAACGCTCGCGGTGCCCTCGACGACCAGCTCGCCGACCGCTCCCTTCGAGGCGCGACTGAGCGCGTGGTCGACCAGCACGTAGGTGCCGGGCACCTCGACGCCGAACTCGACCATGGTCGCGCCGCCCGGTGCCACGGTGACTGTCTGCACGTGCTCGGCCATCGAGGTCAGCGAGCCCCACGTCGCGACCCGGTCGAACACCTCGCCGATCACGTGGAAGCTCGAGGTCAGGTTCGGGCCACCGACGCCGAACCAGATGCGGACACGCTCACCGACTCGGGCCTTGAGCGCTCGCTCGCCCGCCACCGAACCCATCGCCCCGTTGAAGACGACGTAGTTCGGGCGCTCGTCCGCCATCGAGGCGAGGTCGAACGGCTGGTGCCCGAGGTCTCCCGTCTTTCCCGGCGTGTAGATGTCGCCCTGGCAGACGTAGAACTCCCGGTCCACCGGCGGGAGCCCTCCGGCCGGTTCGACGACGATGAGCCCGTACATCCCATTCGAGATGTGGAGGGGAATGGGCGCTGTCGCGCAGTGGTACACGTACACGCCGGGGTGCGTTGCCTTGAAGCGGAACGTCTTCGTCTCCCCGACGCCGACGTTGGTCAGCGAGGCGCCCCCACCCGGTCCGGTGACCGCGTGCAGGTCGATGTTGTGGCCGGCGTTGTTCCCGAGCTTGTTCGTCAGCTTCAGGGTCACGATGTCGTCCTGGCGTGCGCGCAGCATCGGGCCGGGCACTGTGCCGTTGAACGTCCAGAAGTCGTAGCCAACGCCCTCGGCGAGCCGGCCCTTTACGTCGACCGACTCGAGCTCCACGAGGACCTCACCCGGAGCGTTGCGCGTGATCGGGGGTGCCATCACCGGCACGGGCAGGAAGGGGAGCGTCACCGCACCCTGCGCGGTCTGCGAGGCGGCCGCGCCGGTCAGTGGAGCCCCGTGGTCCATCGAGCTGGCGGCGGCAGCGGTGGTTGCCTTCGGCGTCGCTGTCGGCTGGAACCTCGAGGTGCGTCCGCTGTCCGCGCATGCGGCGACCGCGCCAAAGGGCGCCGCGAGGCCGATCGCGCCCAGTCGCTTCAGCATCGTGCGGCGGTCGATGGACGTTGAAGCCTTCACCCGGTCCTCCAGTCCCAGTCACTTCACAGGAGTCAACGTAGACTGTGGCGCTCGATATTAAGTGCCCAAAGGTCCTACGAGTGCGGTTGCGAAGGTGACCTTAGTCCTGAGGGACGGCGCGGCCCGGGGTCAGTCCTCGCGGCCGAGTGTGAGGCCGAGGACGCCCCCCAGCTCGACGAGCGAGGCGGCCGCTGTCTCCGCGTAGAACTGCCGCGACTCGAGGCCAATCGCAATGTCGAGCAGCGCTCGGATGGCGCGAGGCGTATCGAAGTCGTCGTCCATCGCCTCCTGGAACTGGTTGCGCAGGTGCTGCACCCGCAGGTCGTCGCGCGGGCCCCCTCGCGAGTGGAGGGCACGCTGCAGCAGCGCGGCACGGTCATCCCAGGCGTGCATGTCGGCGTGCTCGTAGTTCATCGGGCTGCGGTAGTGCTGCGAGAGGAGGTACAGCCGCACCGCGTCCGAGGTGTGTCCGTCGCGCAGGACTTCGCTCACCTTGATCAGGTTGCCCAGCGACTTCGACATCTTCACGTGGTCGAGCTGCATCGGGCCCACGTGCATCCACGTCCCGCAGAACGGCGTCTCCCCCGTCGCGGCCTCGGACTGGACGATCTCGCTGTCGTGGTGCGGGTACGCGAGGTCCGTCCCGCCGCCGTGGATGTCGATCCGGGGACCGAGCGCCTTGTTCGCCATCGCGGAGCACTCGATGTGCCACCCGGGCCGTCCCGGTCCCCAGGGGGAGTCGAACGTCGCGCCCGGCGCGCTCGAGGGCTGCCACACGAGGAAGTCGAGCGGATCACGCTTGAGGTGCTCCGGTTCCGCCGGCATGGAGTCGCTCTTGAAGTCGCGCAGCGCCTCGCGACTGAGGCCTGCCAGCGCACCAAATCGAGGCGTGCGGCTGGTGTCGAAGAACACGTGGCGTTCGACCTCGTAGGCGTGGCCCGCCGCCACGAGCTGCTGCACCATCGCGATGATCTCGGGGATGGTGTCAGACACTCGAGGGAAGGCGTGCGGACGCAGCACGTGCAACGAGTCCATCTCGCTCAGGTACACCGCCTGGTTGCGGTCGGTCAGCTCCCGGATCGAGATCCCGTCACGCGAGGACACCCTGACCATGTCGTCGTCGATGTCCGTGATGTTCTGGATGTGGCGCACGTCGAGCGCCTGGAACTCGAGGTACCGGCGCACCACGTCGAAGAACACGAACACGCGCGCGTGCCCCAGGTGGCCGACGTCGTAGGGCGTGATGCCGCAGACATACATGCGGGCGACACCCGGCTCGATCGGTTCGAACAGCTCTTTGCGATGTCCGAGCGTGTTGTAGATCTCGAGCAGCGAACGCTCCTCGGCAGCACTACGGTCGGGTCGGCGGTACTCGCGGTACCTCGCCACGGTAGGGGGTCGATGGGCGAGCATCGTAGCACGCGGCCATGGCTGCACCTCGGTCCCGCCCGGCGCCGACGTGCTTCGTCAGCACCTCCGGACGGACCTCTGGACAGACCGCGCAGGACGGGTATGCTCTCGTTCCGCCAGCGATGCCGCGGTTCGGAGACCACCGGTTGACGACAGACGCGCAAGCCGAGGGCGGCATCCAGGGCCCATACGAGGGCGTCGATCATCTGGTCGCGCTCCAGAGCGCTCGCAAGCAGCTGCTCGATATCCTCGGTGACCTGGACGACGATGCGGCGGGGCAGGTCGTGCACGATGAGTGGCGGGTGCGCGACCTGCTTACGCACCTGGCTTCGTGGGATCGCCTCGTCCTCGGGTTCCTCGAGGATTTCCGCAGTGGTCAGCGTGAGTTCGCCGAGACGGCCTCTCCCCTCAACGAGTGGGCGGCGTGGAACGCCGAGCAGGTCGCTGCGGCGCCGCACTCCCTTGCCGAGGTGCTGCGCGAGCTCGATGCCGCGCGCGACGCCCTCCTGAACGCCACCTACGAGCTGGACCCGGCTGCCCTGCCGGTCGATGTCCTCGCGCCGTGGGGATTCGCCGACACGGTGCTCGGGCATCTCCTCGCGCAGGCGGTGCACGATGCCCAGCACGCGGATCAGATCCGGCGAGCGCTCGGCCCTCGCTGAGCCGACATCGCCCCGGCCTGCCGTGACACCGCGCCGCACCGAGGAGTTCCGTGAACACAAAGCGGGCGCCCCATCGGGACGCCCGCTTCGTTGTGTCGGCCTCGAGGGGCGCTAGATGCGCGAACCTCGGCAGGCCACCATCGCCGCCCCGATGAACCCGAGGAGGCCCGAGAACATCACCCAGCGAAGGGCGACAGTACCCGTGGTCTCGGCGGACTCAACGAGCTGGCCATCGCCGGCCTTCGGCAGCGCCGAGGGCAGTGCGATGATCGAGACGCTGTCCGTCGCAGGCCCGATCGTGGCTGGCACGGCAGGGCCGGTGCCATCCAGGTCGAGCTTCGCGACGACTGAGTCGACCGTCCGGCTGGTCGGAGCCAGCGCGTCGAAGGTCAGCAGGTAGACCTGCGAGGTGCCAGCGGTCCCCGGCACCATGTCGGGCAGTGCACACATGACCTGGCTCTTGCCGGCCTCGGCAGCTGCGCCCGAGATGCAGCCCGCGGGTGCGGAGCTGACGAATCGCAGGTACGCGTTCTCGTACGTGTCGACCAGGCTCACGCCGGTGGTGGTCGTGTCACCCTTGACCGTGAGGGTCACGGTGAACGTCACACGTTCACCCACTCGAGCCGGGTTGGCCGAGGAGAGGACCTTCTTGATCTCCGCGCTCGAGCCGCGCACCTCGGGCGTGGGCGCCGTGGTGGCAACCGGGCGTGGGTCCGGGTCCGGCGTCGGGCCCGGGTCGCAGTTGGTGCAGCCGGGCGGCGGCGTCTCGATTTGCTGGTTGTACCAGCAGATCGTGGGCGTGCCCTCGCCCGCGTACACGTCCACCGAGCTGTTCAGGTACTCCGTGTCGATGTACGACAGCGCTGCGTACTGGTAGTCGCGGTTGACGAGGTCGGCACAACCCTCCGCCTCGAGCTCCCACAGGAGCACCCCGCCGAGGTTGGTCCAGCCGCTCTGCGCCTGCTCGGTGACCCTGTGCTCACCGATGCCGACGTTGAACTGACGAGACGAGCCGCCCGGAACCGAGTCCGGCAGCACGCTCTCGTCGAGGACGAACGTGAAGCTGCCCGCCTCGATCAGGTCGCCGTCGACATCGAGGGACACCTTCTCGATGCGGATCGGCGCCGTGGGCGTCGCTGTCACGGTCGGGGTCGCCGTCACCGTGGGCGTCGCTGTCACGGTCGGGGTTGCCGTCACCGTAGGCGTCGCCGTCACAGTCGGGGTCGTCGTCACCGTGGGCGTCGCCGTGACGGTCGGGGTCGCCGTCGCGGTAGCCGTCGGCGTTGGCCCCGGCACGAAGGTGTTGGTGAACGTGCACCAGTAGGTGTACCCGCTGTGCACGTGGATGCTGCCATCAGCGCCCGGGAAGATCGTCCAGTCGTCGATGGGGTCGAGCACGTTGTTCTGGTTGATGTCCTTGCGGCACACCAGGTCCCACGTGTACGTGCCGTTGGCACTGCTCGGCGCCGTCTCCGAGAGGTAGTACGTCGTTTCCCCGGCGACCGACTTCAGGCCGGTCGTGCCGGGCCCACCGGAGACCGCCTGCGAGGCGATCTGCGAGCCGTTCTCGGACGTACCGATGCGCAGCGTCGTGGCGCCGGCTGCACCCACCCACACTTTCTTCAGCTCGATCTTGGCCGTCGGGGTGGCCGTCGATGTAGCCGTCGGAGTGCTGGTGGACGTGCTGGTCGCGGTTGCAGTCTGAGTTGCGGTCTGGGTGGCCGTCGCGGTCTTCGTCGACGTGGGCGTGGGGCAGTGGTTGCCGCCGTTGCCGCCGTTGCCGCCGTTGCCGCCGTTGCCGCCGTTGCCGCCGTTGCCGCCGTTGCCGCCATTGCCGCCCTGGCCGCCGTTGCCGCCGTTGCTGCCCTGGCCGCCGTTGCCGCCGTTGCTGCCCTGGCCGCCGTTGCCGCCATTGCTGCCCTGGCCGCCGTTGCCGCCATTGCTGCCCTGGCCGCCGTTGCCGCCGTTGCCGCCGTTGCCGCCGTTGCCGCCGTTGCCGCCGTTGCCGCCGTTGCCGCCCTGGCCGCCATTGCCGTTCTGGCCGCCGTTGCCGCCCTGGCCGTCATTGCCGCTCTTGCCACCGTCGCCGACGGTGAAGCCGCGGGTCGTGGTGTCGCAGGCGTCGATGTTGCCGTTGCCATTGTTCGTGGCGAATGCCGCCTCGTAGCCACCGCCCTGCAGGGCCATGACCAGTAGGGCAACTGTGAAGATGGCGGCAGTGTGTGCCGCCGACCGCGCGAGGGCGCGCGGTAGCCCCCTCCAGGACCTCATTTCCCCCCCAATTCCAGCAGATAGGCCTCGCGATTCGCCCCCACGCGGACCGGTGGCCATGCCAGTCAGTTGTAAGGGGGGCTTGATGTCGAACGAGACAGATCAACGTAAGGACTTCGTTCACCCTCGTCGCCGCCCGGCGACGGGGAACGCGTGTCCGTCAGATGCGAGTCGCGAACACGATCACACGGTGGTCGTACTCCCGCGCACTCGAGTCGAACGTGCCACCGCAGGTGATCAGCGTGAGCGTCTGAGGCCCATCGCGTGGCCCGATGATGTGCGCGATGTCGGCCTCCTCCGGTCGCACGAGGTACGTCCGCTGGACGGCGTAGCGGATCCCGCCGTCGCCCGTCTGCACCTCGATGGCGTCGCCCGGCCGCAGGTTCTGCAGCTGGTAGAACACGGCACGCGCTCCACCCCAGGTGACGTGCCCGGCCATCACCGCGTTGCCCGAGCTGCCGGGGAGCGCCGTGAAGCCGTACCAGGCAACCGTCGAGGAGCTCTGCGGGATCTCCATGACGCCCGCGGCATCCACGCCCATCTGAAGAATCGGGGCGTCGACGCCCAGCGCGGGGATGCGCACGCGAACGACGGCGGGCGCGGCCGCTCGAGGCGTGGCAGGCCGCGGGGTCGCCGCGGAACCCGCCGAGGGCGCGACCGGTGTCGTTGCCGGGGCGGTGGTCGCCGCGGGCGTGGGCTCCTCGGTGGCTGCGGGTGTGGCGTCGGGCGTCGCCGGCGCCTCCACGGCTGCCGCCGAGGTGGGCTCCACGGTGGCGAGGCCCGAGTCGCGGACCGCGGGCGGCGCGGAGCCGCACGCAGCCGCCGCGAGGGCGCACGCAACCATGAGTGCGGCCACCCCTCGGCGAGCCCAGGCGGACGGAGCGGCGCTCGCCCACGGCTGATGCGTCATCGTCCGATGTCTCTCATATCAACTTCTATTCTCGGGATTTCTGACGCGACTTTGAGGGTACTGCCGATGCTGAGCTGCGGGATTACTAGACACATTCCGACTCTCGGGGCATGCCGGTTACAAGACATAGTACGTCGGACGCCTCGTCACCGTTCCCCCGCGTTCCTCGCGAGGCTATCGCCAGCGTAGCCAGCGCGCTCGCCGTCGTGATCGTCGTCGGCGCGTACGTCTTCGCGACGGGGGACGCCGCGCCAGCCCTGAGCGTCGGCACGCGCGGGCAGGCCTCATTTGGCGAGGCGGCGGCTCCCGAGGCGGCCGCGGCCGATGCGGCACCGGCACCAATCGTGGCCCCCGAGGTCGTGCGGTCTCAACCGAGCGCCGCGCCGCCTCCTGCCTTCTCCATCGCGCTGCCCGAGGGCTCGTCGGTGGCGCCCGTCGCAGCGCCGGCGGCCCGCGCGAACGGGAGCGCGGGCGGTACGGCTGCTGCGGAGGGGACAGATGACGCGACGGTGCTCGGAGCGGCGGTCACCCCGTCCTCCCCGACCACCCCGCCCACCCCGCCCGCCCCGGCGGCGCTTGTCGAGGCGACACCGGCGCCCGTCTCGCCTCCGGCCGCGCCGGCGGTGGTCGCGACCGCAGTGCCCGCTGCTGCCTCCACGCCGACGCCGCCCGCTGCCGCATCCGCGCTCTCCGTCGCGGCTCCGCCTGCTGCCGCACCTGTGCTGACGGATCGCGAGCGCGGCCTGCTAGAGGCCATGAACGCACGACGTGCTGCGGCGGGCCTCGCGACGCTGGAGCCTGTGTCCGCGCTCACGTCGGCATCGCGGAGCCGATCGAGCGACATGCTCGCGAACAACTACTTTGCGCACACCAGTCCCACGGGGCAGACCTGGTACAGCCTGCTCTCGAGTGCGGGCGTGGGCTACTCGGCGGGTGGCGAGAACCTCGCGAAGGTGAGCGGCTCGGTCACAGTCGCGGTGACCCAGGCGATCGAGGCGCTGATGGCCAGCCCGACGCACCGCGCGAACATCCTCAACCCGGCCTTCCGCAAAGTCGGCGTGGGTGCCGCCGGCCAGGCCGACCAGGTCACCATCTTCACGTCAATCTTCACGGACCGCTGAGGTCCCGGCGCCGCTACTTCGGCAACGCGTAGCTCGTGCCGATGACCCCCGCCGCCTCGAGTCCCGCGATCTCCTCGGGTGAGTAGCCGAGCTCACCGAAGACCTCGTCGTTGAACTCACCCACGAGGCCGCTCGGCCGGTCCCACGTCGGTCCATCGGGGGAGATCGACCACAGGAACCCCGGCATGATGCGCGTGCCGGCGTACTTGCTCGTGACGTACTTGAACCAGTCCCGTGCCTGGAGCTGGGCGCTCGCGTAGTGGCCGGGCGGGTCCACGATCGGCGCCGCGATGGCTCCCGCCGCCGCGATCGCATCGGCGGCGTCCGTCGCGAGCAGGTGCTGCGTGAAGCCGGTGATCGCCGCGTCGACCTCGGTGCGCGCGCGCAGGCGGCCGACGACGGTCGCCCAGGGGTGGCCGGGCTCGGCCCACTCCGGATGCCCGAGGGCCTGCGCGAGTCCCGCCCACTGGCGGTCGCTCTCGGCGGCGACGAACACCCAGCTGTCCTCGCCTGCCGCGCGATACGCGTCGTGCGGCACGATGTGCGGGTCCACGTTGCCCAGCTTCTCGGGCCGGCGCCCGAGCAGCGTCCACTCGGCGAACGTGCCGGGCATCTGCCAGGCCAGCGCCTCGATCTGCGACAGGTCGATGAAGCACCCCTCGCCGGTGGCGTCCCGCTGCCGGAGGCCGGTCAGGGCCGCGAAGAGCAGCGTGAGCGCCCCCGTCGCGTCCGAGTGGTAGATCGATCGCGTCTCCTCGGGCGGGTCGCCCGGGTACCCGCGGATCGCGGTGTGGCCCGCCGATGCGTCCAGCCCCGAGCCCAGCGTCACGTACCCCTGGTACGGGCCTTCCTTGCCCCACCCCGGCATCGAGATCATGACGAGCCGCGGGTTGATCTCGCGCAGGACCTCCCAGCCCCACCCCATGCGCTCCACCGTGCCCGCCGAATAGCCCTCGTACAGGACGTCGGCGCCGCGCACGAGGCGGCGAAAGGGCTCGGCGCCGTCGGGGTGGCGCAGGTTGAGGGTGATGTTGCGCTTGTTGCGATTCGGCAGGTGGTGGATGCCCGATCGCTCGTACGGCGGGCCATCGCCCGGGGCCATCCCCACGCCCACATCGACGAGGGCGCGCGTCTGCGAGTTCCGCGGGTACGACTCCACCTTGATCACGTCCGCGCCCAGGTCGCCGAGCAGTGACCCGGCCATCGGGCCCGCCCACACCTCGCTGAGTTCGACCACGCGCAGACCGGCGAGCACGTGAGAGGTCATGCCGCTATCCCGTCACGCCGGCGCGGAACAGCGCCGCCTGCTCGTCCCTGGAGTACCCCGCCGCGTCGAGCACCTCGATGGTGTGCGCACCGAGGGCCGGCGCCGGCCGGGCCTGCCACGCGGCGTCGAGGTGGAAGGGCGGCCCGGCGATCGTGATCGCGCCGACGTCCGGTTGCTCGACCGTCACCAGTGAGCCGCGGGCGATCGACTGGGGATCCTCGATGAAGTCCGGCACCTCGACCGTCGGCGCGACCATCACGCCGTACTGCTGGAGCTCCTCGAAGACCTGCTGCTTCGTGCGTGCCATGAGCCAGGGCTCGAGGTAGGTCATGTAGTCGTTCCAGTGCAGCGCCTTCTGGTCGGGCGTCGCAAACCGCGGGTCCGTGATCAGCTCGGGGTGGCCCATGCCCTCGCAGAGCCGCGCGAAGAAGCGCTCGCCGCCCGCGGCGAACATGACGTAACCGTCCGCGCAGCGATAGTTCCCGACGGGGTAGTTCGCCTTCGACTGGCCCCCGGTGCGCGGTTGCTCGGCTCCCGAGAACGACCAGACGACGAAGTACGTGTCGACGTTGCCCGACAGCGCTTCGATCGCGGACACGTCGATGTCGCGCCGCTCGCCCTCGTGCTCCAACGACCACACGGCGGCAGCGCCGACGGCCGCGGCCGTGCCGCCCACCTGCATCGCGGGGATGTACGGGCCATAGCGCAGCGGCGGACGACCCGCGATCGCGTGCAGGTGCATCCGAGTCGTCCACGCGAACGTCGACGTGTCGTTCTCGGTGCGGTCGGCGAACGGGCCGTCGAGCCCGTGCGGGGTGATGGTCACGACGCTCGCCCCGGCACCACCGAGGACGCCTCGCAGCTGGCTGGCCTGGGAGGGCGGGCACTCCACGATGGCGAGCTGCGCGCCCTCCGCGATGCGCGCCAGCGCCTCGAGGCCCGACGGGGTCTCCAGGTCGAGCACGACCGAACGCTTCCCGGTGTCGATCGCCATGTGGTACGCGCCGCGATCGATGTGCGGGCGGTCCTCGGCGAACGGGGCGAGGCGGCGCAGGAGGCCGCCGCCCGGAGCCTCGATCTTGATCACGTCGGCGCCGAAGTCCGAGAACGGCTTGGTGGCTGCCGCGACGGCGACGCCACCCCCGATCTCGATGACACGCACGCCGGTGAGTGGTTGTGCCACACCCTACCTCGCGATGACTGGGGCCGTTGTCAGGTGGGGCGTACCTAACACCACCAGCGGTGCGACCGTCAACGTGAGTTATCGAGCAGCGGCCACCTCGGCCGGACGCGGTGGCCTAGAAGCGCAGCAACGGCAGCAGCGCGCTGTACTCGTCCGACCACAGCAGCGGCGCCTTTTCCGTGGGCAGCGGGTCTGCCTCGTCGCGCACGCGCGGGGTCTCGAGGAACGCGCGGTTGTCCGTCAGCAGGACGAACTCGGAGCGATTGGTGCCTCGTTCGAGGCTGTCCTCGCTGACGAAGAGGCGCACCTCCAGCTTTGCCTCCTCGGCGAGCGCCCGCACGACCGGCGTCATGTCGAGGAAGCGATTGCTCACGTTGACCGCGATGATGCCGCCCTCGCTGAGGTGCTCCCGGTACAGGTCGACGGCCTGCTTGGTCAGGAGGTGCACCGGCACGGCATCGCTGTTGAACGCGTCCATGACGAAGACATCGAAGCGCTGGAGGTCCCCCGCGTCGCGCTGCCGCTCGAGCACGATGCGGCCGTCACCGAGGAGGACATCGACCTGTGCGCCACGTGCATTCGCGTCGGCGATGTAGGAGAACTGCTCGCGCGCGATCAGGTCGACCTGCGGGTCAATCTCGTAGTAGCGCATCACGTCCCCACGCTCGGCGTACGAGGCGACCGAGCCGGTGCCGAGCCCGATCACCCCGATGCGCATCGGCCGTCCCGCCGCCCTCGAGGGGTGGTGCTGGAGCGCCACCCCGAGCCCACTGTCCACGCCAAAGTACGAGGTGTGCCAGGCGCGGCGCTCCGGGGACAGGAACTGCTGCCCGTGCAGCGTCTGGCCGTGGACCAGCTGGTACTGGTGCAGCAGCGGGTCGCTCGCCCACACCTCCTGCACCTGGAGCGCGCTGTAGAAGTTCCGCGTGACCAGGAAGCGGCCCGATCGTTCGAAGTTCACCTTGCCGAGGAGCAACATCGCGACGGTCACGGAGACGCCGGCCGCGATGCCCGTCCCGAAGAGCGCGGCGAATCGGATCCCGCTGTCCGGCGACTGGATCACGAGGCGCAACATCGCGATGCCCACGACCACGGACGCCAGCACCACGGAGATGTGGTACTCCCAGTAGCCGTCGAGGACGGCCGGGGCGCCCATCGCAACCAGCGCACCACCGAGCGCGCCTCCCGCCGACACGCTCAGGTAGAACACGGTCAGCCGGCGCACGCCGGGCCGCAACTGCACCAGCTCGCCGTGGCAGAGCATGGCGACGAAGTACAGCGCGCCGAGCAGCACGCCGGCCTCCTGCACCAGCGACAGTCGACCCGGTCGGAGGATCGTGTATGCGGCGCCGGCCACGAACAGCAGCACGATCGGCGCGTAGATCCCCGGGTGGTACCAGCGATCGCTGTCGAAGGTGAGGATGAACGTCAGCAGGTAGATGCTCAGCGGCAGCACCCACAGCAGCGGGACCGGTGCGATCTCCTGCGTGAGGCGGTTCGTCGTCGCCAGCAGCGCGGCCGAGGCCACCGCCGGCAGGATGAGCCAGAGCGCGACTCGCACCGGATGCAGGCGGTCGCCCGCGGCGTCCTCAGCCATCGAGGTGGTCGCCGGCGTGGACACGGGGTTCGCGGCGTGCCGTCGCGCCTCGCGCAGCTGGAGGTAGGCGATCGAGCCGCAGAGCAGCGTGAAGGCGACGTACGTCCCCGACCACAGCCACGCCTGCGCATGGAGGCCCAGGACGCGCTCGAAGGTGGCGGGGTAAGAGAGGAGCGCCGCCAGCGAGGCGACGTTCGACAGGGCGTACAGACGGTACGGGGAGCGTCCCGGGAAGTGCCTCGCGAACCAGCCCTGCAGCAACGGCCCGTTCGCGGCGAGCAGGAGGTACGGCGCCCCAACAGTGAGCGCCAGCAGCGCGATGATGTTGAGGACGGGGTCGTCGGTGGTCTGCGGCTTCAGCGCCGCCGAGGGGATGATCGGCAGGGCGAGCAGCGCCACCGCCAGCAGGCCGAGGTGCGTGAGCGCCTGCCCTCGGAGCCCGAGCCACGTCGTGATCACGTGCGCGTAGGCGTAGCCGAACAGCAGGAACAGCTGGAAGAAGAGGAGTGCGGCCGCCCAGACACCGGCGCTGCCGCCGAACCAGGGCAGCACGAACTTCCCCACGATGGGCTGTACCTGGAACAGCAGGAACGCACCCACGAAGATCGTGATGCCGTACAGGACCTGGACCCGCCGCTCGGTCAGGCGTTCCGTCGCGCTCACCGAGCTCTCCACCGTACCGATCGCCACGTGTTCCCCCCGGTCTCCATCGCGATCAGCCTAGGCGAGGGTTCGCCCGAGGGCGATACTCTGACAGGGGCGCCGGCGCTGGAGGGCCTGTGGGACGTGTGCTCGTCGTGGAGGATGATGCGACGCTGCTCGATGCCGTCGCCTATAACCTCGAGCGCGACGGTCACCAGGTCAGCACTGCCGCCGATGGCGTTGCCGGTCTCAGCCTGGCCCGCGAGGAGCGACCGGACCTCATCGTCCTCGACCTGATGTTGCCGCGCATGTCGGGCGCCGACGTCTGCCGCCTCGTGCGCAACGAGCAGCCCGTGCCGATCATCATCCTCACCGCTCGCGACTCCGAGCAGGACATCATCGGTGGACTCGAGCTGGGCGCCGACGACTACGTCACGAAGCCCTTCTCGATGCGCGAGCTGCGTGCCCGCGTGAACGCCCTCCTGCGCCGCGACGAGATGTCGCGCGAGGCCGGCCCCCGAGGCGACGCGCTGCCGGGCGATGTCCTCAGGGCGGGCGACATCGAGCTCGACGTCGGGCGGCACATCGTGCTCAAGAACGGCACCGAGGTGGCACTCCGTCCTCGCGAGTTTTTGCTCCTCGAGTACCTGATGCGCCATGCCGGGCAGGTGCTGAGCCGCGACGTCATCCTCGAACGCGTCTGGGGGTACACCTACGCCGGGGAGTCGCGCACCGTCGATGTCCATGTGCGCTGGCTCCGGGAGAAGATCGAGGATGATCCACCGAACCCGGTGCATATCCAGACGGTTCGCGGGTTCGGCTACCGGTTTGTCCCGTAGCCCTGGCTGATGGTGCGTCGCCTGCTCCTCGCTGCGCTGCTGGTCGGAGCCGCGGCCTACCTCGGGAGCCTGGTTCACCCGAGCGCTGCCGCGGTCGCCGCCGGACTCGGGGCTGCCCTCGCGGTGTTCATTCGCCCCTCGGTGGTCCCTGTTGCGGCGCCGGCCGCCGCCGAGGTGGTGCCCGCGGCTCTTGCGCACGAGGCGGCGCCCGAGGAGCACGCGCTGCTCGACCACGTGAGCGACGCGGTGCTCGTCCTCGATGCACAACGCCTGGTCGTGCATGCCAACGTGGCCGCGCGCACCCTGCTGGCCTCCGAGGGGGGTGCGCTGGTCGGTCGCCCGCTCCTCCGCTCGGCCTGGAGCGCGGAGCTCGGTGCGCTGGTCGCGGCTGCGACCGGCATCCCGCAGGAGGTCACGCTTCCCGGCGGGCGAACCCTCCTCGCGTCCGCGTTTGCCGTCGACCGCGCGGGCGCACGCACTGGCGCGCGCACGGGCCTCGTGCTCACCGAGATCTCGGCGTCGCGGCGCGCGGATCGAGCGCGCTCGGAGCTGGTGGCGAACCTCTCTCACGAGATCCGCACGCCAGTGGCGGCCGCGCGCGCGCTCGCGGAGACACTGGAGGTCGGTGTCGAGGACGAGGAGCGCCGCCAGCGCTACCAGCGCCAGCTCCTCACCGAGCTCGACCGTCTGTCCGAGATCGTCGCGCGCGCGATGCGACTATCGAGGATCGAGACGGGTGGTGAGCTGCTCGAGATCGCGCCGCAGGAGCCGGGCCGCTTGCTCCAGTCGGCGCTGCTGCACGTCGCACCCCTCGCGGAGGTGGCGGGCGTGCGCCTCGAGGACGCGAGCGAGCCGCAGCTGCCCGCGGTGCGCGCGGACTTCGAGCGGGTGATCGAGGTGCTCACTGTCCTCCTCGACAACGCGATCAAGTTCAGTCCGCCCGCGGGCCTCATCACGGTCCGTGGGTCCCTCGATGTCGCGCGACCGGCGTTCGTGACGTTCGAGGTGCGCGATCAGGGCCCGGGCGTGCTCCCCGGCGAGCGCGAGCGCGTGTTCGAGCGTCTCTACACCGGCGACCCGGCGCGTGCGACCTCCGGCGATCGAGCCGGGTTCGGGCTTGGCCTCGCCATCGCCCGTCACCTCATCGCGCGTCACGGCGGTCAGATCTGGATCGAGGATGTCCCCGGGCCCGGGGCGTCGTTCCGCTTCACGCTCCCCCTGGTGCCCGAGGGGGACTAGCGCTCACTGCCCGCGCATGTAGCGCCCGGTCTCGTCGAGCGCGATCGCCCTCACCTCGGGCTCCCCGAGTGCGCCCCGGCTGACGAGTGCCTGCGCGATCGCGGCGATCAGGCGCTGACGCAGCGGGTGCTCAACAGTGCGTGCGGTCTTCAGTCGGAGCCACTCGATGAAGGGCTCGGCCTCGGCGCCGTCGCCATCCGTGATCCACTGCGCGACGTCGGCGCAGCACGGCACGGTCGCCCCCGTCGCGATCGCCTCGGCCTCGGCGCCCGCGAGCGCCACGATCACCTCGGTTTCGAGGGGATTGCGCGCGGGGCCTCGACCCACGGACGCCTCGCGCGTGAGGGGGCAGCCGGATGCGCTGAGCGACAGCGGCGGGTACGGGAGGCCGCAGGCGCTCGCTGCCACGGCGTGCGCCGCGAGGTGAATCGCGCGCGGGAGTAGCGGGTGCTCGTCCGGGCCTCGGGGCGCGCAGTCAGAACTCATCCGAATTCCATCCGACCCGTGATGCGGTCGCAGATCCTGTTTGCCGATGTTCAGGGTAAGGCTCGCCGCCTCACTCGTCGGACAGCTATGTGTGCGGGCCAGCTTCCGATGGGTGACTGCAATGCGCGACCTCATCCTGAGCCTGCTCATCGGCACCACCGTCATCTTCGGCGCCACTGAGACAGCCGGGCTCACGCACTTCCTCGAGGGGGAGGACCCATCGAGTGCTGTGCGACGCGCCGTGCAGGACATCAGCGTCCCCGGCCTACCCTCGCTCCCGGAGATCTCGGTGCCCGACCCGCGCCTGCTGCTTCCCACCAGCGCGGTCATCGCGCCCTCGCCCACGCCCTCCGCCGCCGCGCCCGGCTCGCCCGCCGACGTGAAGTCGATGTTCATCGCTCGCACGAACGGCGCCGGCGTGCGCGCCCGCCCGACCTGCGCGGATGCCGCGCTCGGCTCGACCGGCGTGGCGGAGGGTGCCGCCGTCGAGTTCGTCCGTGCGGGCGGCGACGAGTGCCCGGGCTGGGGACTGGTGCGGTCCGGCGGCCTCGAGTTCTGGGTGCGCATGATCTACCTCGACAGTGCGCCGCCGAGGCCGGCCGCGCCGCCGGCGAAGGGCGCATCGGCGCCTGCCCCCGCGCCGCCCGTCGACCCCTCGAGCGCCCCGCCGCACGCGGAGCAGGCCCGCCCCGAGGACAAGCCCGGACGGTCAGAGGACCACGGCGAGAAGCCCCCGGCCTCGATGACGCCCGCGCCGGTGCCAACGGTCGCCGCCACGCCGACGGCCGTGCCCAGCGCGACCGCCACGCCGACGCCCACGCCGTCCGCGACCCCGTCGCCCACCCCGACTCCGCTGCCCGACCTGCCGCTCGAGGACGAGCAGTAGCCGCCTCGAGCCGCCTCAGTCCTCGAACTTCGCCACACCGACTCAGAACGTGTTGACCTCCGTTCCGGTCGCCTCGTAGAGTGCGCCCGGCCACTCAGGTACAACACGAGGAGATGCCCGTGGCGGATTACAACAAGCCGATCCCGATTCCAGATCCGATGACCAACGGCCCGTACTGGGCAGGTGCCAAGGAGCGGAAGCTCATGCTCCCGCGCTGCACCGCGTGCAACAAGGTGCACTTCTACCCCCGCATCATCTGCCCCAACTGCGGCGAGCGCTCCATCGAGTGGGTGGAGGCCACCGGCGAGGGGTACCTGCACACCTTTGCCGTGCAGCACCGCGCGATGGGCGCCTGGGCCGAGGAGGCCCCGTTCGTCACCGCCTACATCGACCTCAAGGAGGGCGACCGCGTCTTCACCGTGCTGCGCGGTGTCGACCCCACCAAGCCCGAGGAGATCTTCAAGAAGATCGGCGGCCTGTGCCGCATCGAGTGGGACGAGGCGAACGACGCCGTCAACATGCCCTACTGGCGCATGGTCGGTTAGGGGGAGAAGCGAGATGGCAAGCAACCCGTCCAAGGCGGCCGCAATCGTCGCTGCTGCTGAAGCCGACCAGATCGGCTACCTCGAGACGCCGAAGACCGACATGATGCTCGGCATCGAGGCGATCTACAACGTCTGCCGCGAGGCGGGCATCAGCACCAAGGACATCGAGGGCATCGCTAACCCCGGTGGCGCCAACGGCTACGCCGAGTACCTCGGCATCGTCCCGAAGTGGGTCGACACGACGGCCGTCGGTGGGTGTTCGTTCCAGATCCACGTCGCCCACATGCTCGCCGGCATCAACGCCGGCATGTTCGACATCGGCGTGGTCGTCAACGGCCAGGCCGGCTACTCGAGGCGCAACTTCCCGCGCGGTGGCGCGGGCGGCGGCGGTGGCGACCCGCTGGGTCCCGACGCCCAGTTCGTGAACCCCTACGGCACGACCGGCGCCCCCTCGCAGTACTCGCACGCGATGACGCGCCACATGCACCAGTACGGCACGACGAAGGAAGACTTCGCCGAGATCGCCGTGAACACGCGCAAGTGGGCGATGCTCAACCCGCGTGCTGTGATGCACTCCAAGGAGACGAACCCCAACGGCGGTGAGATCACCGTCGATGACGTGCTCAACTCCCGCCTCATCTCGTGGCCGCTCAACCTCCTCGATGTCTGCCTGGTCACCGACCACGGTGGCGCAGTCATCGTCGCCTCGAAGGCAGCCGCCGAGTCCTTCCGCAAGCCCCCCGTCTGGATCGCCGGCGCCGGTGAGGCCATCGGCCACCAGACGATGCTCGAGATGAAGGACTTCACCGCCACGTCCGCTGTCGCCTCCGGTCACCGGGCCTACAAGATGGCCGGCCTGGGCCCCGAGGACATGGAAATGGCGATGATCTACGACTCGTTCACGCTGACGGTCGGCATCACCATCGAGATGCTCGGCCTCACCAAGCGCGGCGAGTTCCCCAGCCTCGTCAAGAACGGCAACACGGCGCCCGGCGGCAAGTTCCCGATGAACACCAGCGGTGGTGGCCTGTCGTTCAACCACTCGGGCATGTACGGCATGCAGCTCCTCGTCGAGGCGTACCGCCAGCTCTCCGGCACCGCCGAGGACGGCATCCACGGCCTCGCGGGCAAGCAGACCAGCGCCAACACGTGCATCGTGAACGGCACCGGCGGGACCCTGTCCGCAACTGGAACGCTTGTTCTGACTCGAGACTAGCTCCGAGTCCGGTTCGAATCTGGCGCGGGCCGGCGAAAGCCGGCCCGCTCTGCGTCCTGCCAGGTCCGCCCCGCTTCGAGGGCGTTTCCCTACTCGATAGCGCTGAGGTTCCTTTCCGCCACACTCGTCAACCTTGAGGGAGTCACGCCTACTGTCGAGGTGAGCCAACCGTGTCGAAAGTTCCTTCAAAGGACTCGGAGCCCGTACCTGCCCGGGTGTCCGCCGGAAGGGAACTCCACGATGCTCGCTGCACGACGTCAGCCGCTGTTCTGGGTGGTACTCGCCGCCCTCGCGCTTGTGCTTGTTGGTCGCGCCGCATTCGCCGCGGCGAACACGGTGCCACAGAGCTCGGCAGGTGCCGGGTCGGCTGCGGTCTCCGGATTCACGATCACGGCGATCGACTACAACCTGAACGCAACGAACCCGCTCAACCTCGATACGGCCACGTTCACGGCGACGGCGGACAACGGCGAGACGGGAACCGCCCTGACGATTCGCGTCCGGTTCGACGCCAGCACCTCGGACTGGTACGAGTGCTCTCGCACCGGTGGTGTGGCTCCCGCGCACAACATCTCGTGCACGGTCGACGGCTCGGGTACCCCGGCGGTGCAGCTGACCGTGGCGAACGTGGACACGTTCGAGGCGGTCATCGTCCAGCAGTAGCCACTCGCGACAACAGGATGAGCGACGCCCGCGCGTCGCTCACCCGGCCCCTTCCGGCCCCGCACGCATGAGCGACCGAGCGTCTCGACCTCGGTCGCTTCGTGCGCGCCTGGCCTCGGGGGCGGCCACGGGCGCCATCCTCGCGCTGTGGTTCGGACTCGCCCCGACCTCGATTGGCGGCGACTACAGCTACGTGATCGTGCACGGGAACAGCATGGAGCCGCACCTCCACGGTGGGGACATCGTGCTGTTGCGCCGGGAGCGCGTATACGGCATCGGCGAGGTGGTGGCGTACCGGGATCCGATGCTGGGTCCCGTTCTGCACCGCATCGACGCGAGACACGGTGACCGGTTCGTGCTGCGCGGCGACAACCGCGAGCGCGTTGATGCCTACACGCCGCTGCCGGAGGACGTCCTGGGCCGCGAAGCCGCTGTGTGGCCTCGCGGCCTCTCGGTGATTCTCGCCCTGACCTCGATGCGGTCCCTCCTGACGCTCGCGGGCGCGGTCGTGGCCCTCGGCGTCGCCTCGCAGCTGCGAGCGCGGTCCGGCCTGCCTCGCTACCGGCGCACGAGCACCGGTCTCGCAGCGCTGCGGGCGCGACGATGAACGCCTCGATGGGCGGGCGCACCGGAGCGATGCGCGCGATTCGCTTCAACGGGACGTTGCTCGGCGCCAGCGCGACGTTCGTGGGTGCGGGCCTCGCGCTGCTGCTGTTCTTCACCGTGCAGCCGCCGTACCGCTCCGTGGTCGAGTCGACCTCGTTCGACGAGCACGGGACCTTCGATTACTCCGCGGCCCTCGGACGCAACGTCTACGATGACAACGAGCTGCGCGTGCCCCAGCCGTTGTTTCGCCGCCTGGGCGACCAGTTGCCGTTCGAGTACCGGTACGCGGTGTCGTCGGCCCTCCCGCTGGAGGATGCGCACGGACGCTACTCGCTGACCGCCGAGGTGCGGCAGAGCAATGGCTGGGCGAGGGCGCTCCCCCTTGTCACCGACGCGGAGTTCGTCGGCTCCCAGTTCGCGGCCCGGGGCGTCATCGACGTGGCCACGGTCGCCGATCTGATCCGGCAACTCGAGGTGGAGACGGGCTACAAGTCGCCCACGTTCCGCGTGCGGGTCCTGGCGCACGTGGCGTTCGAGGCCCGCGTGGCGGGCCAGCCACTCGTGCGCGCGCACGACCAGGTCCTCGACTTCGCGCTCTCGGACATCGAGATGCGCCTCGACCGGGAAGCCAGCGTGGTGGTGCACAACGCACCGGGGGAGGTGCGATACCCGGTGGACCGCCCCCGCACGATCACCGTGCCCCTCACGGGCTTCGAGTTGGCGCACTCACAGCTCCCGGCGCTGAGCCTGGGCCTCCTGCTCGTCGGGGGCGGCCTGGCCGCGGCGGCGCTCTTCGAGGGGTGGCGCAGCGCACGGCAGGAGGAGGATGTGCCTCGGCACTACCGCAAGCGGGTCGTCGCGGTGTCCGAGCCGCCCGTGCCTCCCGGGGGTGGCGGCAGAACGGCCGAGGTGGCCGACCTCGATGCGCTGCTCCGCCTGGCCGAGGACTACCATCTGCCCGTCCTCCGCACCACCGGGCCACCGATGACCTACTGGGTGCTGGCGGACACGTCGTATGTGCATGTCGCCGGCCGCGAGCCCGGGGCGCGCGCACCGATGCGCGCCCCTCCGCGGCCGGCCGCAACCCTCTCGGAGGAAGTCACGGCCGAGTCCGCTCCCGCGGCTCCGCCCATCCCGCCCTCGTCGTCACCAGGCGCCGAGGGCCTCCCCGCGTGGGCCGCGACGCGCTCGCGGCACGCGTGGACGTCGTTCGGCCAACCGGCGGAGGCGCTCCCGGAGGTGGGCAGCCTCGGCGTGGGGAGCACCCGCGGCGTGGGAGTCGACGCGCACGCTGACACCGACACCGTCGCATCGCCCGAGGACGCGCCACGCTTCGATCCTCCCCCGCGCGTCGAGGCCCCTCGTCGGTCGCGTCGCTACTGGGGCGAGCTCGCCAGCGACGCACCCGACTGGGATGAGCGGGAGGCAGCCTGATGCCAGCTCGGACGCCGCTGTTGCTGCTCGCGCTGCTCGCCATCACGGTCGGCGCGAGCTCTGGCGTCGCTCTCACCGCGACGAGCACTGTGGCGAAGTCCTCGGCCGGCCGCTTTCAGCAGGCGCAGGGGCCGAACGACTACAAGCCGGATGAGTGCGACGTCATCACGTTGACCGCGCTGGTCGTGAACAAGGACGGGACTGCCGCCAATGAGCTGGTCGTCGGAACGAAGGGAGGCAACACCCTGTCCGGCGGCCTTGGCAACGACTGCATCCTCGGCGGTGGTGGCGCCGATGACCTGTCCGGCGGCGGTGGCAACGATGTGATCATGGGGGGGCCCGGAGGCGACATCGTGCGGGGCTCGGGTGGGAGCGACTACCTCTACGGGGGACCCGGTAACGACACCTGCAACGGCAACGCAGGCTCCGACTTCTTTCCCGCCGGGGACTGCGAGACGATCAACCCGTAGCCGGCTGCCCCTCAGGCCGGGCTCACCGAGCCTCGGCGTGCCTCATCGCGCGTGCGGTCGAGAATCGTGAGCACGGCTGCAGGATCCGCGATCTTCGCGAGGACAAAGCGCTGCTGCTCGCTCGCGGTCTGGACGTTCAGGTCCCCGAAGTCGAGCGATGTCTGGAGGACTCCCGAGCGCAGCATCGCGACGTCCTGGATGTCGACCAGGTCGGCCGAGGACACCTCGCGGTGGAACCAGTGCGGACGGATGCTGTCCACCAGGCGCTGGTTCGTGATCAGCCACACGTCGTTCCGCCAGCGATACCAGTGGAAGTATGCCCGAACGGCGATCACGATCACCCACACCACCGAGGCGGCGATCGCGATCTGCTGCGGCCGCACGCCCTCGGCCCGCGACGTAGCCCAGAGCAGTACCGCGACGGGGATGGCCGCGATCAGCAGGTCCACCAGCAGCCGAGGATAGAGGGCGATCCAGTGGCGCCGGCACAGCAGCACCTGCCGCTCGCCGGGCTGGAGTTCAACGACGGTGGCCACGTGCGCCCCTCTCGCTCCACCCGCGGCCATCCTACGCCTCGGGTTCCCATGCGTCAGTGTCGGCGCCGCGCCAGCGCGAAGGCACTCCGACCATGGCGTATGTAATCGCAGAGGCCGCTCCGCACGCGTCCCGGGCGGGCTCACCTCCAGAAGCGTCAGGGCTCGGACGATTCTCTGTGTACCCGTATGGAGGCGCGCGAACTCCGGAGACTCGACGCGTATGCCAAGGAGACGCTCGAACAGCGGTCCCGCCCGCATGAAGGTGTCGCGGAAGGGCGCCGTGGTGATCCCACGCGCGATCCGCGAACGCCTCGGCGTGCGCGAGGGGTGCGAGGTCCTCGTCTCCGAACACGACGGCGGCGTCTCGATCACCCTCGTTCCCGAGAACCCCGTGGAGTTCTGGCACGGGCGCTTCCGCGGCGAGCACGGCGCCAGCCGCGCCCTGGTGGAGGAACACCGGCGCGAGGTCGCGGACGACGAGCACTCGTACCGCGACTGGTCTGCACGGGTGGAACGTGCCTGGTAAGTCGGCGCTGCCGCAACGCTACGTCCTCGATGCGTACTCGCTCCTCGCGTACTTCTTCGACGAGCCGGGCGGCGCGCGCGTGAGGTCGCTCGTCGAGGCGGGCGGCTGCGGCGCCGCCGAGCTCTACACCTGCGTCATCAACTTCGCGGAAACCCTCTACTGGACGCAGCGGCGCCGCGGCTCAGCCGCCTTCGCCGAGGTGGCTGCGGGCATGTCCGCGCTGCCCATCCGGCAACTGGACATCGACCAGCAACTGAGCGTCGATGCCGCGCGCGTGAAGGCCTCGAATCCGCTGGCGCTTGCTGACTGCTACGCGGTGGCGCTCGCCGTCAGACTCGATGCCACGCTCGTGACTGCGGCGTCCGAGCAGCTCGCGCTCGAGCCACCGATCGCCATCGAGCGCATCGGGGGGCCGGCCGTCGTGACCCCGTAGGCCGCGAGGCGGCCCCGGCTGCCCGTGCGCAGCCCCTATCATCTCGATCGGGAGGCGAAACGATGCGGTTCCTGGTCGCGTACGACAACACTGACGGCGCTCGTGCGGCACTGACTGCGGCCGCGTCCCTCGCGAAGGCCGCGAACGCCGGCCTGACGGTGCTCCACGTGGTCGACCCGCGGAGCGATGCCGCCGATGTCGCGGCGCCGACGACTCGCGAGGCCGTGTCGCAGCTGATGGCCGGCTCGCGCGCGGACATCGAGGCGCTGGCCGCCACGCTCGGCGTGACGCCGGACATCCGGATCGAGCCGCTCACCCGCGGGGAGGACGACTGGGAGCACATCGTGCATTGCGCCCAGGACCTCGGTGCAGACCTGATCGCGATTGGCAGCAGGCGTGCCGGCGGGCTCGTCGGGGGCATCCTCGGCTCGGTGTCGCGGGCCGTCGTGCAGCACGCCCACTGCCCCGTGCTCGTGGTGCGTCCGGACCAGATCGCAGCGACGTAGCCGGACCGACCTGGCCGGACCTCGGACTAGGGGGCGGAGTCGGGGCCCTGTCGCCGCTCGCGCAGCAGGGCCTCGATGTCGCCGATCAGTGACTCAGTGCTCGGGAGCTCGGCGACGGTGGGCTCGGGCGCGGCCGGTGCCGCCTCCCGATCGCTCTCGTCGTACACGCGCTCCATCTCGGCGATCTGGGCGCGCATCTGGCGCGGGTTGTCGAGCTGGTCGAGTGCCGCCTCGGTCTGCTGCTCGAAGGCCATGATGCTGCCGCGGAGGGACCCCAGCGACGTCTGGCGGCCCGTCACCCGGTCCACCTGCTCGACGAGCGCCAGCACGGCCTTCGGGTTCGGTCCCGCCGTGACGTACGAGGGGATGCGCGCCGTGAGTCGTGCCGCGTCCAGCCCGCCCTCGCGCAGGCGGACCGCGAGGACGGTGTGAATCCCCGTCGGACCCTGGTACGTGCCCTGGGTCGGCTCGATCCCGAGCAGCGTCGAGAGCGACTCGTCGGCGTCCGTCAGGCCGATGCCCGCGGGCCTCGTGTGCGGCACGAGCGCAGGCCGGGACCCGAGGGCGAGGAACTGCTTCGCACCGAGCTCGACCATCACATCGCAGAGGGCGTCACAGTAGTTGCGCCACGCGAAGCTCGGCTCGCGGCCGGCCAGCAGCACCACGTCCCGCGCGCCCGCCACCGAGGGCACCACGTAGAACCTCGTGCCCGGCCAGCGGATGATTCGCTCGTCGTTCCGCAGCTGCACGTGCGGGCGCGCGACGGTCATGTCGTAGTACCGCTCGGGGTCGAGGTTCGCGACCTCGACGGCACCCCACTCGGTGCGGAGGTACCGGATCGCGGCGACCGCCGTCCCCGTGCCATCGTGCCAGCCTCGGAAGGCGCCGATGACGAGCGGGCTGTCGAGCCGGGGGAGTTCAGCTGCGGTCAGGCGTACGGATGGGTGCATCGTGCCCTCCTCGAGCAGGCGCGTCGCCCGCGCGCCAGGGTGAGCACTTTCCACCATACTCCGCCCACCGCCGAGGTGCCTCGGCAGCAGGCTGGCAGTTCGGCTAGTCCTTCGCCCGCCCCACGAGCTCGTACCTGGGCTGGCGCGCCCACGCCGCGCTCCGGGGGCTCTCCTGGGTACGCAGCTCGGCGCGGCGCCGCTCATCCTCGAGCTTGCGCGCCTGTTTGATCACGCCGTCCACGTACTTCGCGTGCTCCACCTCTTGCTGCACCTTCGCCGGGTTCGGCTTTCGGGCTCGACCCGGGTGCAGCAGGAGGCGCCCCTCCTGCTCGAGCTGGCGGATGTGCGTCTCGACGTTCCCCGTGGCCGCCCGCTTCAGGCGCTTGTCCAGCCCGGGGTAGACCGCCTCCATGATCTCCCAGGACGTCCGCGGCCGGCCGTCATCGAGGACCTGGAGGATCTGCCGCTCGCGCATCTCGCGGTGCGCGATGAGCCCCTGCAGCCGCTCGCGCGGGTCGTTCACGATCGCGCCGTGTCCCGGGCAGATCACCTTGAGGTTGGGCAGGTCGACGAGGATCTTCAACGACTGCCGGTAGCTCCCGAGGTCGTTCACGGTCGTGGTGCTGCTACCGAGGAGCGTGTCGCCCGTGAAGAGCACGCCTTCGTCCTCGAGGTAGTAGCTGATGGAGTCGACGCTGTGGCCCGGCGCGAAGATCACGCGCGGCTTCACCCCGCCACCCATGTCGATGTGGTCCCCATCCTCGAGGAAGCGCACGTGCTCCTTCTTCGGAAGCTTGCCCTTGAGGAGCGGCACGGCGCGCTTGTGGACGATCACCTCGGCGTTGAAGATGCTGTTCGCCCACTTCAGGTTCCCGCTGTGGTCCGCGTGGTGATGCGTGATCGCCGCCAGCGCGATCTCAGACCGCTCCACGGCCGCGAGGTAGCCCCGGAGCATCCACTTGTAGTGGTCCATCGCCTCCCCGGAGTCGATGGTGAGGGCCTGCCCCTTCCCCACGAGGTAGATGTTGGTCCCGCCGGGGTGCATCGGCTTGTCGTCGGGAACCTGGACCGCACGCACGCTCGGGCTGATCTGCACCGCGGGATCCTCTCGCGCTGGGCGTGGTCCTCCACGCCTCGTGACGTGCGTACCCTAGCGCGACTGCGGATGTTCTGGGACGTTGGTCTCGGCGACGTCAGCGCTGCGAGCACTCGGCGATCAGGCGCGCGGCTTCCTTCTGCGACGTGACGTACTGTCCCGCCAGCGACTCCAGGCCCGAGGTGCGCTCGGCGCCCTGGGCGAAGCCCGTGTGCAGCTGCTTCGCGAGCTCGCCCACGGTGTTTGCCGCCTCGATGGTTGGCCGGCGAGGTGCCGCGCAGGCGGCGTTCGTCGCCGGGGCGGCTGCGCCGATGCCGGTCGCGAGCACGCGCATGTCGTCCTGTAACTCCTCGAGCGACTTGAGGGTGAACTCCTGCTGTGTGGAGCCCGGCGAGTGCCGGCTGAGGAGCGCCACACGCCCCGCGCCGTCCATGAGGGCGGTGGTCCACTCGCGCAGCTGGGAGAGCGCGGGGTCGCCCGGCGTGGTCGAGAAGACGCCGGGGGTCGTGCGGTTCTCGGCCGCGGGGAGTCCCTGGAGGTACTCGTCGCGGACCCAGGACGACTGTGACCCGCTCGTCACGCGCGTCCACCCCTGGCAGCGTCCCGAGCCGTACTCGGTCACGTCCACCGAGGTGTTGTCGACCCACGCTCCACCGGCGCGCGCGCCGTCCGTGCAGTCACTGCGCAGGCTGACTCCAGTCCCGCCCGCGACGATCTTCACCGTGACGGTCTCCGCGGTGGCATCGCCGGCGGTCTGCACGATCTCACCGATGGCGGCCGCGCTCCCGGGTGCGGCGCTCCAGGGGAACGTCACGTCCTCGAGGCCCGCGGCGATGGCATCACCGACCGGCCGGAAGGGCTCAGGGCCGCGCCGGGTCTCGCCCGCGGCGACCTCGCAGGCGGACGCTCCGAGGGCGACAGCAAGCAGGAGGCCGATCGCTACGCCGCGGTGCACGCTCGTGCGGGTCAGCATCACGGGGAACCGGCGAAGGAGTGGCACACCTCCAGCGTAGAGGAGGCCGTCGTGACGTGCTCAACGATGCGTCAACACCCTCGTGGGGAGGCGTGCGACGAGGCGTGCGAGGAGGCGTGCGTGGCGACTACTTACGGGGCGCGGCCTGCCCGAGCACGCCGCCTTCCGCGACCACCTGGCGTACCGCCGCCAGCGCGAGCTCGCCGCAGTCCGCGCACAGCACGAACAGGTCGCGCGAACGCGGTCGCAGCGACATGCCGAGCTTCGTCGCGACGAGCTCGCCGCGTTCGACCTGCATCTGCGTCAGCTCGGTCGGGTTGGGGCGCCTGCAGGCGTCGCAGCTGTTAAACACAGGAGTGGTCCTTCGCTCCGTATGACGCCATGATCGTCGGCACGCAGCGGACGATCGCACAGCGCGAACTGCGGGGAGGTTGCGACATCGACGCCGACAGCGCCCTCGACCTGAGTCTGCCGACGCTCGCTGAGTCGCTCCGCTCGGGGGAACTCGACGTAACGGCGGTGGCCGAGGCGGCGCTCGACCGCCTCGAGGCGCGGGAGCCGAGTCTGTTCGCGTTCGTGCCTGAACCCGGGCGTCGCGAGCGGGTACTCAGCGCGGCGCGCGAGCTCGCTGGGCGCTTTCCGGCCCCGTCCGTTCGGCCGCCGCTGTTCGGCACCCCGGTGGCCATCAAGGATGTCATTCGCGTCGAAGGGCTGCCGACACGGGCGGGGAGCGCGCTCCCCGAGTCTGCCTTCGCGGGGCCCGAGGCGCCCGTGGTCCGCCGCCTTTGCGAGGCGGGAGCGCTCGTCCTCGGGAAGTCCGTCACGACGGAGTTCGCGTACTTCGAGCCGGCGGCGACCCGCAACCCTCGAGCGCCGGGGCGCACTCCGGGCGGGTCGAGCAGCGGTTCGGCGGCGGCGGTGGCGGCCGGCATCGTGCCGCTCGCGCTCGGCACCCAGACGGTCGGTTCGGTGATCCGGCCGGCCGCGTACTGCGGCGTGGCCGCGTTCACGCCCTCGGCAGGGCGTGTGTCGAACGAGGGTGTCGTCCACTACTCGCCGTCCGTGGACACCATCGGCTGGTTCGCCGTCGAGGTCGCCGGTCTCGTCGAGGTGGCCCGCGTCATCCTCGAGGGGGCACCCTCGCCCGGGCTGCCCTCGACGGTGCGCCTGGGCGTGCCGGTCGGGCCATACCTCGAGCAGGCCGAGCCTGAGGCCCTCCGCGCCTTCGACTCGACGCTGGCCCGACTCGAAGCGGGCGGCGTCGGAGTCGTGCGCGTGCCTGCGCTGGAGGACATCGGAGCGCTCGCGGAGCGCCACCAGTGGCTGATCGCGCACGAGTTTCACGAGCAGCACCGCGAGCGACATCGGTTGTACGGGAGCCTGTACCGCCCGCGCTCGTCCCTGCTCTTCGAGGAGGGCGCGGCGGTCACCTCGAACCAGTACGCGACCGGCCTCCGCAGCGCCGGGGAGCTGCGTGCGCGCCTCGAGGCGGCGATGGCAGGCGCAGGCCTCGATGCGTGGGTCTGCCCGTCAGCTCCGGGCGTCGCACCGGCAGGCCTCACCAGCACGGGGAGTCCGGCGATGAACCTGCCGTGGACGCACGCGGGTCTGCCGGTCGTCACGCTCCCGGCGGGCCTCCTCGAGGGGTGCCCGCTCGGTCTGCAGCTGGTCGGGCGGCACGGTGGCGACGAGGCACTGCTCGACCTGGCGCGCCGCGTCGAGGTGCTGCTCCGGCCGTGAGCGGCGGTCGCCGGGCCGGCTAGTGCGCGGTCGCCTCGAGTGAAGCGCCCGCGGGCGCCTCGTTGGGGGAGCGGCGTCCGAAGAGGAAGTAGGCCACGGGCCCCACGAAGTTCACGAGCGAGATCGCGCGCCACGCCCACTTCGAGCCGCGTACGCCTGAGGCCGGACGCCTGAGCAGGTCGGCCTGCGCCGCAGCCAGCAGCGCGAACTGCACGACCGCCGCGAGTCCGATCATCACCCGCTTGCGCATCGAGATCTGCGCCGATGAGCGCTGTCTGCGGCTTCGCCAGAACATGTCGGCCTCCTCACGTCCGTGACCAGTGTGAGCGGCTGCGTCCGGCCCTCGCAAGCGGGTGGCTGTCAGATCGTGAGCGGGCCGTCGCGCCAGGCTCGCCATTCGCGCCACAACGCCAGGCGGCCCGCCGAGTAGCGCTCCGCGTCCACCTCGCTGCGAGGCCGGTCGTGCTGGTACTGCCAGATGTGTCGCGCCTCGTGCGATGCGACGGCGACCAGCGCCTCCCGCCAGTCGGACATGTGCACGACCGGCGCGGTGACTCCGCCGTATCCGTGTGTGCGCACCTCGCGGCGCTCGAGCTGGGGTGCGACGGTTGCCGCGGCGAGCCGCGCGCGCGTCGCGGCGACCTTCGAGCCCGCGATGCGCAGGTCGGCGGTACGCACGCCATCGAGGGATTCGTTCGGACGCACTTTTCTCCAGCGCGCCGAACGCACCTCGTTGGTGGTGGGGAAGCCGCTCGGAGGGCCGATGGCGATCGTGACGAGACGCGTCGCTCCCGGCTGGCGGGCTGCCGCGGAGAGGGCGGGGATGCCGTCGTAGGCCCGCCCGCGATAGATGTCACGGGTGTTCTTCACGCGCACCATGAGCGCCGAGTGGTCGACCTCGGCCATGCCGAACTCGACGAGCTCGCGCACCTCCTCGAAGGGATAGCGCGACGTGGAGTGGAACCACATGCAGTCACGCTACCGCGTGCGCCGCATCGACGCGAGGCGCGGGTGGCGCGCGGCCCGCCTCGACGCGTGGCGCCACCCGCCGACACCCGCCATGATGTTCCCCACGCTTCGGGGACCGGGAGGTTGCACTTGAGTAACAGGACGATCGTGTTCATCGCCCTGCTGTGTGCACTCCCCGGAATCGTGCTCCGCCTGGCCGGCATCCACTACAGCGTGATCACCGACACCACCCTGTACGGGCTCTCGATCCTCGGTGCGGCGTTCCTCCTCGCGTGGGCCGCCGAGGCCGCCGAGGTGGATGTCGCGCAGGGCGTGGCCGTGGCGTTCATCGCCTTCATCGCCGTCCTCCCCGAGTACGCGGTCGACATCAGCTTTGCGTGGGCGGCACCCACGGACCCCGAGGCCGCACACTTCGCCATCGCGAACATGACCGGTGGCAACCGGCTGCTGATCGGCGCGGCGTGGCCTCTCATCGTCGCGATCATGTGGTATCGCAGCCGCGAGCGGATTCTCCACATGGAGCGTTCGTACGCGGTGGAGGTCGTGGTGCTCGCGGCCGCGACGATTTACTCGTTCGTGATCCCCTTCAAGTCCCACGTATCGCTGGTCGATGCCGCGGTGCTCTTCAGCATCTTCCTGGCCTACCTCGCGGTCCTGATGCGGGCACCCACCGAGGAGCCGGAGCTCGTGGGCCCGGCGCGCATGATCGGCTCCCTGCCGCGATTCCAGCGGCGCATCACGCTCCTCCTGCTCTTCGTGTACTCGGCATCCTCGGTGTTCGCCTCCGCCGAGCCGTTCGCGCACGGGCTGGTCGATGTGGGGACGGAGCTCGGCGTCGACGAGTTCCTGCTCGTCCAGTGGATCGCACCGCTCGCCTCGGAGTCGCCGGAGTTCGTCGTGACGGCCATCCTCGCGTGGCGCGGCCGCACGGCAGTCGCGATGGGTGCGCTGATCTCCTCGAAGGTGAACCAGTGGACGCTGCTCGTCGGCGGCCTGCCCGTAGCGTACGCCATCTCGGGGAGCACGCTGGAGCCGATGCACTTCGACGTGCGCCAGCAGGAGGAGGTCCTGCTGACGGCCGCGCAGTCGGTCTTTGCCGTGGCCATCCTCGTGAGCCTGAGCCTCTCCCTGCGCGAGGCCGGCCTGCTGTTCGCGCTGTTCGCGGTGCAGCTCGCGTTCCCGACGCAGCACGTGCCGATCGGCGAGCACCACATCAGCGTCCGCGACCTCATCTCGTTCATGTACATCGCTATCGCCATCGTGATGTTCATCCGCCAGCGCGACGAGGTGCGCAACCTGCTGCGGACGGCGTGGAGCGTGTTCAGGGACCCGAAGGCGTTCGCCGAGGCACACCCGGAACCGTCGCACGGGTAGGACTCGTCACTCCGGCAGCGGTGTGGGCGCCCTCGAGGGGTTGCGTGACGCCGAGGGCCCGGTGCTTGCCGGGAGCCCGGTTCTCGCCGAGGGCGTCGAGCGCTAGGTGACCTCGAGGGGTACGTGCTGGCCGCAGAGGGGGCAGTCGCCAGCGTCCCAGGTCTGCATGTCCACCTCGGTCGCGGCGAACAGCGGCACGCCGAAGTCCACGTTACCGCCCGAGCGGTCGACCATGACCGCGACGCCGACGGGGACGCCTCCGGCCTTGCGTACGGCCTCGAGGGTCTCCCGCACGGAACCGCCGGTGGTGAGCACGTCGTCCACGACGAGGGCGCGCTCCCCGGGTTCGAGGCGGAAGTGGCGTCCGATGGACCGTCCGCCTTCGTCGCGCTCCGCGATCACGCCGCGCAGTCCGAGGTGGCGCGCGACCTCGTAGGCGATGATCACACCGCCGGTCGTCGGGCCGACGACGAGCTGCGGCGCGAAGGCGCCCCCCCCCTCGGCGAGGCGGCGGCACACGACCTCAGTCTGTGGCGGCCACTGGAGCAGGTTGAACTTCTCGAGGTAGGCATCGGAATGGCGACCCGACGCGAGCTGGAAGTGCCCGCGCAGGAACGCCCCGGCCTGCTCGAACGCCTCGATGATGACCGGGTCTACTGGGATGGCGTCCCGCCGTCCGAGGCGGAGGCCTGCAGCGGGTGCGAGCTGATGCGCCCCGCGGAGTCGAGCGGCCAGTAGCGGAACTCGGCGCGTCCGATCAGGTGCTTCTCGGGCAGCATGCCCCAGGAGTGCGAGTCGTACGAGTTATTGCGGTTGTCGCCGAGCACAAAGAGGTTGCCGTCCGGCACCGTGACCGGGCCGTAGGTGTAGTGCGGGGGCTCCGAGAGGTACGGTTCGTCGACGACCTGGCCGTCGACGTAGACGCGCCCCTCGCGCACCTCGACGGTCTGGCCGGGGACCGCGATCACGCGCTTGATGAAGTCGCGCTTCGGATCCTGCGGGAACTCGAAGACGACCACGTCGCCGGGCTCGGGCAGCCCGAACGGGCGCCAGCGATCGAGGAAGGGCAGCAGCGGGATGCTGATCTCGCGGAACGCAACCTTGTTCACGATGACCAGCTCGCCGTTGTGGAAGTTCGGCTCCATCGAGCCGCCGTCGACGATGAAGTTCTGCGCCACCCCTCGGACGGCGATGAACATGAAGAGGGCGAGTGCGATGACCTCGAGGGCCTCTGCCAGCCACTGGTACGGGATCAGGGCACGTGCGCGCGCAGCAACCGAGGGTGGCGGCGTCGCCCACGCGCGCGCCTGCCACTCTGCCTCCCACGGATCGAAGTCCGCGAGGCCCTGGTGCGTCGGCGCCGGCGTTGCAGGTGACTGGACCAACACCGGGTGCACGCGTGGCAGGTCGTGACTGATCGGCTCGCGCATCGGTCCGAGTATACGCGTGCCTCCGCTACGGACGTGCGAACGAAGTGTGGTTGTTTCAGAACTCGCGATTATGCAACGCCACTCCCGTTCACACTCGATGCGCGGCTCCGAGCAGGTCGATGCGCGCCGCGGCCGCATCGGCCACGGCCGCACGAGCACGGCGCAGGGCAGGCCGCGGATCGGCCTCCACCCCATCGGCAAGGGCGCGGGCAAACGTCGAATGGATCTCTGTCGAGATGTTGACCTTGCGGATCCCCGCGCGCACCGCCTCGCGTAGCTGTGCCGGACGCACTCCGGAGCCCCCGTGGAGCACGAGCGGCAGGCCGCGCGTCGCCTCGCGGAGGGCCGCCACCAGCTCGAGGTTGATGTCCCCCGCGAGGCCGTGCGCCGTGCCCACGGAGACGGCGAGCGAGTCCACACGCGTCGCCTCGACGAACCGGCGCGCCGCCTCGGGTTCCGTCAGCACGCTCTCCGAGGTGGTGACACCGGGTTCGCGGCCTCCGACGTGCCCCAGCTCCGCCTCGAGCGCCAGCCCCGCCTCCATGGCGCTCGCCATCGCCTCCATTGTTTCTCGTTGGTTCCGCTCAAGTGGGAACGTCGAGCCATCGAACATCAAGGAGGTGAACTCGGCGCGGATGGCGGCCCTGACGAGGGTCACCGAATCCGCATGGTCGAGGTGCACTCCGACGGGCACGGACGCCCGGGCGGCGAGGGCTCGTGCGGTCGCCGCCGCGACCTCGATGCCCCCGAAGTGCTCGAGGTTGCCCGGGTTGAACTGGAGGAGCACCGCCGCCCCGAGTTGCTGAGCGGCATCGAGGACGCCCAGCGCCAGCTCGAGGTTCGAGACGTTGAACCCGGGGACGGCGTAGTGCCCGCGCTCGGCGGCCTGGAGCAATTCACGGCCGGTCGCGAGCGGCACACGCACCTCCTGCGTTGACCCGAAGCGCGCTCGGGCCGTGCTCGAACCGCGCGTATCGCCCCTCGGGGCACCAATGCTAACCTCGCCCCAGGGGCGGCTGACAGCGCAGCACGGAAGCGCGCCCGGCGCGCACCCGAGGGAGCCGGTCCCGCTTGGATCTTCAGCAGCTCATTCGAGACGCGCAGGGCGGCGACCTCGAGTCGTTCAACCGGCTCGTGCTGCTGCACCAGGACCAGGTCTTCAGCCTCGCACTGCGGTTCATGGGACAGCGCGCGCCCGCCGAGGACGCGACGCAGGAGGCGTTCCTGCGCGCCTTTCGCGCGATTCGCTCCTTCCGAGGCGAGCACTTTCGGGCGTGGCTCCTGAGTATCACCGCCAACACCTGCCGGGACGAGCTGCGACGCCTGCGGCGGCGTCCCACGCGCTCCCTCGATGCCGCAGGCCCCGATGAGGACGCGCCCGCGCTCGATCCGCCGGACCCCGGGCTGGGTCCCGAATCCCTCGCGCTGAACGCGGAGCTGCGGGTCGCGCTCGAACGGGCGCTGCTCCAGCTGCCCGAGGAGTGGCGGCTCGTGGTCGTGCTCGCCGACGTGCACGGGCTGTCCTACGAGGATGTGGCGGTAGCCGTCGGTCTGCCCCTCGGTACGGTGAAGTCGAGGCTCAGCCGCGCCCGCGGCCGCCTGCGAGACATCCTGGTGGCAACCGGGGAACTCGCGCGCGCGGCGCAGCGTCCTACTAGCTAGCGGAGAATTCAGGAGCACGCACTGTGCGGTTGCCGTGGCAGCGAGACGACCGGGATTCCGAGGCGGACCTCGCGCGGACGCCTCTGACCGAGCGCGACGATCGCCTGTCGGACTACCTCGATGGGCTCATGGCGCAGGGTGACCGGCGCGCGCTCGAGACCGATCTCGAGCGGGACGCGGATCTGCGTGCAGCCCTCGAGGGGATGCGCGCCGTGAAGGCGAGCATGGGGATGCTCGGCCTGACGAGGGCGCCCCGTTCCTTCGCGTTGTCACCGGCGACCGCGCCCCGCCCGGCAGGCGCCCCGCGCATGGAGCTGTTTGCACGCTTCGGGGCCGTCGCGGCGGCCCTGGTCCTCACGGTGGTCACCCTCGTGCCCACGATGACCGGGCAGGTGGCGCAGGAATCGATGATGCGCAGCTCGGACACGAGCGCCACGTCGTCGCAGGCCGACAGCAGCGCGGAGAAGCGAGCGGCGGAAGCCCCCGCGGCAGGCGGCAGTCGCGCTGCTGCTCCGGCGCAGGCCCCCGAGGGCGGGCCGGCGGCCGGAGGTGCACTCGCGGCCCCGGCTGCAGCACCGGCAGCGCCTGCCGCGCCGCAGCCGTTCGGGACGACCGCCGCCTCGTCAGCACCGAGCGAGGGCGCGGGGACTCAGTCTGCGCTCGCCACGCCGGAACCAGCGCCCCTGCGCCCCGTCGAGCTGTCGCGCGCGGAGCCTCGAGGGGTGCTCTGGTACGCACAGATCGTACTGGCCGGCCTGACGGTCGGCCTCGGGCTTGCGGCCGTGGGGCTGTTCGCGAGGCGGCAGTTCCTCCAGTAGCGCGCGCATTCGACAGGGGGCCGACGTGACTCGGATCACACTTCCGATCTCCAGCGGTACGACGCGACGCCTGCTCGGCGCGGGCATGCTCGCCGGGGCGGTCCTGCTCCTCGCCGGTTGCGAGTCGAGGACGACCGTCGTTACCTCGGCCGACATGAGCGGGATCACGGTTACCGGCAACGGCACGGTGACCGTGGTCCCGGATGTCGCGCAGCTCAGCGTGGGCGTGCAGGCTCGGGCGGCGACGGTCGCCGAGGCCCGGGCCGTTGCCGCGAGGGCACAGGAAGCTGTGCTCGCCTCGCTGAAGGCGAACGGGATCCAGGATCGCGACATCAAGACACAGGGGTTGAACATCCGACCGGAGTACGGGGCGCGCCCCGTCACCACACCGCCGACGAGTCCGGGAGGCCCTGGCGGCTCCAGCGGCTCGGGGAGTGCGCCAGCGACGCCCACCCCCGTCCGGAGCACGGCTGTCGTGCCCGCGGAGACGGTCATCGTGGGGTACGTCATGACCAACACGGTCTCGGTGACGGTGCGCAACCTCGATGCGGCCTCGAAGGTGGTGGACGAGGCGGTCGCGGCCGGCGGCGACGTCGTGAGGCTGAACGGGATCTCGTTCACCGTCGATGAGCCGGAGCGGTTCGCGGCGGAGGCACGCGAGCTCGCGGTGAAGGATGCGCACGCCCGCGCGGAGGCCCTCGCGAGGCTCGCGGGCGTCCAGCTCGGCAAGCCGCGCAGCATCAACGAGTTCCTCGGTAGTCCCGTGGTCGTGAGGGGTGGCGTCGCGGCGTCGGCCGCCGCTCCCGACGTCGCCACGCCGATCAGCCCGGGCGAGACGGAGATCACGATGCAGGTCAGCATCGTGTACGAGGTGAGCTAGCTGCGACGAACCTCGTGCGCGCGCGCTCACCGCGGAGGGAACCTCGACGGTACGATGGCGCGGTCAGCAGGTGATGTCCGAGGTGGTCACCGTGGTCCTGAGTGATCGCGACATCCGCGCCCAGCTCGAGGCGGGCCGCCTCATCGTCGACCCGATGGGCGAGGACGCCCTGCAGCCTGCCTCGATCGACATTCGCCTCGACCGGGAGTTCCGCGTCTTCCGCAACCACCGCGAGTCATTCATCGATGTGCGCGCGCCGGTGGATGGCCTGACGGAGCTCGAGACGGTCGCCGACGACGAGGCGTTCGTCCTCCATCCCGGTGAGTTCGTGCTCGGCTCCACCCTCGAGCGTGTAGTCATTCCCGATGACCTGGTCGCACGTGTCGAGGGGAAGTCGTCCCTCGGGCGCCTGGGGCTGCTCGTGCACGCGACGGCGGGCTACGTCGACCCCGGCTGGGACGGCCACCTCACGATGGAGCTCTCCAACGTCGCGAACCTGCCGATCAAGCTCTACTGCGGGATGAAGATCGGGCAGCTCTCGATCCACGAGCTGTCCTCGGCGGCGGAGCGTCCGTACGGGTCGCCCGGCCTCCACTCGAAGTACCAGGGGCAGACGGGCCCCACCTCGAGCCGCGGCTGGGTCGACTATCGCCGCAGCGAGGGCTAGTCGTGCCTGCCGAGGATGGCGACGCCACCAGCGAGTTCATGCGCCTCGCCCTCACTGAGGCGGACCTCGCCCTCGGAACCACGTCGCCCAACCCGGCGGTCGGGGCCGTCCTCGTCAAGGCGGGCGTGGTCGTCGGGGTGGGCCGCACGCAGCCTCCGGGCGCCGCGCACGCCGAGGTGATGGCGCTGGCGCAGGCAGGCGATCGCGCGCGTGGTGCGACGGCGTATGTCACCCTCGAGCCCTGCGCGCACCACGGACGCACGCCCCCGTGTACCGAGGCGTTGATCGCCGCGGGTGTCTCGGCGGTCCACTACGCGATCGACGACCCGGATGCACACGTGAGCGGACGCGGCCGCACGCAGCTCGAGGCGGCGGGCGTGCACGTCGAGGTAGGCGACGGGGCGCGGCAGAGCGCTCGGCTTCTCGAGGGGTACCTCAAGCACCGGAGGACGGGGCTGCCCGCGGTCGTCGTGAAGTACGCCGCGTCCCTCGATGGGCGCATCGCGGCTTCCTCCGGCGACTCGCGCTGGGTCTCGGGACCGGAGACGCTCGCGTGGGCGCACGCCAATCGTCCGAAGCTCGATGCCATCGTCGTCGGCTCGGGGACCGTGACCGTGGATGACCCGCAGCTCACGGCCCGTCCCGAGGGCGCCACAGGGCCGGTGCATCAGCCCGTGCGCGTGGTCCTCGATGCGCGCGGGCGCACGTCGCCGAGCGCCCGCGTCCTGCAGCCCGGTGCGCCGACGCTCATCGTCACCACTGAAGCGTCCCCGGACGCATGGCGTTCCTCGATGCGTGCCGCCGGCGCCGAGGTGCTCGTCCTACCTGAGGACGATGGACACGTCGATCTGCGGGCGCTGCTTGCGGTGCTGGGCGCGCGCGGGATGCTGACCGTGCTCTTCGAGGGCGGTGGTATCGTCCTCGGGTCAGCGTTCGACCGACGCCTCGTGGACCGCGTGCAGGCGGTGATCGCGCCGATCATCATCGGAGCGGCATCGGCGCCGGCCGCAGTCGCCGGGCGTGGTGTCGAGCGGATGGCCCAGGCTCCTCGACTGCGGGACATCGAGGTCACGCGCCTGGGCGATGATGTGCTCATCGAGGGCATCCCGGTCTGGCCGGGAGCGTAACCGCGAGCGTCGCGCTCGCGGGCGGTGGAGGCGGGCGTGTTCACGGGCATCATCGAAGAGGTGGGGACGGTACGCAGCCGCGAGGGCGGCGAGCTGGTCATCGACTGCAGCACGATCATCGAGGGGTCACGCCTCGGCGACTCGATCGCGGTGAACGGCGTCGACCTGACGATTCGCGCGATGGACGAGTCGTCGATGACGTTTGACGTCATGCCGGAGACGTTCCGCCGCTCGAATCTCGTGAACTTCGAGGCAGGGTCCGTCGTGAACCTCGAGCGGTCCGTGAGGCCGAGCGATCGCCTCTCGGGCCACATGGTCCGAGGCGTCGTCGAAACCACGTGCACGCTCGCAAGCCTCACGCCCGAGGGTGACGCGATCATCGCGCGCTACCGCGTCGATCCCGAGTACCTTCGTTATATCGCGATGAAGGGCCCGGTCTGCGTCGATGGCGCCTCGCTCACGGTGATGGCGAAGGATGACGAGTCGTTCTCGGTGTCGTTGGTCCAGTACACGCAGGAACATACGAATCTCACGCGTCGTCGTCCCGGTGATAGCATCAACCTCGAAACGGACATCATTGCTCGATACGTCGAGCAGATTCTCGAGGCGCGAGCGGCGACCTGATCGAGGCGCCGACTCAGAGGGTGAGGCACGAGTTGGCAGCAACGAGCGCGGAGAGCAAAGCCACAGCGAAGCCGGGAGCCACCGCAAAGCCGAAGCCCACGAAGGCGGAACCCCGAGCGAAGAAGCGACCCGCGAACAGCCAGCTCATCTCGGTCGAGGCAGCCATCGAGGCGTTCCGCCAGGGCCAGCCGCTGATCATCGTCGACGACGAGGACCGCGAGAACGAGGGCGATATCTGCGTCCCCGCGCAGTTCTGCACGCCTGAACTCGTCAATCTCATGGCGTCCGAGGCGCGCGGCCTCATCTGCGTACCCCTCGAGGCGTCGTGGTGCGACCGCCTGGATCTGCACCCGATGTCCTCGTACAACAGCGCACCCCTCGGGACGGCGTTCACCGTGAGCGTCGAGGCGCGCGACGGCGTCACAACTGGCATCTCGGCCGCGGACCGCGCGCGCACGATCCAGGTCCTCGCGGACCCCTCGAGCGCGGCGCGCGACCTGACGCGGCCCGGGCACATCTTCCCGCTGCGCGCTCGTCCCGGTGGCGTGCTGGTGCGCGCCGGGCAGACCGAGGCGTCCGTGGACCTCTGCACGCTCGCGGGGCTGCAGCCCGCGGCCGTGGTCTGCGAGATCATGAACCCCGACGGCACGATGTCGCGCATGCCCCAGCTCGAGCGCTTTGCTCGCAAGTTCAAGATGGGCATCGTGACGGTCGCGGACATCATCGCGTACCGCCTGTCGCACGAGCGGCTGGTCGAACGTGTCGAGGAAGCACAGCTCCCGACGCGCTTCGGGACCTTCCGAGCCATCGGCTACCGCACGCTGCTCGACACCAAGGAGCACGTGGCCCTCGTCATGGGCGACCTCACGCCCGGCGAGCCCACGCTCGTCCGCGTCCACGACCAGTGCCTCACCGGCGACGTGTTCGGTTCGATGCGCTGCGACTGCGGCGAGCAGCTCGAGGCCGCGATGCAGCGCATCTCTGCCGAGGGGCGCGGCGTCATCGTCTACATGGACCAGGAAGGCCGCGGCATCGGCCTGCACAACAAGATCAAGGCCTACCGCCTGCAGGACGAGCAGGGCCTCGACACGGTCGAGGCGAACGTCGCGCTGGGACTGCCCGCTGAGAACCGCGACTACGGCATCGGCTCGCAGATCCTCGTCGACCTCGGCATCACCCGCATGCGGCTGATGACGAACAACCCGCTCAAGGTGCGCGAGATCCAGACGCACGGTGAGCTGCGCGGCGCGGGCCTCGAGGGCTACGGACTCGAGATCGTGGAGCGCGTCCCGCTCGAGGTCGAGCCGAACCCGCACAACCTGC
>JADLFF010000079.1 GCA_020845735.1 Dehalococcoidia bacterium
CCAGCGCGCCCATCTTCGCCCGCACCAGCTTGTTCATCGTGTAGTCGTACGTCGTGTTGATCGTGCACGACAGCGTCTTGTTGAAGTCCATGTGCGGGGGATCGAGGTACCGCGTGAGCAGCGTCCCGCCGTATCGCGCGTTCGCCACGGGGTCGCGCTCCGCGCCCGTCGGCTGCACGAAGCTCGGGTACGAGCCTGGCTTCGACCGAACCTGGTCCCGGGCGACCTTGCCTCCGCCGACCGTGGGCGCCACCTCGGCGGACTTCTGCGCAGAGCCAGCCTGCTGGCTCTCCTGCTGCGCACCACATCCGAGCATCGCCGCACCCGCGAGGCCCGCAAGGCCCAGCCCCGCACCGCGAAGTGCATCGCGGCGTCCCAGCCGCCGACTCCAGTAGGTTCCCTCTGGCATGTGCTCCCTCTCCTCGAGTCGCGTCGTCGGCTCGATACCTGCGTACGCGTAAGCCCCAGCCGACTGGCGGCCAATGTTATGAGGTTCACTACGTACGTCGACAAACAATCGTAAAGAGGAGCAGCAGAGTCAAGCGGTCAGCACCGCGAACAGGCACGCGAGGACACACGAAAGCGGCCCAGCGTTGCCGCTGGACCGCCTCCGCATTAGCTGATCAGAACGGGCTAGTTGACCGTGAAGGCCGTGTGCATGCCCAGGTCGTAGTGCCCGGCAATGTTGCACAGGAGCACGTACTTCCCGGGGGTCACGTCGACCGCCAGGTCCTCGGACTTGGCGCCGTCGAGCTGCTTCGTGCGGCCCAGCGGCTTGTACTTGGTCTCGTCGACCAGCCCGCTCGAGTTCTTTTCGAGCTTGTCCTGGGCCACATCGGTCTTCACCACGACCAGCTCGTGCGGCGTGGTGCCGTTGTTCGTCACCTTGAAGACGACGTTGCCCGCCTTCACCGACGGGCTGGCCGGCTTCATCGCCCACTCGGACAGCGCAACGGCCACCGGGCCCTCAGCCCCCTTGCCCTCCGGCGCCTTCGCGCCGCCGGAGGCCGAGCCGCCCTCCGATGCCCCACCGCCACACGCGAGGACCAGGGCGCTCCCCGCCAGCAGGAGCGCAAAGCCACTCGCGCGCGCAGCTGCAAATACTCGCATCCGATCAGTTCCCTTCTGCCTCGTGTTCACCTCGGCGCTCCGATGCTAGGAACGGCCAGAACCACGCTGAGGGACCAATGTGCCCGCAGACTGGTGACGATCGTCCATTCACCGTCACGCACCACGACATCCAGTAATAGCCTCATCCGCCACATGGCGAAAGTCCTATGGACTGGTGCGATCGCACCATGCGGCTTGCCGACACCACCAATAGCGTCCTCCTCGGCTCAACCTTCGCGTACACAGAGCGAGTGCAGGTATGCAACGGCATTACACGACCCTGTTCGTGATCTGGGCGATCGTCACCGTCCTCACTCTCGGGGCCATGTGGGCGTGGCAACCATTCCCCACCCACGGCGCCCTGGAGGCAGCCGTCACAGACGACGCCTTCCGCGCGCTCCTCTACCTCGGGTCCCCGGTCTTCGGACTCGTCATCGCTGTCCTCTTCTATGCACTCTGGAAGTTCCGCGCGACGGGCCCGGACGAGGACGGCGCCTACATCGAGGGCAAAGGCGCGCTCCCTCGAGTCTGGCTCGGCGTCAGCGCCGCCCTCTGCGCCCTGATGATCGTCTGGCCCGGCCTCACCGGGTTGGCAGAACTCCGGCACCTCGCCGAGAACCCGGACATGGTGGTCAAGGTAAGCGCCGCTCGCTGGTCCTGGACGGTTGAATACCCCGAGGCCGGCGTCAAGATCACCGGCAAAGAGCCCATGGTGCTCCCGGATGACACCCGCATCCGATTCGACATCACCGCCGTCGATATCCTCCACGCCTTCTGGGTGCCCGCGTTCCGCCTCAAGGTGGACGCTGTGCCCGGCATGACCACCTCGGTCACCGTGAACGCGCACGGCGAGGGCGACGCCGAAACCGACGCCGCCTACCGCCTCCAGTGCACCGAGCTCTGCGGCCTCCAGCACGCCAACATGGCGATGCCCGTTCGCGTCGTCTCCGAAGACGAATTCAAGACCTGGCTCCGCGAGAAGCAGGCCAAGGCTGCCGTTCGCTAACAGCTCAGCGTCGTCGCTCGTTCGAGGGTAAGGACTCCCGCCATGCGGCCACTCATCAACGCACTGGTCCTCGGGATCGCCGGGTTCGCCTTCGGCGCAGGCGCCACGGGCCTCTTCCGCGTCGCGGTCCTCGGCCGCGAGTGGTGGTCGACCGACCTCTCCTGGTCGATGGGCTACCCCTTCGCCCTCATCGGCTGGGTGATGGGCATCGGCGGCTGGAAATACTGGGGCCGAGGCTGGTTCGGGCTCCCCGTCGCCCCCTACGAGACCACCGGCTGGCGCCGCTACCTCGACTGGAACATCGACCACAAGGTCATCGGCATCCAGTACATCGTCACCTTCGTCGTCATCTTCCTGCTCTCCGGCCTCACCGTGCTGCTCGTACGCCTCGAGCTGATGCGCGCCGGCATGCAGATCCTCACTGAGGACCAGTACAACGCCGCGATGTCGTTCCACGGCATCACGATGGTCGCCGTCGCGGTCGCCATCCTCCTCGGTGGCTTCGGCAACTACGTCGTGCCGCTGATGCTCGGCGCGCGCGACATGGCCTTCCCGAACCTGAACTCGCTCTCCTACTGGCTGACCCCGCCGGTCGCCGTGCTCCTCCTGATCGCGGTCGCGATGGGTGGCTGGGACTCCGGCTGGACGGCATACCCACCCCTGAGCGTCGTCAACAAGTCCGGCCAGACCCTGTTCAACCTCGCGGTCTTCACCTTCGGCCTGGTGTCGATCCTCGGTGGCATCAACTTCATCGTCACGATTGCCTACGAGCGTGCAGCAGGCCTCACCTGGGGCCGCCTGCCGATCTTCGTCTGGGGCGCGCTCTCCGCCTCCCTCATCTCGTTCTTCTTCACGCAGGGCTTCGCCGCGGCGCTCCTGATGGTGCTCTTCGACCGCGTCCTCGACACCTCCTTCTTCGACTTCAAGAACGAGGGCTCCGCGCTCCTCTACGAGCACGTCTTCTGGTTCTACTCGCACCCCGCGGTCTACGTCATGGTGCTGCCCGGCTTCGCCATCATCCTCGAGATCCTCGCCCACTTCTCGAGGAAGCCGCTATTCGCCTATCGATGGGTGGTCGGCGCCTTCCTCGGCATCGTGGCCCTCTCCGGCGTGGTCTGGGCGCACCACATGTTCACCTCGGGCATGGCGGACTACCTCCACGCCCCGTTCCTCGTCCTCACCGAGATGATCTCGATTCCGACGGGCATCATCTTCCTCGCCGGACTCGGCACCATCTGGGCCGGCAAGCTCTGGCTGCGCACACCGATGCTGTTCGCGCTCTCCGTCCTCTTCAACTTCACCATCGGAGGCATCACCGGCATCTTCCTCGCCGACGTCCCCACCGACCTCCACCTGCACGACACCTACTTCGTCGTCGCGCACTTCCACTACACGATCGTGGGCGGCGAGATCTTCGCCCTCATGGCCGCGGTCTACTACTGGTTCCCGAAGATCACTGGCCGCATGTACAACGAGACCCTCGGCAAGCTCCACTTCTGGATCATGTTCATCGGCTTCCAGCTGGTGTTCATCCCCATGTTCGAGGTAGGCGTGCAGGGCATGAACCGCCGCGTCGCGGACTACCCCGCCGAGTACAACGGCCTCAACACCTGGATCACCCTCGCAGCACTGTTCCTCGGCTCAAGCTTCGTCTTCTTCGCCTGGAACATGGCCATGTCCTGGGTGCGCGGCCCGATCGCCGAGGCCAACCCGTGGCACGCTCGCACCCTCGAGTGGCAGACCTCCTCGCCGCCGCCCATCCACAACTTCGATGAGGACCCGGTCATCACCGGCAACCCCTACGACTACGGCCAGCCGCGCGCCGCAGCACACGCACGACTCGGTGCGGCGCCCGCTGCCGGCGACAGCGCCTAGGTCCAGGCACAGGAAGGAAACGGAGCGCTCATGGCAGCCACCGGACACAACGCAGCCGCCGAGGCGAAGGCGCAGGGCACCGGCCTGAAAGTGATCGCCATCCTCGCCGTGCTCACCCTCGTCGAGTACGCCATCGCCGTGACCATCGGCAAAGGGCCGATGCTCGTGACGCTGCTCACGGTGGCCGCCCTCGCGAAGACCTGGCTCATCCTCCAGTACTTCATGCACCTCCCCAAGCTGTGGAACCCTGATGGAGGTCACTAGTGGCTGTCGCATCTGCACCGGCGCACGCCGAGCACGGACACGGAAGCACCCACTCCCGCATCCCCATCAACCGGATGGGGATCTGGCTCTTCTTCTTCTCTGACGCATTGCTCTTCGCCATGCTCGCCGCGTCGCGCTTCTACCTCACCGGGACGGAACGGCCACACGAGCTGAACCAGGCCCTCGGCCTGGGCATCACCTCGGTCCTCCTCCTCAGCTCACTCACGGCCTATCGAGCCGAAACGGCCTTCGAGCACGGCAACGTCGCACACGGACGCGCCATGCTCCTCGCGACCATCCTCATGGGCGCCGCCTTCGCCATCGGCGTGGGCTTCGAGTGGTCCATCGCGCACTGGGTCCCGTCCGACCCCTTCGGCACGGCCTTCTTCTCGATGACCGGCATGCACGCCCTCCACGTCGTCAGCGGCGTGCTCTTCCTCATCGTGGTCTACGTCCGAGCCGGGAAGGGCCACTTCCCCGTCGGCAACACCTGGGCCGTCACCTCGATGGTCATGTACTGGCACTTCGTCGACGTGGTCTGGGTCTTCTTCTACCCCACGCTCTACCTCGTCTAGCGGAGCGGTGAACCTTTGATGGTCGCGGCATCCGCCCGTTCGAGTCCGTCGGCCACCGCACTGAGCAGGCACGCGAACAGCGCCGGGATCATCCTCGGCGCTTTCGCTCTGGCGTGGATCGCCGCGTTCGTCTGGTGGTGGCTGCTCCCACCCTCGAAGTCCGTCGAGCTCGCCATCCCGGCGGGCACGGCCGCCCTCGTGCAGGCTGGCGAGGTGCCCCCGGGGCTGCCGCGCGAGCTCGTGGTCCGTCGAGGCGACACCCTCGTCGTCCGCAACCAGGACTCCGAGCCCCATCGCCTCGGCCCGCTCTGGGTCGCCCCGGCCACCTCCGAGACGACCATGGTCAGCGCGGCCTTCTTCGCCGATGGCAGCCTGCTCTGCACCATTCACCCGGCCGGAGCGCTCGCGGTCACGCCGCGCGCCCGGCCCGGCATCGCCACGACCATCCCGGTCGCGCTCCTCGCGGGGGTGCCGATGGCCTTCGCGGGGCTCGTGGGGGCGGCAATCGCGTCACGCCTCGACGACGGCCGAGGCGGCTCCGCCGGCTAGCGCAACCGGCCAGCGCGTGGTGTGGCAAGGTGCGCCAGCACGCCGGCAAACCCGGACTGCCACGCACCCCTCGAGGTCTGAGAGGCCCGCGAGGGCTTAGAGGAGGCCGGCGTTCGTGGCGGTCAGCACGGCCTCGAGGCGGTTCCGCGCCCCGAGGCGCTCCATCGCGGCCTGGATGTGGTTCCGCACCGTGATCGCGCTCAGCCCGAGGACGTCCGCGATGTCCCGCGGCGCCTCGCCCGCGGCCAGCCGCGCGAGGATGTCCCGCTGTCGAGCGGTGAGCGCCACGCGCTCCTCCTCGGGCCGCGCAGGCTCCAACCCCTCGACGTGGCTGACGGCCTCCGTCAGCATCGCGCGCAACTCACCCGGCCCGTCGTGCTCACACGGCGAGTGCAACGGCTGCACGACGTGCAGGACGAGGGGGTCCTCGCCTGCGTCGCCGGGCGCCAGCATCACGCTCACCCGCGCGCGATTCGCACCCGCGCAGGATGGGATGAACACCTCGAAGTCCGGGTGCGCCCGCTGGTGCCTCGCCGCGTTGATCACGGCGCAGTTCGGCCGGCAACGCGCCGCGTTCCTCGGGTCGAGGAGCGCGGTCACCGCATAGCACGGGCGCCCGAGCATGAGCTCGGCCTCGCCGAGGAGCGCGGTCGCACTCGCGGTCCAGTGCGTCACCCGCTGCTCCAGGTCCACGGCATACACCGCGCCGGGCGCGACCAGCGATTCAATCCACTCTGAGCGACTCATGGGCCCAGTCTCCGGACTGCGGCCCCGCCGGCAACCTCCGGAGAGTCCCCCTCAGGAGTGACGATGGTCCCGCGTCGTGGTGCGCGCGCACCTCGCGGTTGCTTCGCGGGTGCCGTCCGGCCGCCCGAGGGGGGTCGGAGCGCCCTCGCCGCCCGCCTACTCGGTCTGGAGGACGATCGCGACGGACGAGTACGGCGGCAGGACGTAGTCGAACCGCGACCCCTCGATCACCAGGCGCGCCGGCTCGATCGCCCGCGCCGATCCCGCAACGTCCATCGCGTTCAGCGTGAATCCGTTGATCGTCGTCGGCGCCGACTGCCGGTTGCTGTCCTCACTCACGTCCAGCGGGTTCGGGTTTGTCAGGACGTACGCCTGCCCGCTCGTCACCCGCGTGCCGGAGAGGTCCACGGGCGTCCTCACCTCGGCGGCCGTGAGGTTCGTGATCCGCAGCTTGATCTTCCCCGGATCATTCGTGTCCCTCGACGCCCAGATCGACACGGCGGTCGGGTCGAACGAGTGCGACTCCACCATCACATCGCCGAAGTACTGCTCATACATGAAGAAGGCGTAGTACGAGGGCCGCAGGAAGAGCCTCGACGGGTTGTCCCCACTGTCCGGATAGAGGAGCGCATAGCCCTGCGTCGAGTAGCCCTGATACCAGGTCAGGAAATCCAGTCCGTTGTAGGCCAGTCGACCGATCACATCGGAGGCCCAGAGCGCATTGAGATGATTTCCGTTGAGCACACCGTCGTAGTTGCACGCATCGAAGTTGATCTCGGTGATGCCCTGCCGCATCGACGTGCCCGCAAGCAGCTCGTCATCCACTCGCCGAGGAACAATCACCGATGCCTTGCGCGAGTACGCGTTCCTCCAGGAGTCCTCTTCGAGGCCCTCCCACGTCCAGCGGAGCAGATCCTCAGGCTCCGTCTTCCAGCATTGCTGGTACCAGTGGTACGAGAGGTCGTCGAACTTCCGCCCCGCGGGAGTGGTCATCCGCGCAGACCTCGTGAGGTAGTCCGAGAGCGACTTGACCTCGTCGCTGTACCCGAGCCGAGGTCCGTCGTGCGCCCCGGCCGGCACCCCACCCACGATCTGGATGTTCGGATCCACCGCCTTCATCGCATCGACGTAGCGCGCCGCCCGCTCGATGTAGAGCTCGGGGCTGACGCCCTTGTCCGAGGCGTGGTCGAACTCGTTGCCCAGCTCCCAGTACTTGAAGTTGTACCCGCGCTCGATGTTCGTGTAGCGCACCATGTCGGCCCACATCGCCGGGTTCGACGTGGAGATGTTCACCTGGATGATCACCTCGGCGTCCAGCGCCTCCGCCAGCTCGTGCAACGATGCCAGCTCGTCGGTGCCGTAGTGGAAGTAGTAGGTGTCGCCGTTCTGCGTCCACGCCTCGAATGGCCGCCGCTGTGGGGTCCGGTCGAATCCCACGTCGTTCGACCAGAGGCCACCCGCGTAGCGAATCAGCTTCACGCCCTGTGCGCGCATCGCCTGCGCCAGCCCGGGCACCTCATTGGGGAACGGCTTCCCCCACGCGTGCTCCCAGTTCACGAGGCCCACGCCCAGCATCTCGTCGGAGAACGGGTTCACCTCGACGGACGCGTTGACCACGAGCGCGGACGTCAGGTCGGCCTGGCGATCGGTGAACAGGCGTCCCGCCGAGGACACGAGGCTGCGCATGGGACTTTCGGGAGCACGGCGCTCCACCGAGGCGTCCAGCTCCTGGCCACTGGACCACGCGGCCAGTGCGACCAGCGCCGCCACCGCGAGCAAGATCACCGGGACGATTCGACGAGCGAGAGCCATATCCGTCTCCAGATCGAGCCGGCCATCCTCGAGGTCACGCGGCGCCCCGGTCTCGAGAAGCTCCGCACCTACAGTAGAGGAGCGCC
>JADLFF010000080.1 GCA_020845735.1 Dehalococcoidia bacterium
TCACGAGGTACGCCGTGGGCTTCATCTTCTCGAACTGCGCCGCCCCGAGGAACCCGCGGTTCGCCTCGGTCAGCGTCATGTGGATCGTCACGATGTCGGACTGCGCCAGCAGGTCGTCCAGCTCCACCGCCTCGACGCCGATCGCGTTCGCGCGTTCGCGCGTGATGAACGGGTCGTAGGCAAGCACCTTCATGTCGAAGGCGCGCGCGCGGCGCGCCACCTCGGTGCCGATGCGCCCGAGGCCGATCACGCCCAGCGTGCGACCCTGCAACTCGACGCCCATGAGGCGCGAGCGCTCCCACTTGCCCCCGCGCAGCGAGGCGTCACCCCGCGGCACGTGGCGCGCAAACGCGAGCATCATCGCCATCGTGTGCTCGGCGGTGGAGATGGTGTTCGCGAGGGGTGCGTTGACGACGGTCACACCAAGCTCGGTCGCGGCGTCCACGTCGATGTTGTCGACGCCCACCCCGGCGCGCCCGATGACCACGAGGTGCGCGCCCGCCTCGATCACGCGGCGCGTCACCTTCGCCTGGCTGCGCACCACCAGCCCCTCGACCTGCGCCACGGCGGCCACGAGGTCATCCTCGGACATGCCCGGCCGCAGCTCGACCTCGTGCCGCTCCCGCAGCATGTCGATGCCTTCTTGCGAGAGCTCGTCCGCGATCAGAATCCGGGCCACGGGTCGTGCCTTTCGAGGCGTCCTGCTGCGTCGCTGACGGCCCGCGGCACTCCCGAGGCGACTCGGGATGCCGCCTCCGTCGCCCTGGTCCTAGCTGCCGTGCGTGCCGCGGGCCCGCGCCAGCGATCCCTCGAGCGCCTTGAGGCCGTCCTGTACGTGCTCGTCCGTGCAGTAGCCGAGGTGGCCGAACCGCACGATCTTGCCGGAGAGCTCGCCCTGGCCGCCCGCAAACACGGTGCCGAACTCCTCGCGCGCGATGCGCAGCCAGTCGCCGCCCTTGACGCCCTCGGGGACGCGAATCGCAGTCACGGTGTTCGACTCCACGCCCTCCGAGGCGAACAGCTCGAGGCCGATCGCGCGCGCACCGTCACGGACCATGCGGCCGTGCCGCGCGTGCCGCGCGTAGATGTTGTCGATGCCCTCCGCGTACATCAGGTCGAGGGCCTTGTCCATCTGGAAGAAGATCGAGACGGCCGGCGTCCACGGCGTCTCCCCGGACGCCATGCTCTTCTTCGCCCGTCCGAGGTCAAAGTAGAACCGAGGCGTCGTGCACCGCTCGGCAGCCGCCCACGCGCGCTCGTTCACCGAGACGAACGCGAGGCCCGGCGCCACCATCCAGCCCTTCTGCGAGCCGGAGATCACGACGTCGAGGTTCCACTCGTCGGTCGCCACGGGGATCGAAGAGAGCGACGAGATGGCGTCCACAATGAGCAGCCGGTCGCGGCCGCGCACGACCTTGCCCACCTCGGACAGTCCGACGTTGGTGACGCCCGTCGAGGTCTCGTTGTGCGTGATCAGGACGGCCTTGATCTCGGGGTCCCGGGCAAGCGCATCGTCGATGCGTGCCGGGTCGGCGGCCGTGCCCGCCTCGAACGCGAGCTGCTGCGCGTCGGCGCCGTAGATCTTCGCGATCGTGAGGAAGCGCTGTCCGAACTCACCGATGGTGACCACCAGCACCTTGTCGCCGGGGCTGATGAAGTTGACGACCGCGGCCTCCATGCCCCCGGTCCCCGAGGTAGTCAGCGTCAGCAGGTCGCCCTTCGTCTGGAAGACCTCCTGCACGCGGTCCGTGATCCGTCGCAGCATCGCGGCGAACTCGGGTCCACGGTGGTTGATCATCTCGGCGGCGCCGGCCTGGGCCACCTCGGCAGGGACCGGGGTGGGGCCGGGAATGCGCAAATTCACGGAAGCTCCTCGAGGGGTATGCGTGGTCAGGCCAAAACGTCTGGTGAATCTAGGCCGAGCGTACGTCCGTACCATTCTTCTGGTCAACGAAACGCACGTAAACACGCGCCGCCCCACCACAGTCTCGAGGCGCGTTCACACCCCGCGAGGCTACACCACCGGCATCAGGGAACACCCGACGAGGTCACGCGCCCCCGCCTCTACAATCGCGATAGCTCGACACGGCCCCCGCGGCCACCTCGAAGGGCACGCCCACGACCTCGAACGGTGACTCTCCGCAGGCGAATCCGCTGCGCAGCCTCCCCTCGATCGAGCGGCTGCTCGGGGATCCACGCGTCCAGCCCCTCGCGGAGCGTCACGGCCACGCCGCGCTCGTCGAGGTGGCCCGCGCGGTCCTCGATGATTACCGCGACGCCATCCGCCGCGGCGCACCACTCGCCGAGGACCCCGCGCACGCCCTCGCCGACCGCGCCGCCACCCTCGAGGTCAGTCTGCGCCCGGTGCTCAACGCCACGGGCGTCATCCTCCACACGAACCTCGGCCGCGCACCGCTCTCGGATGCCGCCATCGAGGCGATGCGCGCGGTCTCTCGCGGCTACTCGAACCTCGAGTTCGACCTCGACGGCGGCGAGCGCGGCTCGCGGTTTGCCCACCTCGAGGGGCTGCTCCGCCGCCTCACCGGCGCCGAGGCGGGCATCGCGGTGAACAACAACGCCTCGGCCCTGCTCCTGGCGCTCTCCTCGCTCGCCCGCGGCCACGAGGTGGTCATCTCCCGCGGCCAGCTCGTCGAGATCGGCGGGGGCTTCCGCATCCCCGACGTGATGCGCCAGTCGGGCGCCACGCTCGTCGAGGTGGGCACGACGAACCGCACCTACGTCCGCGACTACGCCGAGGCCATCACGGACGACACGGCAGCCCTCCTGCGCGTGCACGCCTCGAACTTCCGCGTCGTGGGCTTCACGGAGCAGCCACGTCTCGAGGAGCTGGGCGCCCTCGCCCACGAGCGCGGCCTGCTCTTGCTCGACGACGTGGGTTCTGGGGCGCTCCTGGATCCGAGGCCGTACGGCCTCGGCGGCGAGCCGCTGGTCCAGGACTCGGTCCGCGCGGGCGCCGACGTCGTGCTCTTCTCCGGCGACAAGCTCCTCGGAGGGCCGCAGGCCGGCATCGCGGTCGGCAGGCGGGACGCCATCGAGGCGATGCGCCGCCATCCCCTCGCGCGCGCGGTCCGCCTCGACAAGGCGTCGATCGCGGCGCTCGCCGCCACGCTCCAGCACTACGCCCGCGGCGAGGCGACCACGACGATCCCGGTCTGGCGCATGATCGCCGCCGACGCCGCCTCGTTGCGCCGCCGCGCGCGACGCTGGGCGCAGGCCGCTCGCGCTGCAGGCGCCACCGCCGAGGTGGTCCCGGCCCGCTCGATGATCGGCGGCGGCTCCCTCCCCGAGGAGGGCCTCGATGCCTTCGCGTGCGCCATCGAGGCGCCGGGCGGCGCGGCGCAGGCCCTCGCGGCCCGTCTCCGCCGAGGCGCTCCGGCGGTCATCGCCCGCATCGAGGACGGCCGCGTCCTCCTCGATCCCCGCACGGTCGACCCCCGCGAGGACGCGACGCTCCTCGCGGCCCTGCGCGCGGCCCTCGCCTCGGTGCGCTGAACGTGGATCCGGTTTCGCTCTCCACGGCCCGCCTCGTGCTCCGGCCGTGGCGCCCTGCCGATGTGGACGCGGCCTACGAGTACGCGCGCGACCCGGAGTTCAGCCGCTACCTCCCCGCGTTCCCCGCGGTCGTGACGCTCGAGGACGAGCGCCGCTTCATCGAGGCGCAACTCGCCACGAACTGGTCCACGCACCCGAGCTGGGCGGTGACGCTCGCCGACGTCCCCATCGGTGGCGTCAACCTCCGCATCGATCACCTGCGCGATGTCGCCGAGGTCGGCTACGGGATCGCCCGCAGCCACTGGGGCAGGGGCTACGCCACCGAGGCCGCTCGCGCCGCGATGGACTGGGTCTTCACCCGCTACCCCCTGAGGCGATTCGTCGCCACCGCCGACGCCCGCAACGCGGCCTCCCTGCGCGTGATGGAACACCTCGGGCTGGAGCGCGAGACGGTCCTCCGAGGCCTCCGCGAGATCCGCGGCGAGCGCGTCGACTCGGTGGTCTGCGCGGTCACGCGCCAGCGCTGGCAGGCACGCCGCACCCCACAGGCCTAGCAGCCGGGGCGCCCCGCAGGCGTAGCGGCCGGGGCACCCCGCGCCCGGGGCACCCTCCGAGGCGCGCCGCGCTCGATCCGTGCGATCATGAGCGCAATGGACGACAAGGCCCTCCACGCCCTCGAGTTCCCGGCGGTCCTCGATCGCCTCTCGCGCCTCACCTCGTTCTCGGCGGGTCGCGAGCGCGCGCTCGCCCTGCGCCCGTCAACCGATCGCGAGGCGGTCGTCGAGCGCCAGCGCCTGACCGCCGAGGCGTTGCGCCTCCTCCGGATGGGCGTGCAGGTCTCGCTCGGCGGCGCCCACGATGTGCGCGAGGCAGCCCTCGGCGCGGCGCGCGGCCAGGTCCTCCCCGCCGCCGATCTCCTCGAGGTCGCCTCGACGGTACGTGCCGGGCAGCGCATCCGCCGCGCCCTCGCCGCCGCCGAGGATCACGCTCCCCTCCTCGCCACCATCGCCGAGGACATCCCGGACCTCGGCCCGGTGCGCCAGGTCATCGACGAATCCGTCGACGACCGCGGCGAGGTGCTCGACTCCGCCAGCCCCGAGCTCGCCTCGATCCGGCGCGAGCTCGCCACGGCCCACGCCCGACTGCAACAGCGCATGCAGGCCCTGCTCGGCTCCTCCGAGGTGCGCAGCGCCCTCCAGGACGCCATCGTCACGGTCCGCGAGGGACGCTACGTCCTGCCCGTCCGCTCCGAGGCGCGCGGCGCGGTCCGAGGCGTGGTCCACGACACGTCGGCCTCGGGCGCCACGGTCTTCATCGAGCCGCTCGCCGTCGTCGACCTCGGCAACCGCTGGCGCGAGCTACAGATGCAGGAGCGCCACGAGATCGAGCGCATCCTCCGCGATCTCTCGAGCGCCGTCGGTGCCGTCGCCGACGACGTGGACTCCCTCGTGGACCGCCTCGCCGAGGTCGACCTCGCCCTCGCGAAGGGGCGCCTCGGCCTGCAGCTCGCCAGCGGCGTCCCCTCCGAGGCGGGCCCGGCCCAGTCATGGCTCGTCGACGCGCCCGCCGAGCTGCGCCTCGTCAGCGCGCGCCACCCCCTCCTCCACGGCGACGTCGTCCCCAACACCATCGAGGTCGGCGGCGACTTCCGTGCGCTCCTCATCACGGGCCCCAACACCGGAGGCAAGACGGTCGCCCTCAAGACCGCGGGCCTCCTCTGCGCGATGGCGCTCGCCGGCCTCCCCCTCCCCGCCGAGGCGGGCTCGCAGGTCCCGGTCTACGAGCAGGTCTTCGCCGACATCGGCGACGAACAGTCCATCGAGCAGTCCCTCTCGACCTTCTCCGGGCACATGACGGCAATCATCGATGTGATCGAGCGCGCCGACGCTCGCTCCCTCGTCCTCCTCGACGAGCTGGGCGCAGGCACGGACCCCACCGAGGGCGCCGCGCTCGCCATCGCGATCGTCGACCGGCTGCTCCACGCGGGCGCCTCGCTCATCGCCACGACGCACCACAGCGAGCTCAAGCTCTACGCCCACCAGACGCCTGGCGTGACGAACGCCTCGGTGGAGTTCAACGTCGAGTCGCTCTCCCCCACCTACGAGCTGCGCATCGGCCTCCCCGGCCAGTCGAACGCGGTCGCGATCGCCGCGCGCCTCGGCATGCCCGCGGATGTCGTCGAGGCGGCGCGCGAGGGCGTCGCGGGCGAGCAACGGGACGTCGAGCAGCTCCTCGGCGAGCTCCGCTCCCAGCTCAACCGCGCCGAGGACGACGCCACGCAGGCCCGATCCGACCGTGCCGCCGCCGAGGCCGCACGCGCCGACCTCGAACGGCGGCTGGCGGCGCTGGTCTCGGAAAGCACGCAGCTCCGCGAGGAGGCCCACGACCGCGTGCGCGCCGAGGTCGCGGACGCCGAGCGCCTCCTGAGGCGCATGCGCCGCCGCGTCGAGGCCGCGCGCCTCGAGCAGGCGGCCGCCGACCTCGAGCGCGCGCAACGTGCGGCCGCCGCTCTCGCGCCGGTCGCCCCACCCATCGAGGCTCCCGCACCCACCGAGGCGGCACCCACCGAGGCGGCACCCGCGGCGGCGTCCCCGGCGCCTCGACGCCGACCGCGCCCTCATCGACCCACGCCACCCGATCTCACGACGATCGCGCCGGGCCAGGTGGTGTGGCTCCGCGGCATCCCCTCGCCAGGCGAGGCGCTCACCACGCCGGACGCCGAGGGTGAGTTCGATGTGCAGCTCGGGCCGCTGCGCACGCGCGTCCGCGTGCAGCAGGTCGAGCGCACGGGCAACGGCAAGGTCGGCGTGGACTTCGCGATGCGCACCTACATCGCTCCAACCCCAGACGTGGGCACGGAGATCGAGGTGCGCGGCCAGCGCCTCGACGAGGCCCTCCCCCAGGTGGAGCGCTTCATCGACCAGGCAAGCGCGGCGGGCCTGCACCGCGTGCGCGTGATCCACGGTCGCGGCACGGGCACCCTCAGGCGTGCGGTGCGCGACATGCTCGAGCACCACCCGCTCGTCACACGCTTCGAGGGCGCCGAGCAGCGCGACGGTGGCGAGGGCGTCACGATCGTCTACCTCGCCGCCGAGGACTGAGCGCCCCTCTGGCCTCGACGCGCAATCTGCGCCATCCTGCCTGCCAGTCCCGCGGCGCGCGCACTTACGAGGAGCAGCCCGTGCAGCCGATCACCGACATCAAGCAGCTGTTCCGGCACCAGCGCCAGGTCCGCGCCTTCGCCAACCGCCCCGTCGATGACGCCACGCTCAACGAGGTGCTCGAGGCGGCGATCCACGGGCCCTCGGCCTCAAACGCCCAGCCCTGGCGCTTCATCGTCGTGCGGGACCCCGAGGTGAAGGCGCAGCTCGACACGCTTTACGAGGCAGCCTTCGCCGAGCAGTACGGCGGCACCCCACCCCCTCGAGGGCAGGACCGCCAGCCCCTGAGCGAGGTGCCGATCCTCATCGTCGCCTGCGTGCGCGTCCGCGGCCGCGCCAACATCGCGACGGGCGCCTCGGTCTACCCATCGGTGCAGAACCTGATGCTCGCCGCGCGCGCCATGGGCCTCGCGAGCGGCATCACGACGCTCCACCGCCTCAAGCTCGCAGAGGTCCACGAGGTGCTCGGCATCCCCGAGGGCTGGGACACGGCCGCAATCGTGCTCCTCGGCTGGCCCGACCGCAGGTACGGTCCGAACCGGCGCCCACCCCTCGAGACCTTCATCGCCCACGACCGCTGGACGGACCCACCCCCGCGCGCCTAGCCGAGGCGGATCGCGAGGCACTCCCAGGTCTGCTTCGGCCGGCGCCAGCGCCCGAGTTCGACGTGCTCGAGGTGCTCGATGCGGAACGCCCCGCCGAGGGCGGCGCGCACGTCGGCCTCGTCGAAGAAGCGCTTGCGCCCGCCGTAGTACTCGGATCGCTCGCTCGTGCGGTAGTGCGGCTCGATCTCATCGCCCTCGAGGGCGCCGAAGTGGACATCGTCCGTTGCATTGACGCGGAACAGCAGCACGCCCGCTTGCCCGAGGACCCGCCGGGTCGCGGTGAACGCCGCCAGCGTCGAGGCCCACGAGAAGTAGTGCAGCGACAACGACGCGATCACCACACCGAACGCACCGTCACGGAACGGGAGGCCGCGCGCGTGGTCGACCCGGATGAGCGCCCGCGTCCCGAGGCGCGTCGCTGCCTCGGCGAGCGCGGCGGGCCGGATGTCCGTGGCAACCACGTCGCGCCCGAGGGCAGCCAGCGCCGAGGCGTCCTCGCCAGATCCGCACCCGAGCTCGAGCACGCGCGCCTCGCGGGGGAGCCGGTCGAGGTAGCGCTGGAACCAGGGTGCCTCGTCGGTGGCCTGCGCCACGCCGCTCACAGCGCCTCGGGCAGGCCGCTCAGCTCCTCGAGGTGGCACGCGTCGTTCAACCCCGCAAGCACGGCGTGATCGCGGTCCCACGCGAACGCGGTGATCGACACGTTCCCAATCGAGGCGAACGGCAGATACGCCGACATCGGCGCACCCAGGACGTGCACCACCAGGCGCGCAATCGTCCCGCCATGCGCCACCACAATGCCCACATCCTCACGATGCCGCTCCGACAGCTCGTCGAAGGCGGCCGTCACGCGCGCGTGAAACACGCTCGCGCCTTCCTCGCCCGGCACCCTGCCGTTGCCCCAGTCGCCAGTCGTGATCCCGAAGCGATCCACCGCCTCGGTCCACGTCAGGCCCTGCGCCTCGCCGTAGCCGTACTCCCGGAACCCCGCGACCGCCTCCAGCGGCAGCCCCGTCGCCGCCGCGATGCACTCACCGGTCTGCCACGCGCGCAGCAGCGGGCTCGCGTACAGCCGCGTCGCTCCCGAGGCGGCAACGCGGCGCGCCACCACCTCGGCCTGCCGCCGCCCGAGGTCTGACAGCGGCAAATCGAGCCACCCCTGCATGATCCGTCGGAGGTTCCCCTCGGACTCACCGTGGCGCACGAAGAGCAGCGTCATGTAGTCGTCATCCAGCCGTCATCCGAACCTCACCCGGCGGTCGACAGGAGGTCGAAGTACCCCCCGAGGATGCGCGCGGTCGCACCCCAGATCCGGTGCTCCCCATAGAAGAACTCCCGGTCCGGCACCATCTCCCCGTCCCGCTCGGTCACGCCCCACTGCACCGCACCCTCATCGAGGAGCGCCGCGACCGGCACCGCCAGCAGCTCGGCCACCTCGCGGTTCGCGAGGGCAAACGGGTACGGCGTCTCCGAGGTGATCACGCCAACGAACGGGGTGATCAGGTAGTTGCTGCTGCGCGTCGCGATCTGATCGAGGCCGCCCAGCACCTCGATGTGCGACGGGTGCACGCCGATCTCCTCATGCGTCTCGCGCAGCGCCGCGTCCCGCTCAGACGCATCCTCGAGGTCGATCGCACCACCCGGCAGGCTGATCTCACCCTTGTGAAACCGCACCCGATTCGTCCGCACCTGGAACAGGATCTCCGCCCCACTCCCCAGCGGGTGGAGCAGCAACATGACCGCCGCGCGTCGCCTCGGCAGGTCGTCATCCAGCAATCGAGGTGTGTACGCAGCCAGTGCTCGCCTGGCCCGCCCCACGTGCTCATCGAGGAGGTGCGCCCGTGCCTGGTCCACGCCCAGAGCGTACACCCGCACCGCAGCCGTCGACGCCAGCGCTAGGCGGCGTGCGCCACCTGGTTGCGGCCGCCCCGCTTCGCCTCATACAGCGCCTCGTCGGCCGCCGCGATCAGCGGCTCAGGGCCTTCGTGCTTCAACGGGTCGTACTCGGCCACCCCGAAGCTGGCGGTGATCGTGAGGCGCTTCCCCTCGTCGTCACGGACATCCAGCTTCTCGACGCCCTGGCGCAGCCGCTCACCGACGAACATCGCCGCGCGCACACCCGATCCGGGAAGCAACACCGAGAACTCGTCACCCCCGTAGCGCGCCACCAGGTCACGAGGCCGCACGCCACGCCTCAGCACGCCCGCCAGCGCCCGGAGCAGCTCGTCACCGCGCCCGTGCCCGTGCGTGTCGTTGATCGTCTTGAACCGGTCGAGGTCGATCATCAGCACGCTGAGGGGCGATCCCGTCGAACGCGCAATCTCGAGCTCCCGCATCAGGCGTCCGCTCAGCGCCCGACGGTTCGCGACGCCCGTCAACGGGTCGGTCGCCACCTCGTCCGCCAGCGTCTCGGCCTCCTTGCGCCAGCGCACCTGCTCCTCGACGGCGTGCAGGCTCAACTCCGCGAGGGCCACGTGCGCCCGCTGCAACAGCTCCGCCGGGTTCGGTCCGCCCCAGTCCGGCAGCTCGAACAGGTCGCGCGTCTCGCCCGCGTCGCGCTGCACATCGAGGAACAGGTTCGCCGCCTCGGGCTCACTCAGCCCGTACCACGACGCGGCATTCGCGAGGTAGTCGCGGTACGCCTCCCCGGGATTCAGCTCGCCCGACGCCTCCACCAGCAGCCGGCCAAACCCGACGCAGCGCGCCAGCTCCCGCGCATCCGCCGGGCACTCGTCCACGTTGAGGTAGTACGTCACCGCCGCCACCAGGTTCGGCGGCAACGTCCAGGCCTGCGTCAGCTGCGCGGCAACCTCCGCGTGGTCGGTGTCCCACCGCTTCCGTTCGAGCTCGGTCAGCAGCTTGTGATCACCTCGCGAGGCGGCCACGACGCCCGCGTACTCCTTCGGGATGGTCCCCTGGATCGCCAGGATCCCGACGCCGTGCAACAGCCCACCGATGAACGCCTCCTCCGGGTCCGCGGTCCGCAGCTTCGTCGCCACCAGCCGAGCACCCACGCCAGTCAGGAGGTTACGTCGCCAGAACGCGGTGTAGTCGAAGTGCGGCCCCTCGGCCCCCCGCATGGTCTGCACCAGCGTGAACCCGAGGGCGAGCATGCGCACGGTCGACAGCCCGAGGACCATCACCGCCCGAGGAATCGTCGCGACGTTGTTCGCCAGCCCGTAGTAGCTCGAGTTCGCCGCCCGCAGCACCCGCGAGGTCAGCGCCGGGTCCGTGCTGATCACCTTCGCAAAGTCGTCGATCTCCACCTCGGGGTCCTGTGCCAGTTGGACCAGCCGCATCGCCGCCACCGGCAGGGTCGGGAGATTGGGAGAAGCCAGCACACGTTCGAGGAGTTCGGACAAGGGTCGTCTCCGGCCAGGTCGACGCCTGCGTCGCCACAGGTGGAGTGTCGGCAGCCGCCGCCATTCATGCAGCCCACCTGACGCGAATCTGACAGCCCAGCACATGCGTAGTGGTACGCTCGAGGCCGACCACCCCTCGAGGCCGCCGCACGCACTTCCGAGGCAAGCGACCGGAGTCCTCGCACACCCCAGCCCGAGGCCACACGGGGGCCGCCCCACTCTCGCGAGGCGGCCCGCTGTCAAATGCCCCGTCGAGCGAGCCGAGCGATCATCACGCTGCCAAGCGCGATCACGGCCGAGACGACGAGCGAAAGGCCGAGCGCCATCGCGATCCCGTATCCGTATGTCGCCATGACGCTGTCGCCCCACTCCACTCGTGACGACGCCAGCACCATTGTGCCCGTCGCGGCGATCACCGCCGACGCCCGACTCCATCCGCTGAAAACGACCCGCATGATGAGCCAGACCAGCAGGACCGCCGGAGACACCGCCAGCAGGAACGGTACCGACTCAAGTCCTGAGTCACTCGACGCGATCAGTGATCCGGTCCCGAAGACGCCAAGGAGTAGCGTCGGTGCAATCGCGAGCAGTAGGAGCTTCGACCAATCCTTCGACGCCATGCGCATGCTCACCCCTGCGCCCTCGCCTCGGACCTGGCATAGCGAGGAGCCGTGGGCTCATCGCCAGCACCGGGAACTAGTGGTCCCCGAAGAGCCCGTCGCCGTACAGGTGCTGAAGTCCAGACACGAGGATGAACCCCCTCCGAGGAGCAGTGCCACCCCGGCCGATGGCACAACCCGAAACAGGAGCGCGCCGAGCAGCACGAGCCCGAACCCCGCTGCCGGAAAGCCGAGGGCAACGATCACACGCCCAGCAGTGGGACGGCCCTGCGGAAGTGGCGGATACACCGCTTCCGAGGCCCACAGGGCCACGGCCGCCATCAATGACGCCGCCAGCAGCCCGACCACCACGGCTCGCCACGACAGGCTCAAGCGCAATGGTCGCCTCCCCACCCGGCGCGGCAGCCCCTCGAGGTCCGCACGCACCAGCCCGCCCCGGACATCAGCGCGCGGGGACAACCTGCGTCGGCTCGGGTGTCGCGAGGCGCGGCGCGGGCGGCACCACAATTTCTGCCGCGGGCATCGTCAGCGGACGCGCCACGCCCACCTCAAGTGACGTGACGCGAGATTCGACGACTACCGTCCCGTCCCTGGACTCCGTGTACCCCGTCGGGATCCCCGTCTCACGGTCAAACGTGTAGCGACGAATGAGCTCGACAGTGGGCCTCGTGGAGCAGTCGCTCGCACCGGAGTCAACTGCGCATGGGATCGAGTCCCTTCGTTCTGCCGCGAGGCCATCTGCCTGACGAACGAAGTCGGGATGCAGACCCTCCACCCGACGGAGCCACCTCACGGGAATCATCGAACCTCCGTCCGTCGGGAGATCCGTCCGACTTCCAATGACTGGATTGAAGAGGTGCAGCATGTCATCACTGAGGTGTTGAGCAGAGGCGAGCTGAGTCATCGCTTCGTCACGGAACCACTGCGCCTGCCACCGATTCGCCGACTGGTACGAGATCACGCCGAAACTCGTGTTCCCATCACTGGTGCTGGTGAACGTCATGACGAACGGGGGAAACTCGTCCGCGACCAGCTCGGCCCCTCCTCCGTTCAGGCGGAGCATCGCGGCGCCGATCGCCACGACGCCCACGATCGCCCCCACGAAGATCACCCGCTTCTGCACGCCACGCACTCCTGCGACCACACTACCCCGCAGCTCCTCCCCCCTCGCGGCCCTCGAGGGGAGGCTGCCTGCTCCGGCGTCGCGCACACCGCCACACCAGTTGTCGTCACGATCGCCCACGGCCCCCTGAGGCCCAACGTCACGCCTCGAGGGCGCCCCGCAGCGCCACTCCCCACTCGGCGCTCCCGACTCCACCCCCCACCATGCGAGGGATGACGCCCACCCCTCGACGCCCCACCCGATTCCCCGCCTCCCGCCCCCACCGAGGCCAGCGGCCCCTGCCCGCGGACCACGTCGGCCACGCAACCAGCTCAATCAAGTCAATCAAGTCGCGAATCTGGCGCCACGCCCTCAATCAAGAACAATCAAGCCCCGGCCCCCGAGCCACCGCCCACAAACGCACCGTCTCGATGCACCACGCGCTCCCGAGTAGACTCGCCCCCATGCGCATGACACGTCTCTTCGGCCACACCCGACGCGAACGCACCGACGCCGACACGGAGAACCTCGACCTCCTCCTCCGCGCCGGCTTCATCGACCAGCTCGCCGCCGGGTCCTACACCTACATGCCCCTCGGCTACCGCACCAAGCGCAAAGTCGAGGCCATCGTCCGCCAGGAGATGGACCGCGCCGGCGCCCAGGAAGTCTTCATGCCCGCCATCCAGCCCAGCGAGCTCTGGGAGCAGAGCGGCCGCTACGACGTCTTCGGCGCCACCCTCTTCCGCGTCACCGACCGCCGCGAACGCGCCCTCGTCCTCGCTCCCACCCACGAGGAGGTCATCACCCGACTCTTCCGCGACCACGCCCAGTCCTACCGCGACCTCCCCGCCACCCTCTACCAGATCCAGACCAAGTTCCGAGATGAAGCGCGCCCCCGTGGCGGCCTCATCCGCGTCCGGGAATTCACGATGAAGGACGCCTACTCCTTCGACATGGACGAGGCCGGCCTCGACGCCTCCTACACCGCCATGTTCGAGGCGTACCGCCGCATCTTCGCCCGCTGCGGCGTCCCCACCGTCCCCGTCGAAGCCGACTCCGGCGCCATCGGCGGCAAAGGCTCGCAGGAGTTCATCTTCATCGCCGACATCGGCGAGGACACCATCCTCATCTGCAACCAGTGCGGCTACGCCGCCAACACCGAAAAGGCCGAGTTCGTCCGCCCCGCCACCGACCGTCCGGCGGGCACCTCGCCGTCATCCGTTCGTGGTGAGCCTGGCGAACCACCCCGTGGTGCACAGCCTGCCGAAACGCCCGCTCCCGAGCCCCCCCTCCCCACCGAAGAGATCGCCACCCCCGGCACCTCCACCATCGAGGCACTCGCGCAGCTCCTCGGCATCCCCGCCTCGCGCACCGCCAAGGCCGTGCTCCTCGCCGCCACCAACCCGCACCACCCCACCGACCCACCCGAGGCCGTCTTCGCCGTCATCCGCGGCGACCTCGACGTCAACGAGATCAAGCTCTCCAACGCCCTCGGCGGACGCGAGCTCGCTCCCCTCACCGAGGCGCGCATCCGCGACCTCGGCGCCGTCCCCGGCTACGCCTCCCCCATCGGCCTCGAACGCCGCTTCCGAGTCGTCGCCGACACCTCGATCATGGACGCCCCCAACCTCGTCGCCGGCGCCAACCGCGAGGGCTACCACCTCCGCAACGTCAACGTCGGCCGCGACTGGGAACCCGAGATCGTCACCGACATCGCCCTCGGCAGGCACGGCCACACCTGCGCCCGCTGCGGCACCGGCACCCTCGAGGAGCGCCGCGGCATCGAGATGGGCCACGTCTTCCGCCTCGGCACCATCTACACCCAGGCCTTCGAGGTGAACGTCCTCGCCGAGGACGGCGCACGCCGCACCCCGATCATGGGCTGCTACGGCATCGGCGTGGACCGCATCGTCGCCGCCGCCGTCGAGGCCAACCACGACGACAGCGGCATCCGCTGGCCCGCCGCCATCGCCCCCTACGAGGTGCACCTCGTCGCCCTCGGCGCCAGCCGCGACCCCGCCGTGGCCACCGACGCCGACGCCCTCTACGAAGAGCTGCGCGCCGCCGGCATCGAGGTCCTCTACGACGACCGCGACGAGTCCGCCGGAGTGAAGTTCAACGACGCCGACCTCATCGGCCTGCCGTTCCGCCTCACCGTCTCCAGCCGGAACCTCAAGGACGGGCTCGTCGAGGTGCAGCCGCGCGGCAGCGACGCCGCCAGGCTCGCCCGCTCCGAGGTCACCGCCCACCTCGTCGAGCAGCTCACCGCGGCACGGACCGGCTAGGCCACCTTGCGGCGCGCCACAGACCGATCGACGAACCGCTGGATCTGGTCGCGGCTGTCCTCCGGCATCTCCACCAGCTGGACGTGGACCCGGAGGGCGGTCGTGCGCGCCTCCTCCTCCACGCCCACCACCATCCCCTGCACGTGAACCGGCCGCTCTGCCGGGTGGAGCACGAACGTCAGCCGCACGATCGCGCCCTCCCCGACGTAGCGCAGCGAACGGAGCTGCAGGCCAGCCACGCTCACATCGGTCACCGTCGCCTGGATCGGCGACTCACCGCCTCGAGGATCGAGCCACACTCCCGAGCGCAACGGCACCCCGACGGGGACGCGGACCGCCGCCCGACGCTCGGGCCGCCGCGCCTCCAGCGGCGGCGTCACGAGGAGGAGCGACCGCGCCGGGTCAATCGCAGTCACATTCGAGTCGAACGCATGCAACCGCTGCCGCGCCCGCACCACGAGGATCAGCGGCTCCCGATCGACGGCGCGGACCGGAGCTCGCCCGCCGTTGCGCAGTGCGAGGGCCACGGTCGCCGGGGTGACGGCGATCACCGCCGAGTTGAAGGCGGGCCCCCTCGAGGCGCCCGCGTACGCCACCTGGACCGGCGTCCCCGCACGCACGATCTCGGCGGCATGCTGCTCGGCCGCACTCACCTCATCGCCCGACGCACCCGCCCCGTCGTCAGGTGGCTCGGGCGGACCGCCGGTCGGAATGCCGATGATGGGCTCGTCCATGGCCATCGGAGCGTCCTTTCCCGATGCCACACGCAGTCAGATCTTCGTCAGATAACCGCAAGGCCCACAGATCCGCACGCGGCCGCCCGAGGGGTACCGCCGCATGCGCCTCGCGAATCACGCGCGCCGGCCCCGACAGACGCCCGGCCTCGAATCTGCAATCGTGCTACACTCCAAGGGCACTCGGCTCCGTACCCACGGAACGTGCGCGTCGAGCGCACGTTTTTTCTTGCCCGCCGCCAGCGCGGCGGCCCCACCCATCGACGGCGGGCGCGCGCCCTCGATGCCCACCCAGGCCTCGCGCAGGACACACCGCAATTCGAAGGATACGAATCTGCCCGCTAACGACTTCGTCATCGCCATCGCCCAGCTATCCGCCGAGAAGAACCTCGACGCCGACACCGTCTTCGGCGCCGTCGAGGCGGCCATGGCCTCCGCCCTCAAGAAGGACGACCTCCAGTGGGCGGAGCTCGAGGTCAAGATCGACCGCCGCACCGGCAACATCGACCTCTGGCGTCGCTACACCGTCACCGAGGACGACGACATCGAGGACGATGAGATCCAGGTCTCCCCGGAACGCGCACGTGCGATGGGAAACCCGAACGCCGCCGTCGGCGACATCGTGCGCGAGCCGGTCGCCGATTCACCGCAGACCGGACGCATCGCCGCGCAGACCGCGAAGCAGGTGGTCCTCCAGCGCCTCCGTGAGGCGGAGCGCGAGGCCGTCTTCGGCGAGTTCACCGGCAAGGAGGGCGAGCTCGTCACCGGCACGGTCCTCCGCGTCGAGCAGGGCCACCGCCAGGTCATCATTGACCTCGGCCGCGCCGAGGCCGTCCTCCCCGGCTCCGAGCAGGTTCGCCCCGAGCACTACCGCGTCGGCCAGCGCATCCGCGTGTACGTCAAAGAGGTCTACCGCGCCTCGCGAGGCCCGCAGGTCGTGGTCTCCCGGTCCAACCCGGAGCTGATCCGCCGCCTCTTCGAGCTCGAAGTGCCCGAGGTGGCGCGCGGCGTCGTCGAGGTCATGGCGATCGCTCGCGACGCCGGCTACCGCAGCAAGGTCGCGGTCATCTCGAGGCAGCACGGCGTCGACCCGATCGGCGCCTGCGTCGGCATGCGCGGCTCGCGCATCCAGAACATCGTCAACGAGCTCAACGGCGAGCGCATCGACATCATCCGCTGGGACCCCAACGAGCTCGCCTTCGTCGCGAACGCCCTCAGTCCCGCCGAGGTGGTGTCGGTCCGCATCGATGCCGGCACGAACACGGCGCACCTCGCCGTCCCCGATCGCCAGCTCAGCCTCGCCATCGGCAAGGAGGGGCAGAACGCCCGCCTCGCCGCCAAGCTCACCGGCCGCCGCATCGAGGTGCAGGCGGAGAGCGTCCTCATCCAGGGCGGCCAGGACCTCTACCCACCGCCGGAGCCCAACATGGAGGCGGTCCCCCTCGCACCCATGCCGGGCCTCCCCTCGCTGCCCACCGCGGCGACCGTCACGTCCGAGGTGGCGCCCTCGCAGGCCGCGTACGCGCGGCCCGGGCTGCCCGGGACGCAGGCGCCCGCCGAGCCGGCACGTCCGCGCGTCGAGGAGGAACGCCCGCTCACGCCCGAGGAGGAAGTCCTCGCAGAGATCGCGGCCACCGAGGAGGCGCCCGCCGAGGCAGCCGCGGCACCCGCAGCACCCGCACCCGAGGTGGTGCGCCCTGCCGCTGCCGCACCCGGCATCGGCGGCCTGCGCTTCGGCGACGAGCTCCGGATCGACCGTGACATCGAGGACGACCGCGGCGCTCGCACGCCGGCACGCCGGCGCGGTCGCCGAGGCCGCGGCGGTCCCGTCGTCGAGCGCGGCGCCGCAGCCGCACGGCCGGAACGCCGCACCCGCCGCTTCGAGGTCTCCGACGACGAGATCGAGGAGGGCCTGGAGGAGCTGCACGGCGGCCCCGACTTCGAGGATGACGACGACGCGGAATACGAGGATGAGTAGCCCATGGCACTGCGTCCTCGCACTCAGCCCGAACGCACCTGCGTCGCCTGCCGGGAGACCCAGGCGAAACGCGGGCTCGTGCGACTGGTCCGCTCGACGACCGAAGGCAACTCTCGCGTAACGGTCGACGAGAGCGGGCGCGCGCACGGTCGCGGCGCCTACCTCTGCACGCGCATCGAGTGCTGGCAGCGCGCGCTCCGCACCGGAGCCGTCGCGCGAGCGCTCAACGTGCAACTCACACCAGATGATCGCCGGACGCTGGAGGACTACTCCCAGCGCCTGGTACCAGCGACGCCGTGACGCGCCGCCCCACGGAGGGACACCGCCAATGACTCAGAGCGCGGCACGGAGCGTGCGCATTCCCCAGGCCGTGGTCGTCAAGGACCTCGCCGACATCCTCGGCGTCTCACCGGTCGAGGTCATCAAGGAGCTCATGAAGAGCGGCGTGATGGCCACCATCAACCAGGTCATCGACTTCGACTCGGCAGCCGTCGTCGCCACCGACCTCGGCTTCAACGCCGAGGAGGAGAACCCGCTTGCCGTGCCGGCGCCCCCGGCCGGCGCCGCAGAGGACGAAGCGCCCGTCGCCACCTCGGTGCGGGTCATCGAGGAAGGCGACGACCTCGTGACACGGCCACCCGTGGTCACCGTCCTCGGCCACGTCGACCACGGCAAGACGACGCTCCTCGACACGATCCGCAAGGCGCGCGTCGCGGCTGGCGAGGCCGGCGGCATCACGCAGCATGTCGGGGCCTACCAGGCCACCGCGCCGGACGGCCGCCCCATCACCTTCATCGACACCCCGGGCCACGAGGCCTTCTCGCAGATGCGCGCCCGCGGCGCCCAGGTCACCGACGTCGCCATCGTGGTCGTCGCCGCGAACGACGGGGTCATGCCCCAGACCCGCGAGGCGATCGACCACGTGCGCGCAGCCGGCGTGCCCCTCGTCATCGCGATGAACAAGATGGACGCCGAAAACGCGAACCCGGACCGCGTCAAGACCCAGCTCACCGAGGTCGGTCTGGTTCCGGAGGAGTTCGGTGGCGACACGGTGGTCGTGCCGATCTCCGCGCTCAAGGGCGACGGCATCGGTGAGCTCCTCGAGAACGTGCAGCTGGTCGCCGACCTCCAGGACCTCAAGGCGAACCCGAACCGCGACGCGGTGGGGGTCGTCATTGAGTCCGGCACGGACCGCCAGCGCGGCGTCGTCGCGACGGTCCTCGTGCAGACGGGCACCCTCCACGTCGGCGAGGTCATCCTCGCCGGTCTCGCCTACGGCAAGATCAAGGCGATGGAGGACGCGGCAGGCACGCGGCTGCAGCAGGCGGGCCCCTCGGCGGCTGCGGTCGTCCTCGGTCTCTCCGAGGTGCCACCGGCCGGTGAGCGGTTCACGACCTTCAAGACGGAGCGCGAGGCACGTCGGGAGGCCGACCAGCGTCGCCGTGACGCCGAGGCCGGCGTGGCTCAGCGCGCGGCGGTCACCCTCGACTCCCTGTTCGGCGAGATCAGCCGCGGCGCGGTGCAGGCGTTCAACATCGTGCTGAAGGTGGACGTCCAGGGCTCACTCGAGCCGGTCGCCCGCACCCTCGAGGACCTGAGCGTCGACGAGGTGAACGTCCGCGTCATCCACGCCTCGGTGGGCTCCGTCAACGAGTCGGACGTCCAGCTCGCGTCGGCCTCGAAGGGCGTGATCATCGCCTTCAACACGGACCCCGAGCCCGGCGCGGTGCGCCTCGCGGAGGGCGAGGGCGTCGAGATCCGCCAGTACAAGATCATCTACGACGTCGTCGAGGACGTGGAGAACGCGGTCAAGGGCCTGCTCAAGCCCATCTACGAGGAGCGCGAGGACGGCCGCATCGAGGTGCGCCAGGTCTTCCGCCTCGGCCGCCGCGCCGCCATCGCTGGCTCCTACGTCCGCGACGGCGCGATCAACCGCAACTCGCTCATCCGCATCCTGCGCCGCGGCCAGGTCATCCACGAGTCCCGCATCGGCAGCCTCAAGCGCTTCAACGACGACGTCCGCGAGGTGACCGCCGGCTTCGAGTGCGGCATCCAGGTCGATGGCTTCCAGGACTTCGAGGAAGGCGACGAGCTGATCGCCTACCACATGGAGCAGATGCGCTAGCGGCGTCCTCGGACACCGCCCGCCTCGCTCCTCACCCACGAGGGGGTCACCATGACCCGTCGCATGCCCAAGGTCGACGACCTCATCCAGTCCGAGGTCGCCGACCTGCTTCGGCGGCACGTCAAGCACCCGGTCCTCGCCGACGTGATGCTGTCGATCACGCGCGTCGAGACGTCGCCGGACCTGCAGTCGGCGCGCATCTTCGTGAGCATCATGGACGACACCGCGAACGCCGCCGAGATTCGCGAGGCCCTCGAGCGGACCGAGCCGTTCATGCACCGCGAGCTCGGCAAGCGCCTGCACATGCGCCGCATCCCGCACCTGAAGTTCATCCTCGACCGCTCCATCGCCGAGGGCGAACGCATCGCCTCGATCCTGCGGGAGGTCGCCCCGACGATCCCTCCGCTCACCGAGGACGAGCACGCCGACGGCGGCCGCGACGCCTGACCTCGCAATGTCCGAGCTAGCGACGCCCGAGCGCGCCGAGCACGGGCCCGTGCGTGGCTTCCTCAACATCGCCAAGCCCTCGGGCATGACGTCCTTCGACGTGGTCCGCGACGTGCGGCGCGCCCTCAACGTCAAGCGCGTGGGCCACGCCGGCACACTGGACCCCCTCGCGAGCGGGGTGCTGCCGATCGCCTTCGGCGAGGCGACACGCTTCATCGAGGGGCTCGTGGACGCCAGGAAGGCCTACCGCACGACGATCGCCCTCGGCGTGGAGACCACGACGTATGACAGCGAGGGCGGACGGATCGCCTCGGCGGACGCGTCCCACCTCGAGGCGTCCGCCGTCGAATCAGCCCTCGGCGGCTACCTCGGTGAGATCGAGCAGACGCCACCCGCGTTCAGCGCGATCAAGCGCGGAGGCGTCCCCGCCTACGAGTCGGCGCGCGCCGGTGAGGTCGTGGTGCTCGAGCCACGGCGCGTGACGGCGTACGCCCTCGAGGTCACCGCCTTCCGCGGCGGCCCCACCGCCGAGGTCGACGTGGAGATCGAGTGCAGCAAGGGCTTCTATGTCCGCTCGCTGGCGCACGACCTCGGCGCCGCGCTCGGCGTCGGAGGCCACGTCACGGCCCTCTCGAGGACGGCCGTGGGGCCGTTCCGCCTCGCCGACGCCACCCCCCTCGACCGCGCGGTCGCCCTCATCGAGGCGGGGGCGTGGGATCTCATCGCCTACGCACCGGACACCGCACACCTCGAGACGGACGCGCTCATCGTGGCCCGCGAGGCCGTCGCGGACCTCCGTCGCGGGCAGGGCATCCGTCCGGCGCCGCGCGCCATTCGACGCGTCCACGCTCCCGGCATCAGGGCGCGCACCTACGGGATCGACGGTAGGTTCGTCGGCCTCGTGGAGGCGACCATGACACCGGGTCAGTGGAAGCCCTACCGCCTACTCGCTTATCGAGCAACCGCGACTCCCTGATTCACGCACTTCTCAGGCGATTTCTGTTTGACACTGCCATTACGGGAGGGCACTGTGAATCCAGCGGTGGCAAGAAGCCCCGCTTCTCCCCAGCGACTGGCGGGCTCGAAAACGGGTCCGGCAGCAGTACGGAAGCGCGGAGGCCAGGGAGCAGTCATGGAAGCCTATTGCCTGAAGTGTCGAACCAAGCGTGAGATGAAGAGCCCAACGCCGATCACGATGAAGAACGGCAAGCCGGCCACGACGGGCGAGTGCCCCGTCTGCAGCACCAAGATGTTCAAGATCGGCAAGGCCGCCGCCGTCGCCTAGTCGAAGCCACCGTTCGCAGGCAGTTCAGTTGGCGCCGCCCCTCGAGGCGGCGCTGCTGCGTTCTGGCCGCTCCTCAATCGCCGGTCGCGAGGGCGAGCAGCGCGTCGATCCTCGAATCTGACGATGCCGTCCGGCGCCGCGCCGCCACCAGGCTCCGCGTCGCGAGGGGCGTCCCACCCACCCGCACGAGCGCGTCCCCGGCCTCGACGGCCACGGCCTCCGGGAGCACGCCCCACGCCAGCCCGAGGGCAATCGCCTGCCTGAGGATGTCCGGGTTCGCACTCTCGAACCGCGCGCGCGGCCGCACGCCCATCCGCGCCAGTGCCTCATCGATGAGCTGGCGGGTGCGGGACCCCGAGGGGTAGAGCGCCCAGTCGGAGCCCGTGGCCCCCTCGGAGCCCTCGGCACCCCCACCCCGGGAGTCCGAGGCGGGCCGGTAGATGAACAGCGGCTCCTCGAGCACCGGCACCCCCACGAGGTCGTCCGCGAGCGGGCCGACGACGAACGCGACGTCCACGTCGAAGGCGCGAAGCTGCCGCAGCAGCACCTCGGAGCTCTCCACGATGAGGTGGAGGTCCACCTCGGGGTACCGCTCGCGGAAGGCCCGAATCGCGTTCGGCAGGAGGTACAGGCTCGCCGCGTCGATCATCCCCACGCGCAGGCTGCCGACCTCGCCTCGGGCGCGGGCCTGGAGGTCGTCGCGCAGCATGTCGAGGCGTTCGAACACCTCGGAGGCGGCCACCACGGCCTCCCGACCCGCCTCGGTGAGCACACGGCGGCGGCCCGCCCGCTCGAAGAGCGCCACGCCGAGCCGCCGCTCGAGGTCCGACAGCGACTGGGACAGCGCCGGCTGGCTCACGCCGAGGCGTTCGGCGGCCGCGGTCAGCGAGCCGCTGCGCTCCACCTCGCGCAGGTACGCGAGCTGTGACAGCCTCGGATACTCATAATCCATCTCGATGGATGATAGTTGATTCATCGACTGTACGAATATCAGGCCGTCGCCTACCCTCGATGGCGCAAGGGACACGTGACGCAGGGACAACGCACGCCCGCAAGGGCATCACTCAGGAGGCTGGCGTGGCGGACAAGATCAACGTGGCAATCATCGGCGTGGGCAACTGCGCCTCCTCGCTCGTCCAGGGCGTCGAGTTCTACCGCAGTGCCGAGGAGGGCGACGAGATCCCGGGGCTCATGCACCCGGTTCTCGGCGGCTACCACATCAACGACATCAACTTCACGGCCGCGTTCGACATCGACGCCGACAAGGTGGGCAAGGACCTCTCCGAGGCCATCTACGGCGGCCAGAACAACACCTACAAGTTCGCCGACGTGCCGAAGACGGGGGTGAAGGTCGAACGAGGCATGACCCACGACGGCCTCGGCAAGTACCTCTCGCAGGTGATCACGAAGGCGCCGGGGTCCACGGCCGACATCGTGAAGATCCTCAAGGACACGAACACCCACGTCGTGATCAACTACCTGCCCGTGGGCTCCGAGATGGCGACGAAGTGGTACGTCGAGCAGGTCCTCGAGGCGGGCTGCGCGTTCATCAACTGCATCCCGGTCTTCATCGCCCGCGAGGAGTACTGGGGCAACCGCTTCAAGCAGTACGGCCTGCCGATCATCGGCGACGACATCAAGTCGCAGGTCGGCGCCACGATCCTCCACCGAGTGCTGGCGCGCCTCTTCCAGGACCGCGGCGTCCGCATCGACCGCACCTACCAGCTCAACTTCGGCGGCAACACGGACTTCATGAACATGCTCGAGCGGGAGCGGCTGGAGTCCAAGAAGATCTCGAAGACGAACGCCGTCACCTCCCAGATCGAGTACGAGCTCGCCGACGCCGATGTCCACGTGGGCCCCTCGGACTACGTGCCGTGGCTCCAGGACCGCAAGTGGTGCCACATCCGCATCGAGGGCACGACCTTCGGCAACGTCCCGCTCACCCTCGAGACCAAGCTCGAGGTCTGGGACAGCCCCAACTCGGCGGGCGTCGTCATCGACGCGGTCCGCTGCGCCAAGCTTGCCCTCGATCGAGGGCTGTCCGGCCCGATCTACGAGCCGTCCGCCTACTTCATGAAGTCCCCGCCGCGCCAGATGCGCGACGAGATGGCCCGCGAGCAGCTCGAAGCGTTCATCCGGGGCGACGCCTCGATGACGACCGCGACCGCGGTCAACACGGGCGCCTAGCGGCAGCTCGCGCAGCACTCGAGGAGAGGCGTGCCGATGGATGTGGCACGCGCTCGGCACGCGCTGACCTACGGGGCGCTGGTCGCCGCGACACGCGTCGCGGCGGCGGTGCCCCTCGCGCTCTCGTACCGCATCGGCCGTGCCGCGGGCCTGCTCGCGTGGTGGGCCTGGCCCCGAGGGCGCCACTGGAGCGTGGCCAATCTCGCGCACGTGACCGGCGATGGCGACGCGGCGCGGCGTCTGGCGCGCGCCTCGTTTGCCTACTTTGGCACCTATCTCGTCGACTTCCTGCGCTTCAGCAGCCTGTCCCGCCGGGACATCGCGGCGGCGATCGACTTCGATGACTGGCCGCGCATCGAGGAGCAGCGCACGGGGAACGGCATCGTGTTCGTCACGCTGCACTTCGGGAACTGGGACATGGCGGGCGCCGTCCTCGCGCAGCGGATGCCGATCACGGTGATCGCCGACACCTTCGAGAACCCCGGCGTCGACCGCGTCGTCCTCGAGGCGCGTCGCCGCCTCGGGATGACGATCGTGCCCGCGGGCCGCACGGGCCCCGAGGTGCTGCGCGCCCTCCGCCGGAACGATGTGCTGGCGGTGCTCGCGGATGTGCCGCGCGCAGGCGGCTCGGCCCGAGTCGACTTCTTCGGGGCGCCGATCGAGCTCCCCGATGGCCCCGCCCGACTCGCGCTGCGATCGGGGGCGCCGATCATCGTCGGCGGCGTCTGGCGAAAGGGCCCCACGTCGCCTCGCTACGATGCCTGCGCGGAGCTCGTGGAGTTCCTCCCGACCGGGGATCGCGAGGGCGACGTGCAGGGGCTGACCCAGGCGATGGCATCCGCCCTCGAACGGCTGGTGCGGCGCGCCCCCGAGCAGTGGTACGTCTTCCGCGACCTCTGGCGCCTCGACGAGGCGCGTAGCGCCCGTGGCGTCCGTAACGCCGACGTGGCGCCCGCCTCCGAGCCGTGAAGGCACGCCTGCTGCGCGTGCTCGTGGAGGGTGGCGGCAGGCTCCCGCTCGGCATCCTCTACGCGCTCGCAAGTGCGGCCGCGGACCTCGCGTGGCTCGCCTCGCCCCGCCTCCGCGAGGTCACTCGAGACCACATGCTCCACGTCTACGGCCGCCGGATCCGCCCGCGCGCACTCGATCGCGCTGCGCGACGCTGTGTGCGCACGGCCGCGCAGTACTGGGCGGACCTCGCGAGGTACGCCCACGCGCCCGCGGGCCAGGCGCTCACCGAGTACGACTCGTTCGCGGGCCTCGACGGGCTCTACGAGGCGGTCAACCGAGGGCGCGGCGTGCTGCTGGTCACGGCTCACGTGGGCGCGCCGGAGTTCGCGATCCACGCCGCCTCGGGTCTCGGCCTCGACGTCCTGGCGCTCACCCAGGTAAACGAGTCGCCCGAGGTGAACCGGCTGCTCACCTCGGCGCGCGGGCGGCACGGCGCACGCTTCGTCGACGCGGACCGCGGCGGGTTGCGCGCCGCCCTCGAGCAGTTGCGCCGAGGCCAGGTCGTCGCCCTCATCGCGGACCGCGACCTGACGGGGACCGGCCACTGCGTCCCGTTCTTCGGCGAACGCACCACGCTGCCCTCCGGACCGATCGAGCTGGCGCGCCGGACGGGCGCCATCGTGGTCCCGGCGTTCGTCCTGCGCGTCGCCCCCGGCCGCTACGCGATGCGCTTCGAGGCGCCGATCGACCTCGCCTCCGGAACGCCCGAGGAGGCCACGGCCACGCTCGCCGCCGCCCTCGAGGCGGGCATCCGCCGCGCTCCCGAGCAGTGGTTCGTCCTGGATCCGATCTGGACCGGCATCCCCTCGTCACCTCGGAGGGGACATCCGGCCGGTAAGATGGACAGGTGACGGAGAACGTGGCGTCCGCGCCCGAGTCCCGCTACCTGCTGGCCGATCTGCAGGTCCACACCGCGCACGGTGACGGGATGGCCCACGCGCAGGACCTCCTCGATTACGTCGAGCGCGCCACGGACCTCGACCTCATCGCGATCACCGACCACGACGATGTCGGCGGGGCGGTGCTCGCGGCCGATCTCCACGCGCGCGGCGGCTACTCGTTCGACCTCGTACCCGGCATCGAGGTGACGACGCGCTCGGGTCACCTCCTGGCGCTCTGGGTCACGGAGCCGATCGCCTCGTTCCACCCGCTCGAGGACACCATCGCTGCGATTCACCGCGCGGGCGGCCTCGCCATCATCCCGCACCCGTTCTCGATGGCAACGCGCTCGATCGGTCAGCGCCGCCTCGAACGCCTGCTCGCGACGGCAGACGTCGAGGCGCGGCCCGACGGCATCGAGGTGTCGAACCCGACGATCGCGGGTCGCCTCACCGGCAACCGGCCGCGCCAGCGCAACCGCGAGGCGTATGGCCTCGCGGAGACGGGCGGCAGCGACGCCCACTTCCTCGAGGCGGTGGGCTCCGGCGTGACCGTGTTCGAGCGCCGCCCGGAGGAACGGTCGGGCGAGGCGCTCCGCCGCGCACTCCTCGAGCGGCGGACCTGGGGCGATGTGCGCGCACACCCCACCCTGCGGCAGCTCGGCGCCCGACGGCTGCTCGCGCAACAGGTCATCGGGCTGTCGGTGACGCCTCGGAAGGTGGTGGGGCCACGGCTGCGAGGCCTCGCCGCGCGGTTCGGCACCCGGACGGCCGGCCGATGAAGATCGCTCTCGTGTCCCCCTATGACTGGCTCACGCCCGGTGGGGTGAACAACCACATCGACCGGGCGGCGCGCAACTACGCCGAACGCGGCCACGATGTGCACATCGTCGCCCCGGCCAGCGGACCGGTCGACGACCCGCGGGTCTACGTCGCGGGTCGCCCGACGTCGGTGCCCGCGTCCGGCTCGGTGGCGCGCATTGCCCTCGATCCCTTCGTCGGCTGGCGCGTGTCCGAGTACCTGGGCCAACACCGCTTCGAGGTGGTCCACGTCCACGAGCCACTGATGCCCACGCTGCCGATCCACGCGCTCCGCCACTCGAGGACGGCAAACCCGAACGTCGTGAACGTGGGCACGTTCCACGCCCACCGCGAGAACGGCAACCGCCTCTACGGCTACGGCCGACGACTCCTGAAGCGCTGGTACAGCGAGCTCGATGGCAAGATCGCGGTCTCACCGCCCGCCGCCCGGTTCGTCAGCGCCTACTTCCGAGGCTTCTACAACATCATCCCCAACGGCGTGGACCTCGAGCGGTGGAACCACCCCTCGATCCGCCCGATCCCCGAGTTCGACGACGGCATGCTGAACATCCTCTACGTCGGCCGCGCCGAGAAGCGCAAGGGCCTCGATGTCCTGTTGCGGGCCTTCGCGATGGTGAACGCCCGCCAGTGGAACACGCGGCTCCTCGTGGTCGGCCCTGACTCGAGGCGGCGCCGACGCCTGCGCGCCCAGGTCGAGCAGCACAACCAGCGAGGCGTGGTCTTCATCGATAGCCCCACGGACGCCGAGCTGCCGCGGTGGCACCGCACCGCCCACGTGTTCTGCTCGCCGGCGACCGGAAACGAGTCGCAGGGCATCGTGCTGCTCGAGGCGATGGCGGCCGGCCTCCCGGTCGTGGCGTCCAACATCGATGGCTACGCGTCGGTCATCACCCACGGCGCAGACGGCATCCTGGTGCGCCCGCAGGACTCGATGTCGCTGGCGAATGCGCTCAGCGCTCTGGTGCGCGATGCTGATGCGCGCGCCGCCCTCGGGCAGGGGGGCCAGCTGCGTGCTCAGTCGTATTCGTGGGAACGCGTGACGCAGCGTATCCTGTCGTATTACGAACGGCTGATCGAGGAGAAGCAGGACCTCTCTGGCGCGCTCGCGAGGCGCAGGGTGGCGGTGAAACCATGAACTTCAAACTGATGCCGCACCGCCCGCCCTCCGCTGCGATCGCGCCCGTGATCCGGGCCATGGCCGCTGCGGGCATCACGCCCAACATGGTGAGCGTCGTCGGGTTCGCCGGCACCGCCGCCGCCGCCGCCCTCGTCGCCACGGGCCATCTCTTCTGGGGCGGTCTGCTGCTCCTGCTCGCGAGTGCCCTCGACTTCCTCGATGGCGGCCTGGCCCGCGCGACCGGCCAGTCCACCAAGTTCGGTGGCGTCCTCGACTCCACGCTCGACCGGCTGTCCGAGGCGGTCCTGCTCTTCGGCATCCAGTGGTACGCGATCACGCACGGCATGACCGTCGAGGCGATGCTCTCCTTCGTCGCCGTCGTCGGGTCGCTCATGGTCTCGTACGTACGCGCGCGCGTGGAGGCGGCAGGCGGTCAGCTCACCGATGGCATCTTCACGCGCCCCGAGCGCGTCGTCGTCCTCGTGGCTGCCCTCATCACGGGCTACCTCAACGTAGGCCTCTGGGTCCTCGCCATCGTGAGCGTGTTCACCGCCGGGCAGCGACTCTGGCTCGCACAGTGGGCCGTGTCAGACGCGCCCCCGAGGCCAACGAGGCCACCCCGCCCGAGCCGGGCGCGACGCCTCGCCACGCCTCGCGAGCGGTAACAACCCACATGCCGATCATCCCCAGGCCGGACCAGGTCGCGATCGCGCAACATCTGATCGAGCACCTCGCGGGTCGCGTCGGCATCGATGTCTGGACGCGCCCCGAGTCCGGCATCCTGCTCCCGGACCGCGATCCGAGCGAGCACTGCGACGACGTCGTCACGGTCATGCGCGAGCTGGTCTCGCTGCACTCGTCGCTGTCGGTCACGCGCTACGACCTCGAAAAGCACGCCGCACGCGCCGCCGAGGAGGGCATCGAGCGCGCACCAACCACGGTCCTCCGCGGCCACGGCGCGCGCCTCCACTTCGTGGGCTACTTCTCGGGACTGCTGTTCCCCGTCTTCGTCGACTCGATCGTCCTCGTGGGTGCGGGCGCGACACCGCTGCAACCGGAGTCGCGAGTGGCGCTCGCCGGGATCACGATGCCGGTCACCCTCGAGTTGCTGGTGGCGCCGTACGACCCGCTCTCCGCGTACCTGCTGCGCCTCGCATCGGCCGTCGCGGTCGAGCAGCACGCGATCCGCCTCGTCGCGACGGAGATGTCGGAGTTCCCCATCCTCGCCGGGCAGCGCTCACTCGCCGAGGTGCCCACGACGATCATCAACGGCCGTCGCTTCTCAGGCCTGTTCTCGGAGGCTGAGCTCGTCGAGCAGCTCCGGCGCATCGTCGAGGGCAACAACGAGCCCGTGATCCGCGAGCGGACGGCCGCCAGCCCCTACCTCACCGCCGACGAGGCTCGCGCGATGGCCCTCGGCGCCCAGCCTCCCGAGGAGCCTACCATCGCCGAGTCGCCCTCGGGGCTGATCATTCCGGGGCGCTAGGCGCCGGCCCTTGCCCCCTCGGGGCGCGACCAACCTCGGAGTGGCAAAGCCGCGGAGCCAGCGGAGTCACCGATGTCCGTGAAGCGCATGGATAACGTCGGCATCGTGGTCCAGGACCTCGACGCCGCCATCGCGTTCTTCACGGAGCTTGGCCTCGTCCTCGAAGGTCGTGCTCCCATCGAGGGGGACTGGGCCGAGGGCGTCACGGGCCTCCAGGGCATGCGCGTCGAGATCGCGATGATGCGCACACCGGACGGCCACGGCCGCCTCGAGCTGTCCCGGTTCCTCGCACCCCCGGTGGTCGCCGATCACCGCTCGGCCCCGGTGAATGCCCTCGGGTACCTGCGCGTCATGTTCGCCGTGGACGACATCGACGACACGCTCGCGCGACTCGCACGGCACGGCGCCGAGCTCGTGGGCGACGTGGTGCGGTACCTCGATGCGTACCGCCTCTGCTACCTCCGGGGCCCCGAGGGCATCCTCATCGGGCTCGCCGAGGAGCTCGCGCCACCAATGACCGGCTGACACGCGTCGCGCCCTCGATAGCCGGGCGCCGCCGCGATTACCCCTCGGTCGGCGCAGGCTTCCGCCGCAGGAGCATGAACGCGCCTCCGCCGAGGGCGAGCGCCAGCAGGACGGTTCCCGCGAGCACGGCGATCCCCGAGGCGGGCAGCCCACCACCGCGCACCTCGGGCGCGGTGCCCTCACCGGTGGTGCCCGGCTGCGACTGCGGCGGCACGCTCGTGGCCTGTCCCGACGAGGATCCGGACGGAACGCCGAGGGGTGGCCGTGTCGCCTCGGTCACGGGCCCCGCACCGGCGGCAGGCGTCGCGAACGTAAGCTCGGGGAGGTTCTTCGACTTCCGCCACTCATTGTACAGCCCGTTCTGGTCGAACCCGTAGACCTTCTGCAGCGCATCATCCATCGAGGTGCCCGCGCGGAAGGTGCGATACAGCTCCGCGAACCGCGCCTGCCCGTACGTCTTGATCAGGTGGTCGACGGTCGAGAACGCCTGCCCGTAGAAGAGGTTCACCTCCTCGGGACGGTTGGTGGCAGACTGCATCGAGCGCAGGTTCAACGTGGAGTCGCCCATCAGCGCCAGCGCCAGCGCTCCGAGGTAGCCGCTACCCGGCGAGCCCTGCGCCCAGACGGCCGTGCCCTCGTCGATCCACGAGGGGAGCTGCGCGAAGGGCCCATCTCCGGCCACGTGGGTCACGATGTGGCCCACCTCGTGGCGCACGACATCCACGTCGGGGACGAACACGAGCACGAGGTCCGGCGCCACGCGCGTGCCTCCGGTCTGCACCGTGGCGTCGAACGAGCGGCCTCGCGGACGCTGGGCCGCCTCGCCGTCTGACTCCGACGCGTACACAACGACCTTGATCGGGTACGTCACGCGCGTCTCGAGGAGGTCACCCGTCTGCCTCAGGCTGACCGTGGTCGCATCGAGGGCGATCTGGGCGCGGCTCTCGTTCGCGCCGTACCAGTACACGGTCACCGGCGGCGCGGTGCCCTCGGTGCGACTCCGCCACTGGTACCGCCCGTCGAGGAACACGAACTCCTTCTCGGGCCCGCTGACCTTCGCGCCGGTGCTGTCCTCGAACTCCCAGTGGTAGCTGAAGCTCGAACCCACCGGGATGTAGCGCTCGGAGCCGTTCGTGGTCAGCGAGTAGGACACGTCGATCTCGTTGCCCGGCGAGACCGGCACCTCGCCGCCCCCGCCGACATCGGCGTCCGGGTTCTTCACCTTGTAGACCAGGCGCGCGCTCTTGAGGCCGGCCGCGGCCCGCACTCGGGCGGTGAAGACGAGGCTCGCCGGGTTGTCCGCTCGCTCCGACTGGCTGACGAGCTCGATCGTGTCGGCGCTCGCCGGCTCGGCCGCCAGACCGACGAGCACGAGCGCCAGCATCGAGGCGAGCAGGGCGAGCGTCGCCGCTCCTCGGACGCGTCCCGGAACGCGCGGAACTCGGATCACGTGTCGCCTCCTGCGGCGGTCGCGCCGCGCGTCCACCGAACCGCTCTCGAGGACCCCGCTACGCGCTCTGCGCCTCGTCCGCCCCAACCTGCGAGGTGAGGTACGCACGCATGAACGGGTCGAGCGCGCCATCGAGGACGCGCGTGGTGTCGCTCGTCTCCTCGCCGGTGCGCAGGTCCTTCACCATCTTGTACGGCTGGAGCACATACGAACGGATCTGATTGCCCCAGCCAGGCTCGACGTGCACGCCTCTGATCTTCGCACGCTCGGCCTCGCGCTTCTCGAGCTCCAGCTCGAGGAGCCGCGACTTGAGCACGAGCATCGCCGATTCCTTGTTGCGCCCCTGCGAGCGCTCGTTCTGACAGGTCACCACGATGCCCGTCGGCAGGTGGGTGATCCGCACGGCGGTGTCGTTCTTCTGCACGTTCTGGCCACCGTGGCCACTGGCCCGGTAGGTGTCGATGCGGAGGTCGTCGGGCGCGATCTCGATGTCGATGTCCTCGGCATCCTCGGCCTCGGGCATCACCTCGACGAGCGCGAACGAGGTGTGACGGGACGCCGAGGCGTCGAACGGCGAGATGCGCACCAGGCGGTGCACGCCGCGCTCGGACTTCAGGAGGCCGTACGCATACTCCCCGACGATGCGCACCTCGACGGACTTGACGCCCGCCTCCTCCCCCGAGGAGATGGCGAGGATCTCGGTCTTGAATCGATGCTGCTCCGCCCAGCGGAGGTACATCCGCAGCAGCATCTCGGCCCAGTCCTGGGCCTCGGTGCCGCCGGCGCCCGCATGCACCGAGAGCACGGCGTGGCGCCGGTCGTACTGCGCGCCGAGCATCAGGCCCAGCTCGAGGTCGGCGAAGCGGGTCTCGATGGCCGCGAGCTCGCCCTCGATGTCCGTGGCGAGGGCAGGGCGCTCGTCCTCGGGCGCCTCGGTCGCCAGCTCGATCAACCCCTCGAGGTCGCCGATCTCGCGCTCGAAGTCGGCCCACGTCGTGAGCGTGCCCTCGAGGCGTGACAGCTCCTGCAGGACCTTCTGCGCGTGCTGCTGGTCGTTCCAGAGGTCGGGGGACTGCGCCTGCGCCCTCAGCGGGACGAGGCGCGCCTCGATGCCCGGGAGGTCAAAGGCGCCCCCGTACGTCGTCGAAGCGGGCGCGGAGGACGGCCAACCGGCCGAGCAGTTCTTCCATACACCCATGTTCGCATGTCGGAAGCACAGGCACGATCGCCAGTCGCTCAAGGTAGATCGAGGGCGGGGCGCCTCAGTCGTCGTCGCCTGCGCACCTTGCGACCACGAGCGTGAAGCCTCAGGCTCGCGTCATGTGGGTACTGACCCTGCTACTCGTGCCGTCGAGCCTGGCAAGCCTGGTGGTTATCGTTGTCTGGCTCGTCCCGGAACTACAGCTCGCGTGGGCGCACGGGACTAACGAGGACCAAACCGAGGAGACGCCGAGCACGTACCCGGATCGCGGCAGCGAATTCGTGCTGGCGGCCGCGCTCGCGCAACTCGGAACGCTCGACGCGCAGGCCAACGCGCTCGATGAGAAGCTCGGTCACGTCGCGGCCGTGTCGAGTGCCGGGCTGGCCTTGCTACTTGCCGTCGTTCTCGCGGCGAACTCCGAAGAGACTAGCTTCGTAACACTACAACCGCGCGAGCGAGCCGCGATGGCGCTCGCGGGTCTGGCGTTCCTCGTCGCGCTCGTTCATGTCCTGCTGGGTTGGTGGCTGCCGCGCGGCTTCCATCTCGGTCCGGATCTCGGAGTCGTACGAAAGAACCTCGCCGACGGTTACGACGTGGAGAGCGTTCGGTGGGCCGTCATCGCTTCGATCGAGCGCTCGATCGCATACAACGAGAACCAGCTGCGAACGAAGCATGCTGCAGCCAGAATTGGCTACCTGGCCATGGTGTTCGGCGCGGGCATGAGCGTCCTTGCCGGTATGGCGCTCACTGGGCGTCCGTAGAGGGTCCCCCTTGGTGGCGCCGGTCCGCCGATCGCTGGAGGCGTTCCCGAACTCCGCGAACAGACGCGGCCTCGACTAGCCTCCTGCTGCCCGCAGGGTGTTGGAGATCACCATCGTCACGGTCATGGGGCCCACGCCGCCCGGCACGGGCGTGATCGCCGAGGCCACCTCGGACACCGAGGCGTAGTCGACGTCACCGACGAGGCGCGAGCCGCTCTTCCGGCTCGCGTCGGCGATGCGGTTCACCCCCACATCGATGACCACCGCGCCGGGGCGCACCATCGAGGCGTCCACCATCCCCGGCACGCCCGCGGCCACGACCAGGATCTCCGCCTCGCGGGTCACGACCCCGAGGTCCCTCGTGCCGGTGTGCGCGATCGTGACGGTGGCGTTGGCGCCGGCCCCTCGCTGCGAGAGCAGCACGGACAGCGGCCGCCCGACGAGCATCGAGCGGCCCACGATCACGACTCGGGCGCCCGCAGGGTCGTTCCCGGTCCGCAGCAGCATCTGCTGCACGCCGAGGGGGGTCGCGGGGACGGTGTACGGGGAGCCCTCCATGAGCAGCCCAAGGTTGTAGGGGTGCAGTCCATCGACGTCCTTGCGCGGGTCGATGGCACGGACGATGACCTGCTCGTCGACCTGCGGCGGCAGCGGCAGCTGTACGAGGATGCCCGTGACGCTGGCGTCCTCGTTGAGGCGTTGCACCTCGGCGAGCACGCGGTCATGCGAGGTCTCCGCGGGCAGCCGGATGGTGTCCGAGTCCATGCCGGCCTCGGCGCAGCCCTGGGTCTTGCTCTTCACGTAGGACTGCGAGCCGGGGTCGTCCCCCACGAGGACGGCGACGAGCTTCGGGCGCCGGTGGCCGGCGGCCATGTGCGCGCGCACGCGCTCGGCGATCTCCGCGCGCACCTCCGAGGCCATCGCCGCCCCATCGATGATCCGTGCCGACATCGTCTGCCCCCCGGGGTGCGTGCTCCTCAGAAGTGGTCACGATAGCCCGCGGACGGCCCTCGTTCGAGGCTGAGCGGGCGAGTGCAGCGTCCGCGGCAGGCTCAGTCGCGCCCATTCGACAGGCCGAGGACGGGCTTCGGCGCGGGGCGGGGACATCGCGGGCCTGTATCGCGGCGCCCTAGCGTCGCCAGAACCGCCATCCGCGTGGCCGGGGCCCCCTACCTGACGCTGACGGCAGCGTCTCGGCTACCGCGAAGACGCGGTCGACTTCGGCCAGGAATTCGCCGATCCGCTCGAACGCGGCATGGAAGTTGTCCGCGTAACGGTGGTCGATCCGTTCGTCTCGTTCGATTGCACGGCGCAGGACACCAGTGGCTGCCTCGAGCTCCGAAGCGATGCTGGACCCAATCGAATGAAGTTCCGCCAACGGGTATCCAGGTCGCGCGTCGCGCAGTGCTCCAGTAGCCGCGTCCATTGCGTCGAGGTGGCCAACAAGGAATAGGGAGCTCACCGAGGTTCCCCAACTCAGGTCTTTCGCGAAGTCGCCGAACTCCACAATAGCCGCCGATAGTCGCTCAACTGCCTCCTTCCATTTCACCAAATCCATGACGGCAGTGAGCTCGTTGGAGACGTGCTGCGCAGCACTGCCGACCGAGTCTGCTGACATCCTCTCTGCAGCCTCCGACTGCTGGAGGAGTCGGGCTAACTGCGCTCCATCCACAAGAACAAGCGGCTTGCCTCGCGCCCATGTCTGCGCTTCCATGCTGAAGCGCCCAGTCGTGACGAGGTACGCGGTATCGGCTCCCTCGTGGACAAGCGCTCCATAGAGTTCACGGATGGGTGCTGGGCCCACGGTTCCTGCGTACTTCTTGCACTGGACGATCGCCGATGTTCCGTCGGACCGGGTCAGCCGCAGATCCACCCCACCGTCGCCAGATCGTCCGGTGTGCTGAACCTGGTAGCCGAGGAACACGAAGACCCGACCGATCGCCAACTCAAACGACGTCGGGTCGAGTGCCTGCTCGAGCGGTGCGACCACAGCAGGCTGGGCCAAGGGCCGCCCACAGCGCGTGCAGAACTTCGCACCGAAGGTCACGCGCGCGCGGCAGTTCGTGCAAAACAATTCAAGAGCCCTTGGTGGCGGCCGTTCCCGGGGTGGCGTTCGGACTATATCTGCGTGAGCGCGCTCTCTGCGCGCCTCGACATCGACAGCTCCGCCGCGGGTGCTTGCCACCGGCGTGGCGCACCCTAGACTCCCGGCGATATGGCCTCACACGCTGTTGGCATCGACGTCATCGAGATCGACCGGGTCCGCGAGGTGCTGCGCAAGCACCCCGACCGCTTCCTCTCGCGCGTCTTCACGCCTGAGGAGGTGGCCTTCTGCCGCGGCCGCGTCCCGGAGCTGGCGGCGCGCTTCGCGGCCAAGGAGGCGATGATGAAAGCCCTCGGGACGGGCGCGCGCTCCGTCGGCTGGCGGGAGATCGAGGTCCTCCCCGACCGCCGAGGCAAGCCGCTGGTCTACCTCTACGGCGGCGCCGCCGCTCGGGCCGCCACGATCGGCCTCGAGGAGATCGACATCTCGCTCACTCACAACAACACCTTCGCGATCGCCTCGGTGGTCGCGGCGCAGCGGATCGTCGAAACACCGCCTGCCGAGGCGCGCGTGCGCCTCCTCGATCGCTTGCGCCTGCGCGGCCTGCTGAAGTGAACGCGAGCACTCGATGAAGGTCGTCACTGTCGCCCAGATGCGCGCCGTCGAGGAGGAGGCGGGCCGCCTCGGGGTCTCCGAGCGCGCCCTGATGGAGGAGGCCGGGCTCGCCGCCGCGCAGGAGGCGTGGATGGCCGTCGGCGCCTCGGAGGAGCGCGGCATCATCGTGCTGGTCGGGCCGGGCAACAACGGCGGCGATGGGCTCGTGGCCGCGAGGCACCTCGTGGGCTGGGGCGCCTCGGTGGCCGTGTACCTGCTGACGCCACGCGCCGCCGACGACGAGGTCTGGCGTCCGATCGTCGAGGCGGAGGTGCCCACCTCCACCGTCGAGGACGACCCAGGCCTCGAGCGGCTCGCGCGCTGGCTCGGGGAGTCGTCCTGCATCGTCGACGCCCTGCTCGGCACCGGCACGTCCCGCCCCATCGAGGGCGACCTCGCCGCGATGCTCGCCCGGGTCGCCGAGGCGCGCGCGGCCACGGCACCGCCGCGGCTGATCGCCCTCGATCTCCCCACCGGCGTCGACCCCGACACGGGCCGCGCCGACCCCTCGACGGTGCGGGCGGACCAGACGGTGGCGTTCGGGTTCCGCAAGGTGGGACTCCTCCAGTCGCCGGGGCGCGCCCTCGCGGGCGACGTGGTCACGGTCGACATCGGCATCCCGCGCGAGGCCAGCGCCGACCTCCCCTACGAGGAGATCGACTTCCGCACGATCCAGGCGCTGATCCCGCCTCGACCCGACGACGGGCACAAGGGCACCTTCGGGCGTGCGGTCATCGCGGCGGGCTCGAGGAAGTACCCCGGTGCTGCGCGCCTCGCCGCCGAGGCCGCCGCGCGCTCGGGAGCCGGCCTCGTGCAGCTCGCGGCGCCGGCGGTCGTGCAGCCCCTCGTCGCCCCCGCGCTGCCCGATGTCATCCACGAGCCATTGCCCTCGGCGGCCGGTGCGATGCGCGGCTCCGAGGCCGCCCGTGCCCTGCTCCGCGCCCTCCCCGAGGCCGACGCACTGCTCCTCGGGCCGGGCCTCTCCCTCACGCCGCCCGTCGAGGAGTTCGTGCGCTCAGTGCTCGCCGGCCTCGCGGCTGCCGCCCCGCACCTCCGTGGGCTGGTCATCGACGCCGATGCCCTCAACGTGGTCGCCGCGACGGCGGGCTGGGCGGACCTGCTCGCGGCCCTCGAGGTGCCGCGCGTGCTCACGCCGCACCCCGGGGAGATGGCGCGCCTGCTCGGCGCCACCACCGCCGAGGTCCAGGCGGATCGGCTCGGGGTGGCGCTGATGCAGGCCCGCCGCTCCGGGAGCGTGGTGGTGCTCAAGGGGGCGTGCACGGTGGTAGCGGCCCCGGATGGCCGCGTGCGGATCTCGAGCACCGCGAACTCGATGCTGGCCACAGGGGGCACCGGTGATGTCCTCGCGGGGCTGATCACGGGCCTGATCGCGCAGGGCCTCGAGGCGTTCGACGCGGCGAGCGCCGCCGTCTACATCCACGCGGAGGCCGCGCGCCACGTCTCCGAGTCCGTCGGCGCTGCGGGGGGGCTCGCGCAGGACCTGCTCGGCCAGCTCGGGCCGGTGCGCCGGCTCCTCGATGGCGGCTCGACGCTGGGCGCCTCCTCGCCCTTCGGCGCGATGGGTGGCGGACTCGGGGCCGGGGGGA
>JADLFF010000081.1 GCA_020845735.1 Dehalococcoidia bacterium
CCGTGCGCGCGGTCGCCCTCACGATTGCGAAGCTCCCGGCGCCGACCGTCGAGTACAACAAGAAGCTGATCAACATGGCGTACGAGCTGATGGGCTTCCGGCAGGTGATCGAGCGCTCGCTCGAGCTCGAGGCCAACGCGATGGCGAGCCCGGAGTCGTCCCCGGAGATCGCCGAGTACAACCGGCTGCGCTCGGAACAGGGCCTCAACGCGGCGCTGAGCTGGAATGCCGCACGATTCGCGGACGAGGACTCGTGGTTCCGAGGTGCACGCCAGCGGACGTAACCGCCGAGATCTGCGGCGCGCGTCGATGGCTGGCCCTTCGACTGCGCTCAGGAGAGCCTCAGGGCGAACGGAGCCAGGCGTGGCCTCGGGTGGCGCACCAGGTGACGTCGATTGAGGCTGGGCCGACTCCTCGGACGACAGGTGGGATGGGGCGGACGGGGCCCCATCCCGAGCTGCTGCGCGGCCTCGTCTCTGGACGTAACGCACCGGCGCCGCGTGCGGCTTGCTAGGAGTTCCCCACGAGGACGTCACCGAGTGTCGGACCACGTGGCACCCACGAGCCGGGCGACGGTGCCGGGTTCGGTGCCGTGTCACCGCCCGTTCCGGAGCCAGCACCGGCCCCCGAGTTCGTCCCCGTGCCCGCGTCGCCACCACCGCCCGACCCGCCCATGCGGAGCGGACCTGCCCACATCAGCACGACGACGAGCAGGATGAGGATGATCAGCCCTATCGCGATCGCGCCCGCACCGAATCCTGAGTCGCTCCTCGTGACCATGGATCACCTCCAGGCCACGCAGCTTCTCGGGAGGGGACTGCGCAGGTCGTAACAGACCGCCCGCCAGCGCGGCGCGTGCATCGCGGGAACTGCGAGGCAGCCGCCACAGACGAGCGTCCACCCCTCGAGCCCCCGCGATACAGCCTCAGCGCGAGCTAGCCCAGGGCGGCGAGTGCCTGCTGCGCGTACGCCATCAGGTCCGCGTTCATCGTCCCCCTCGAGGCGGCCTCCGGGCCTTCCGACTCGTACATCCGCTGCAGGGACGAGCGGATGCCGGGGTCGCCGCCCGTGAACTGCTCGATGAGGGCCTGCCAGCGCTGAGCCAGCGCCTGTACCTCGGACGAGGTGGGGTCGTCGCCTCGACGCCGCGCCGCGTCCATCTCCTCGATCAGCGTGGCCCAGGCCGATTCCGCCTGGCGCATGCCCTCGGGGCCCAGCTCGGCGGCCCGCTGTTCGAGGTCGGCGAGCTGTTCCGGTGTGTAGTACGTGTTCGTCATGGCCATCACCTCCAGTACGTCGAGGAGCACCGTGAACGGTGCCGGCTCGTGCTGTTGCAGGGCGTCCGCCAGTCGTTCGAGGCGTGCGCGCAACGCCTCGGCGACGCGGATCTCGTCGTCGACGCGCGCCAGCTGGCGTTCGACCAGCGCGAGGAGCTCCTCCGAGCCCGATTCCACCGCCTCGCGGATCTCGTCGAGACTCAGCCCGAGGCGGCGGAGCGCGAGCACCCGGTAGAGGCGGTGGACGTCCTCGCTGGTGTACTCGCGGTAGCCGGAGGCCGAGCGCTGCGCGGGCCTGAGGAGGCCGATCGCGTCGTAGTGCCTGAGCGTGCGCACACTCACGCCGGCGACGCGAGCCAGCTCACCGACTCGCCAGCGACGACCGATACCCGCTCGATCTCCTCGCATGTCCGCACCCTAAAGGGTGACGCCGTGAGAGGGTCAAGCCGGGGCGCCGGGTGTGTTGCCGTCAGTCGCCCCAGCGCGCCTCTTCTTCTTTCTCGCGGTGCAGTCGCTGGTCGCGACGGCTGATCAGCCACACGCCGACCCCCGCGAGGGCGATCGGGACGAGCCCGTACAGCACATGCACCGTGAAGAGCCAGAACGTGAGTGCGACGTAACCGAGGGCGGCGAGCCCGGCGGCAACAATCGGCAGCAGGACCTCGAAGGCGACGCGAATCAGGAGGAGCGTCTCCCGGCAGCCGCCAGGCCGGACGCGCTCGGGAGGCTCATAGCCGTACATCGGCACAGTGTAGTGGGAGCCATGCACGGGCCGAGGGCTCGCGTCCGACCTCGCGGCCGAGCGGTATGCTGCGCGGCGTGGACTGGAGTCCCAGTCGTGGGGAGGCACCCGAATGCCGGGGACCGTGGCGACCGTGCCGGAGCAGTTTGCGCAGTTCCTCGCGGAGCCGCGCACCGGGATCTTGTCGGTGGCACGCGGCGAGGGGCGGCCACCGCACGCGACGCCCGTGTGGTTCCACTTCACGGGTGAGCGGTTCGAGGTGTCGATTACGCGGAATCGCACGAAGTTCCGCCACCTGGAGCGGCGCCCCGCGGTCTCGCTGGTGATCGACGACCCCATGGCATGGCGCACGGTCATCATCGAGGGGACCGCGCGCATCCTCGATGATGACGCCAGCCTGCTCGAGACCGCGCGCGCCCTGCGGACGAAGTACCGGCAGGGCTCGCCGATGACGCCCGACGAGGAGATCCTGCGTGGCCTCCGCGCCGAGGAGCGCGTCGTGATTGCGATCACACCGGAACACGTCGTCTCGTGGGCGCGCTGAGGCACGTGGTGGCGTCGTGACCATCGAGGAGCGACTCGAGGCGCTGTACGCCGAGCTGCCCCACCTCGAGTGCAAGGGGCTCTGCGCCGACTCGTGTGGTGCGATCTCGATGGGACTCCACGAGGCGCGCCGCATCGAGCGGATCACCGGTGAGCCGCTGGCCCTGATGGCGACCCTTGCGGAGAACTGCCCGTACCTCGAGGCCGAGCGCTGCACCGTCTACGACGTGCGCCCGCTCGTGTGCCGGCTCTGGGGGATCGTCGATGCGCCGGGGCTGCGCTGCGACCACGGTTGTGCGCCCGAGCGGTGGCTGTCGCACACCGAGGCGCTCACGTACGTGCGCCGCTCCCTCGCGATCTCCGGGGGCAAGGAGGTGACTACGATTCGTGGTGGCCTCGCGGAGGCCGACCGCCAGTACCGCTCGAGTCCCCACGCGCGCTAGGCCTCGGCCGCCGGGTCTCAGCCGCAGCGGTTGTAGCCGCAGCTGCGGCACAGCAGGCACCCCTCGACGAACTCAAGTTGCGAGCCGCAGTCGGGGCACGTGCTCCCGGAGCTCATCGTGTGCGCCGGATGCGTCCTCGGGGTGTCCGTCGCGAAGCGCAGCCGGAGCCAGCGGAAGATGTAGTCGAGGACGCTCGTGGCCACGGGGATGTCCGGGTTCGTGGTGAGACCGTGTGGCTCGAAGCGCGTGTGCTCGAACTTCGCGGCCAGCTTCTCGAGGCTGACGCCGTACTGCAGGGAGAGCGATGTCATCATCGCGACGGCGTCCATCAGCCCCGAGGCGGTCGAGCCCTCCTTGGCCATCGTGATGAAGACCTCGCCGGGCGAGCCGTCCTCGAAGAGGCCGACCGTAACGTAGCCCTCCTGCTCGCCGACGCGGAACTTGTGGGTGACCGCCTGCCGCTCGTCCGGGAGGTGGCGACGCTGCGGTTCGGTCGGCAGGCCCGAGGCGAGCGGTGGACGAGCCCCCGCCGCGGGCTCGTCCACGCCGGGTTCGCGGGTGCCTGGTTCGTGCGCTGGTTCGTGCGCGAGCACCTGCACCTCGCGTGAGCCATCTCGATAGACCGTGACGCCCTTGCATCCGAGCTCGTGTCCGAGCGTGAAGACCTCGCCGATTGCCTCGGGCGTGGCGCCGCGAGGGAGGTTGACCGTTTTCGACACTGCGAGGTCGGTGTGTGCCTGGAAGGCCGCCTGCATCCGTACGTGCCATTCGGGCGCCACCTCGTGGGCGGTGGCGAAACGGCGACGGAGGTCGGCCGGCACGTCCTCGCGGTCCGCGAGCCGCGCTCCGTGCGCGAGCGCCTCCATGAGGCCGTCCGAGTAGCAGCCGCGAGCGCGGACGGCCGCCTCGAAGGCTTCGCTGACCTCGGCGAGCAGCGTGCCGTCGCCCATGCGCCGGTAGTGCGCGAGGGAGAACAGCGGCTCGATGCCCGAGGAGGCGCCGGCGATGATCGCGATCGTGCCCGTCGGTGCGATGCAGGTGCGCGTCGCGTTCCGGAATCGAGGGCGCTCCGGGTGCTGCGAGGGGTCGGCGTAGACCGAGCGGTCCCAGTTCGGGAAGACGCCGCGCTCCTCGGCCAGGGCGATCGAGGCGGCGTCCGCCGCGCGTCCGATCTCGGTGGCCAGCCGCCTCGCGAGGGCGAGCGCCGCCTCCGAGTCGTACGCGAGGCCGGCCGCGATGAGGAGGTCGGCGAACCCCATCACGCCGAGGCCGATCTTGCGGTTGCCTCGGACAGCGTTCGCGATCTCCTCGAGGGGGAAGTGGTTGGCCTCGACGATGTCGTCGAGGAAGCGGACCGCGAGCGCGACCGTCTCGGCGAGAGCGGTCCAGTCGAGGTCGTGGGTTTGGGCGCGCCAGAAGCGGGCGACGTTGATCGAGCCGAGCGTGCACGCCTCCCAGGGGAGGAGCGGCACCTCGCCGCAGGGGTTGGTCGCCTCGATGTCCCCGAGCGCCGGGGTCGGGTTCCGGCGGTTCACCTCGTCGAGGAAGACCAGGCCCGGGTCGCCGGTGAGCCAGGCCGAGTGGGTCAGCTCCTCGAAGAGGGCGCGCGCGTCCACCGAGCCCGTCACGGCTCCCGAGTGCGGGTCGCGGAGGTCGAAGCGTGCGCCCTCGGCGACCGCGTGCATGAACGCGTCGGTCACGCCCACCGAGATGTTGAAGCGCTGGGCGCTGACGCCGTCGTCCTTCGCGTGGATGAAGGCACGAATGTCGGGGTGGTCGACGCGGAGCACCGCCATGTTGGCGCCCTCGCGCTTGCCTCCCTGGGTCACGAGGCGGGAGACGTCGTCGTAGTGGTACAGGACAGAAAGCGGGCCGCACGCCGCCCCGTGCGTCGAGGCGATCGGCGCACCCACTCGACGCAGCCGGGAGAGGGAGAAGCCCGTGCCGCCGCCGTACTTCTGGACCATCGCGGCGGCGTAGGCCGTGTGCATAATCGAGTCGAGCGAGTCCTCGACGGGGAGCACGAAGCAGGCGGCGAGCGTGCCGCGCTCGGTGCCCGCGTTCATCAAGGTGGGGGAGTTGGGAAGGAAGCGGAGCGCCGCCATCTCGTCGTAGAAGCGCTGGGCCCACCTCGCGCGCTGCGAGGGGTCGGGCTCGGCGGCGGCGATGGCCTCGGCGACGCGCGCGAGCATGCCCTCGGGGGTCTCGGCGACCATGCCCTCGGGGTCGCGCAGCAGGTACCGCCGCTCGAGGACGGTGCGCGCGTTGTCGGTGAGTTCGACCGGGTGACGTTCGACGTGGGAGTCGACGACCATAAGGCCCTCCGCCGCCTGCCGCCTCGGGGAGGCGTGGGCGCAGAGTAGCAGAACGGATGTTCCGTTGTCGACCGACCGGCGGCACGTCGGTCGCGGATCGACTCATTGAGTGTAGCCCTCGAGGGCGGGCGCACATCGAGGGGAACCCCGTCTCGAGGACGTAACGCGATGCGGCGGCCCTGTGCACAGCGGTGTGGTTCGCCAGGCCCTTCGACTGTGCTCAGGAGAGCCTCACCACGAACGGATCACGGCGACGGACGGGTGCCCGAGCGCGGAGAGGAGGGTGAGCGGGAGGGATTGGACAGTCCTCCAACCGCCGCGCTGGAGGACTGTCCTTGTGGGGGTCGCCGCGGGCTACATCCCGATGGCGGCCCCGGCGCGTGCCGACTCGATGGGCGTGGGCACGCGAGGGAGCGCGTCGTCGTCTCGGGCGGGCGGGGACTTCGCCTCGCGTTCGCCGTGGACAAGGCGGTCGAACTCATCCGAGAAGAGACGCGGCTGCTCGGGTGGGGGGAGGGGGATGGAGGCCATCTGGGAGAGCTCGTCCATCATGTCGTCGAGCGAGACGAACTGGCGGTACGCGGAGGCGAACCGGATGTAGGCGATCGGGTCGAGCCGCTTGAGGTGGGAGATGGCCATCTCGCCGATGACGCGGCTGAGGACCTCGGAGCGGCCGGAGGCGACCAGGCGGGACTCGATGTCGTCGGCGATGGCCTCGAGTGCGCCGGCGGCGAGGGGGCGTTTGCGGACGGCCATGCGGAGGCTCTGGAGGAGCTTCTCTCGCTGGAACTCCTCGCGGCGCGAGTCCCGCTTGACCACGGTCACGGTGGTCCGCAGCACCTGCTCGATGGTGGCGAACTCTTTGTGGCAGCGGGAGCACTCGCGCTGCCTGCGGACGCCGGAGTCGCTCACGTTCGAGTCGAGTACGGTGCTGTCGGACTCACCACAGTGCGGGCATCTCATGGCGTGAACTGTCTGCCTCTCGGGGAGGATGCGCATCACAGGGCCGGATGCAGGGCTCGGTTGCCGGTCGCTGGGTGGGCCTGGCGAGGAGGATCACACCACCGTGGATCGGCAGGAACAACGCGAGGCGTCCACAGCCTTTTGTCCGGTTGTCCACCGCGACGCAATACGGTCGGGACATCTGGTTGATGGACTTGAAATGCGTCGAGAGGTCGCGCGGCGCGTCGAGTTATCCACGAAGCAGGGGTTATCAACAACTGTGTGCGCAATGTTGACAGAACTCGAAAATAACGGGCATGTGCAAGAGTCGAAGGTCGGAGAAACGAAGGCTGCCGGTACCGGCGCGAGGGAGAAACGACAGAGGCCGGACGAGCGTCCGGCCTCTTGAGTGCGTGCGGGGCCTCGAGGGTTAGCGCGAGGGGAAGGTCCGCCGGAGGAACGTCGGCAGGTCGGCGTCCGAGAGCGGGTCGACACCGCGGTCCGGGTGGATGTCGGCGAGGCGGATCGGCGCCGGCTCGCGGGCGTCGATGGCGCTGGCGACGGCCTGGCGCATGCTCATCGGGCGGTTGCCGGAGAAGCCGGTCGCCACGAGGGTGATGTGCACCTCGTCGCCGAGGGTGGTGTCCGTGCCCGTGCCGAAGATGATCTCCGCCTCGGGGTCCACGACTTCTGCGATGACGCGCGCCGCCTGGTCGAGCTCGGAGAGGCTCATGTCCTCGGGGCCCGTGATGTTGAAGAGGACGCCGGTGGCGCCGGCGATGTCGACATCGAGGAGCGGGCTGGCGATGGCCTTGCGCGCCGCCTCGACGGCGCGGTTCTCACCCTTGCCCACGCCGATCGCCATGAGGGCCGGGCCGGCGTCGGTCATGATCTTGCGGACGTCGGCGAAGTCGAGGTTCACCATCCCGGGGACCGTGATCAGCTCGCTGATCCCCTGGATGCCCTGGCGGAGGACATCGTCGGCGACCTCGAAGGCCTGCTTGATCGGGACGTTGGGTTCGCAGATCTGGAGCAGGCGGTCGTTGGGGATCACGATGAGCGTGTCGACCTTGCCCTGGAGGTCGCGGATGCCCTCCTCGGCCTGCTGGCGACGCTTCGCCCCCTCGAAGGAGAAGGGCTTGGTGACGACGCCGATCGTGAGGGCGCCCTGCTCGCGCGCGACCTCGGCGACGATGGGGGCAGCGCCTGTGCCGGTGCCGCCACCGAGGCAGGCCGTGACGAACACCATCTCGGCGCCGCGCACGGCCTCGGCGAGGGCCTCGCGCGACTCCTCGGCGGCGCGCTGGCCCCTGAGCGGGTCGGCGCCTGCGCCGAGACCCTTGGTGAGTCGGTCGCCGATGCGCACCTTGACCTGCGCGTTGTTGTGTTCGAGGGCCTGCATATCGGTGTTCACGGAGACGTACTGCACGCCGGGGAGTCGGGCGGTGATCATGCGGTTGACGGCGTTCGAGCCGCCGCCGCCGACCCCGATGACCTTGATGGGGGGCAGCCCCTCGAACTCAGAATCGTGTGCCACGTCCCTGCTCTCCGCTCTCGCCGGCCCGCTGGGGACGACGTCGTTCACATCCGTGTGTTGTTGCTCGCGTTCCGCGCGGGTGGCGCGGCGGACGCGCGGGCGTTCCGTCGGCGCCGAGGGGCGCGCTGGGGCGCGCGCGTCGCCCTGCTGACCCGCGGGGCGCATCTCGCCAAATCGGGGGGCAGGGGCGGCCGTCGCGAGGGTGCGCTCCTCCCAGAGTGCGGGCGCCTCGCGGCGAGGGGGCGGGGGTGGCTCGGCGGGCGGGAGCTCGCCTCGGTCACCGCCGTCCGAGTAGCCAACGGGCCGCTCGGCGACCG
>JADLFF010000082.1 GCA_020845735.1 Dehalococcoidia bacterium
GGCGAGGTGCTGCGCGGCGTGCAGACCCTGCTCGAGGACCTCGACCGGCGCATGTCACGCCTCGAGCGCCGGCAGCGCCTCGGTGTCTTCGTCGATGTGCCGAACGTGATCTACGGCGCCGAGCGCGGCGAGCGGATGATCAACATGGGCAAGCTCCTCGACCTGCTCTCGGAGGGGCGCGACCTCGTGCGGGCCACGGCCTACTCGCCGGTCTCGGATGATCCCGGCGAGCCCATCGAGCGCCAGAAGTTCGTCGCGCCGTTCGTGCCTCACGAGTACCGCATCGTGACGAAGCCGCTCAAGCGATTCGCCGACGGCTCGATCAAGGGCAACTTCGACGTCGAGATGGCCGTCGACATGGTGACGATGGCGGAACGCCTCGATGTGATCTGCCTGGTCTCCGGCGACGCCGACTTCTCTCGCGTCGTCGAGGTGCTGCAGGGCCGTGGCGTGCGCGTCGAGGTCGTCGCCTTCGAGAACAGCACCTCCGCGGAGATGCGCGCGATTGCGGACCACTACATCGACCTGTCGGCCGTCGTCGATCGCCTGCGCTAGTCCTCGAGGCGTGCGCTAGCGGAGGACGACCACGGCCGGTCCCGCGATCGGGAGCGGGCGATTCTCGGCGAGGTCCTCCGGCGTGCGGAGGAGGCCCAGCGGCTCAGGGCCATTGACTGCCTCGGGCGGCAGGTCATCGAGCAGGACGCACCTGATCGGGCGGGCGCCCGGGATCTCCCGGTCAAACGCCGAGGGCTGGAACCCCACGGAGAACAGCTTCTCGCCGAACTTCATCGAGTTGCAGTCGCCGACCACCATCGTGACGTCCGAGGCGAAGACGCGGCGCAGTCGTGCGTTGACCCGCTCCGAGGCACGCAGGGCTGCGAAGTTGTACACGGTCCGGTCCGGGCCGCGCTGCATCTCGGTGGTGTTGTAGAAGCGCTCCCCGCCGACGCTCACCGTGCCCCAGATCTTCCTCGAGACCGGGTCCGTGGGTGACCACGCGCCGAGGGCGAACACGGCGATCAGCACGGCAAGCACCGGCGTCTGCATCCGCTGAGGCCAGAGCGGCACCCCGAGGGCAGCGAGGAGCACCGTGCACGCGATCACCGGCGCGGCGTACCTCGGCACCGCGTACGTGGGGAAGGCGAGCGTCGTCCAGGTCGTGAACACGATGAGCAGCGCGAGCAGGCCGACTGCTCGACGGCGAGCGCGGTCCTCGGGACGGCGCAGGGTCAGCACGACCGTCGCGACGGCGAGGCCCGCGGGCACCCACAGCCAGTTCACGAGGAACGCGTTCGCGAGATTCTGCCGGAGGAAGACCAGGTCCTCGAGGCCCAGCATCGCGCGGATGGCCACGACGTACGGCCCGTCCTGCTGGTGGTCCGAGAAGATCCACGATTGCCAGGCACCGCCGTCCTCGGTGAGCAGGATGGCGCGCCAGCTGAGCAGGGCGGCCAGCGGCACGATGGCCACGAGCACGCCTCGACGCAGGCGGCTGTCCCACGTGTCGCCATCGAGGGTGGCGAAGAGCACGAACGGCGGGATGAGGACGAGGCTCGTGTCCTTGAGGAGCGGGAACAGCGCAAGCACGCACCCGAGCACGACCAGCCGCCGCTCGTCCATCGCGGGTGGCCGGAGCGCGATGGCGAGCGCCACCACGAGGATCGGCACGATGATGCCCTCGCGAGCCACGAGCGCGATCGTGATCGCGACGGCGGGGCAGATCGCGATCGCGAACGCAGCGGCCGCGCGCTGCCTCGTCGGCAACCACGGGGCCAGCAGGCGCTCGGCAGCGGCAGCCAGCACGGCAAAGAGGACGATCGCGAGCAGCTGCTGAGAGCGTGGGTCCTCGCCAAAGACCGCGAACGCCATCGAGGTCAGCAGGTCGGCGAGCGGCGGATGCACGCCCGCGCCGAGCCGGTCGCGGAGCAGCCCGTCGAGCCCCTCTCGATGGAACACGATCGACTCCCGCAGGGAGATCATCGCGTCGAGGTCCGGCGCCTCGCCGAGGAACCGTCCGATCTGGAGCGCCAGCCACGCGAGCGCGATGCCCACCGCCGCGAGGGTGCTGGCGGGGATCGGCCACGGGGCCCGTCCGCGCCCGCGACGACCGTCGAGTGGCGGGGCGCTCTCGGATGGGCGCGGGGCCGCTGAGAACATGCGCCCATCGTAGGTACCCACGACCGCTGACGCCGCAGGGGTTTCCCTCAGGGATCTCGTATGCCCGCGGCATTCGAGGGCTGGATTGCCGCCGGCGTCAACGACAGAGGCCGCCTTGCGGCGGCCTCGGACAGGGGCGGGGGAACCTCGAGGGGCTACGCCTGCTGCTCGGCCAGCGGACCGATGACCGGAAGCACCACGCGCTCGCCCTGGTAGGCCTTGAACATGAGGAACAGCCACAGCCCGAGCCCGGCGAGGCTCAGCAGCGGCCAGAGGAAGTTCAGCGTGTACAGGGGCCCGGACGCCACGATACCGAAGACGACCGAGAGCACCACCCACGCGATCGTGAGGAAGATTGACTGGAAGGCGTGGAAGCGTATGTCCTTGTCCTGGTTATACGGCGCGATCAGCAGGAACAGGACGCCTCCCACCACGCCGAGCAGGTAGCAGAGCACTGCCACCACGTTCTTGGAGAGCCCCGGGCTATCGGTATTTGAGGTCACGGCTGTGCTCCGATCTGCAACCAACTCGCACTGACCCCCGCCGCCGCATCATAGGCGCGATTGCGGCCGCGTGAACGGGCAAACCCCGGAGGAACCTCGGGGATTTCCCTCACTTGATGAGCGGACCCGTGTCCACCACCTCGAAGGCAGTGCCGGGCACCCGCTTCAACTGGTTCAGGTCGTCGTCGTTCCATCGAGGGTCGGTGGCGCCGCTGATGTACCAGTTCGATCCGTTGTCGGCGACGAACATGCCGTACTCGCGCAGGGCGTCGAGGACGACTCGGGCCTGGCCCGTGTAGGCCGTGCGATCGAAGTCTGCGCGCAGCCGCAGGCGGAGTCCCATCGGCGGCGCATCTGGCGACGTAATCGAACTGGCGTAGTGCGTCGCCGGGTGGATGAACGCCCGCTGCGTGCGCTGCACGGTGAAGCGCAGCGCGTGGTCGATGCGGCCGCGCTGCACCTCGTCGAAGCGCACGAGGCCCGCGAAGATCGGGAGGCCCGCCGCGTCCGCCGAGGTCCAGCGATCAGGCCTCAGCGCGTTGGAGCGGAGGTCGAAGATGGCGCCGGAGCCGGCGTGCCAGCCGTTCCCCGATCGCTGCAGCGCGAACAGCTCGTAGAGCTTGCACTCGCCCTGCCGGACGACCAGCGCGTGCGCGTCCGAGCCCGCCTCGATGGGGACGCTGGGCGGCAGCGGGTACGGGCCGGCATCGCTCTCGCTGGCGTACTCGAAGGTCACGGGCACCGTCGGCTGATCCGACGGCACCACGACGTAGGGGATGCCGTAGTCGGGGTTCTCGCCGAAGTCCGCGTGGAGGAATCGATTGCCGCCACTTCCGAGGATGTACTGGATGTAGCGGTCCGAGTTCGGGTGGAGCGGTGCGGCGTCGATCCTCGTGGCCCACGGGTTGTCGTCGGGGAAGAGCTGGCACCCGCTGTCCTCGATCTGCCGTGCGCCTGAGGTCGACACCGGGCCCGGGGCAGCAGGTGATGCGGGTGACGAGGGCGAGGCGGGTGATGCGATCGGCGTCCCGCTCCGGCACACGGCCACACCGGGCATCGAGGGCAGGCCGCCGGCAAAGCGGTCGTTGAAGGCGCGGTTCACGACGGCCGGCGCCCCCACCAGGTGCCCGAGGAACGCGCCGCGCTCGATGACCCAGAACGAGGCGATCGCGCACCCCTTCGTGCTCGCGGCGGCGCGGAGCTCATCGAGGGTGCCGCCTCCCCACACCACCAGCCCGAGGCCATTCGCGGGCAGGTCTCCGCTGATCTGGCCCGGCGGCGTCGCCTGGCTCGCGACCGGCGCGGGTGCCTCCCAGAAGAAGGAGCTACCGAGGAGTCCCGCGAGCAGCACCAGCGCGAGCCCGCCGAACGTGGTCGTGCGGCCGCCCCGCCGCCCGGAGGCCGGTCGGTGCACCGAGGTCGGGAGCCGCCTCGGGCGCTGCGATTCGTTCACGGTCACCCCACCACTCCGACGCCGCGTCGTTCCTCCATCATCGGCGAGTCGTACCCCCGGTTCGTAACGGTGTGGCCCTGACGAAAGCGCGGCAACTGGCCGTCCGCTCGCCGGTACCCCGCAGGGGTATATCCTGTGCGCATGGGCGAAGACACCTCGGACACTGCGCACCGGCCACCGATCTACCTCGATTCTGCAGCATCCACCGCCGTGCGCCCTGAGGTGCTCGACGCGATGCTCCCGTACTTCACCTCGGTGTACGCGAACCCCTCGGGGCACCATGCGGGAGGCTTCCGCGCAAACGGCGCCATCGAGGCGGCCCGCGCCAGCATCGCGGCCGTGCTCGGAGCGCTGAAGGAGGAGGTGGTCTTCACCTCGGGCGGTACGGAGAGCATCAACGCGGCGATCAAGGGGGTTGCGTTCGCGCAGCGCGATGCCGGCGCCGGACAGCACATCGTCACCACGCAGGTCGAGCACCACGCGGTCCTTCACTCGGCGCAGTTCCTCGAACGGTTCGGCTTCGAGGTGGAGTACGTCCCGGTCGACCGCTACGGCCGCGTCGACCCCGCCGAGGTCGTGGAGGCGGTGCGGCCGGACACCGTGCTCGTCTCCGTCATGTACGCCAACAACGAGGTCGGCACGATCCAGCCGCTCGCGGAGATCGCGGGCGGGGTCCGCGAGCGTGCGTCAGCCCTCGGGAGGCGCATCCCGTTCCACACGGATGCGGTGCAGGCTGCGAACGCGCTGCCGCTGGCCGTCGATGAGCTGGGCGTCGACCTGCTGTCGTTGTCGGGCCACAAGTTCGGCGGTCCGAAGGGGACCGGGCTCCTCTACCTGCGCCGCGACGTGCCGTTCCTCGAGCAGCTGTCCGGTGGAGGGCAGGAGCGCCAGCGCCGCTCGGGCACCGAGAACACACCGGGGATCGTGGGCATCGCGCGCGCCCTCGAGCTGGCGCAGACCGAGCGCGCAGGCTTTGCCGCTCGTACGAGCGCGCTGCGCGACCGCCTCCTCGAGGGCATTCGACGCCTCGTGCCGGACGCCGTCCTCAACGGGCACCCCGACGAGCGCCTGCCCAACAACACGCACGTCTGCATCCCAGGCGTCGAGGGGGAAGCGGTCGTCACCGCCCTCGATCGGATGGGCATCGCCTGCTCGGCGGGCGCTGCCTGCACGTCCGCGACCTGGGAGCCCTCGCACGTCCTCCTCGCGATGAACGTGCCGCTCGAGCTGGCGATCGGCTCCGTGCGCATGTCGACCTGGCCCACGCACACCGCGGCGGACATCGATGCCGTCGTCGAGGCGTTGCCGGCGGTGGTCGCGCGGCTGCGCGCCGCGGGAGCGCCCTCGATCTAGCGCGGCACGCGGTGCGAGGCGGGGTGCGTGCCGCTGTGTGGGAAGTGCGCCGATCATCGGTCTAAGCACTTTACACAGCCGGGATTCACGGTTTATTCTTGCGTACGCACATGATCAGAAGCCGACCTGAGTCATGTGCACGACAACCGCATCGAACGCCACCGCCGTTTCCCAGCCGACGGGGTTCCACGTGCCCGACTCTCCTTTCGATGACTACCTCGACCTGGTGGAAGCCGCGCGCGAGCTCGGTATCCACCCGCAGAGCCTGCGCCGCCTGATCAAGCAGGGACGCCTCGGAGCGCACCTCTTCGCAGGCAAGTACTTGATCGAGCGCGACAAGCTCGACATGTTCAAGTCCAACTACGACCCGCGACCGGGACGCAAGCCGATTCGCCGCCTGCTCTAGGCGTGCACCCGGCGGCCGACCGCCGGACGCTGAGGCGATCACGTGGACCGTCAGTCGTTCGTCTTCGGTGCCGCACTGCTCGCCGTTGGCGCCAATCTCTCCTGGGCGCTGGCGTTTGCCTACCTCCACCTTGCCGAGCGCGGCATGGACCCGACGAGGCGATACCTCAGCGAGTACGTGCTCACCGACTCGGGCTGGCTCATGTACGCTGCCTTCGCCGCGATGGCCCTCGGAGGTCTGGCGCTGGGCACGGCGCTGATCGCGAGTGGGTGGCAGGGCCTCGCGCTCGGGCTGGTCTTCGTCGCCTACGGAGCAGCCGTCGGCCTCGCGGGCTGGTACCCGACGGACCCGAGCACGAACACGGTGCTCTCCAGGACGGGTGAGCTGCACAACCTCGCTGCGTACTACGTGTACCGGCTGCTGGTGGTCAGCGCCTTCGCGGGCCTCGCGATGGGTGTCCTGCGCATGGGGCCGCGCGTCAGCATTGACTGGCTGTGGATCGGGTCCGCGCTCTGGGTGCTCGCCGGCTTCGTGCTCACCAACTACGGGTGGCAGCTCACGAGCGGCGGCATGACGCAACGATTCTTCTTCGGTGGCGTGTGCGCGTGGCTGACGGTGATCGGGGTGCGCCTGCTGCAGACGGCGGCACGCTGAGGCCTCCCGCGCTCGCGCGTCAGATGATCCCGAGGCGGCGCGCCGCCTCGACGGCCGCGAGGCGCCTCGTCACGCCCAGCTTCGAGTACGCGTGGTACGCGTGCGTCTGCACGGTGCGCCACTGCACGTTGAGCTCCTCGGCAGCCTCCCGGTAGGTGAGTCCGTCCGCCAGCAGCTTGAGCACCTGGACCTCCCGCGGGGCAAGGAGGGCGCTGCTGGCACCTCGGCCGGAGGAGAACGCGCGGGTGGCCTGGTACGCCGGCGCGACGGGATCGAGTCCGTGCTCCTCGAGGACCTCCATGGCCTGCGCGCGCATTGAGGTCCAGCGTTCCCTGGTCGTGGGGCGCTCGGAGAGGGCCATCACCTCGCTGAGCTGCAGGCGGCTGAGTGCGCCCTCGACGGGGTAGCCGGCGGAGTCGCACCACTGGATGGCCCCGCGGAGGCTGGCGGCTCCGCCGCGCACGTCGCCGGTGCGGATCCGCAACAGCCCCTCGACGCGGTCACGGGCGACGGGCCAGGCGAGCGACGTGCGCACCTCGCGAGGAAGCGCGCTGCTCAGCCTCGCCAGCCACGCGGTCGCGGAGGCCTGGTCGCCATGCACCGCGACGTACTCGGTGCCCGCGAGCACCAGCTCGAGGTTGACGAGCGACACCGCGGTAGGCGGCAGCACCTCCATGTCGTCGGCCGCCAGCCGGGAGCTGACCGCCTCGAGGATGGCGGCGCCATCGAGGAAGCCCGCGTGCATCCTCGGCGATTGCGTGGTGAGCGCCTCGCGCGCTTCCTCGATGGCAGCGAGGTCACGCCTTCGCATTGCATGATGGAGGCTGAGGAGCGCGAGCCGCCAGGCGGCGATGTAGTTGTTGGCGGTGTCGACGGCCGGAGCGCCGCCTTCGCTCGCGTCGCGGTGCTCGATGGCGAGGCGGAACACTGCTGCGTCGGCGGCGCGCCACGGATGCTCCGATGACGAGGTGAGTGCTGCGAGGGCGCGCTGCCACGGAGAGGCGCCCACCGGATCGCCATGCGCGACGAGGAGGGGAATGAGCCAGCTCAGCAGCCCGCTCAACTGCCAGTCGAACGATGTGCGCTGGACGCGTCGCGTGAGCTGCAGGAGCGGCCTCGGATCCCCCACGGTGTCGAGGAGGACGCAGCGTGCGATCGCGGCGTTGACCGTGCTCTCCATGCGCACCCGCCGCGGACGAGCGTGCTGTACCAGGTCGTCGACGGCGGCGAGCAGGCCTCGAGCGGTGCTCGGCTGATGCCCCATCGCGCGATAGAGCACGAGCATGCTGCTGAGCAGGGCGGTGGCTGATCCGGAATCTCCGAGGAGACTGAGGCCCATCTCGAGCTGCGCGATGGCGTCTTCATGGCGCCCGTCCGTGTCAAGACGGACGGCGGCGAACAGGGCCATGTCGGCGAGCCCTCGGCGATCCTGCTGCTCGAAGGCGACTCGCAGGCCGCTCTCGTACAGCGAGAGCCAGGCCTCCCGCTGAGACGAGTCGAGTGACCGTGCAGCTCGACGGGCGTGCTCGATGAACGCTTCGAGGTCGACGGCCACATCACCGGACGTCATGTCGCAGAGGATGATATGCGACAAATGACTGTTCCTTGCAGAGGCAGCCCGCACCTAGCTTCATCCCAGCGGACAGTTGAGATGCGAAGGGAAACGCTATGGCCGCAGGCTGCAAGGACATTACCGAAGCCGCGACTGGCATGCTGTCGACCGAGGGGGGTAACGCGACCGCCCTCGAGTTGCTCGCTCGGGGGGCGGCGCCCGAGGAGTTCATCGACGCGCTCGCCTCGCAGTGCGACGTGGCGACGGCCATGCTGCTGCGCGAGGAGATGGTCGAACTCCCGACCAACCTCGTCGAGACGATCATGGGGGCGTGGGCCATGGCTGCGTCGGCGGGCAAGACCTTCCGCCTGCAGTCGGTCGTCCCGCGTGAGCCCCTCGAGTTCGCACGCAGCCGGCGAGTACGGCTCGCGGTCGACGTCGAGAACGACGGGGTCGTCGTCTCGCTCAGCCACATCCCCGGTCGCCACGCCGCATGGGCGCAGCCCGCGACCGTGTAACGCCGTTCGGCGCCCC
>JADLFF010000083.1 GCA_020845735.1 Dehalococcoidia bacterium
CGCTCGGCGGCGAAATCGAGATGGTCGAGCACAGCCGCGGCGCCGGGACGATCAGCGTCCGAGTCGGCAAGCGGATCGTCTCGATGGCAACGGCCGTCGCGAGCAAGGTCTGGGTGGCGGCGTAGCCAGGTCCTCGCGCGCGACGCGTCGCCGCGCGCCCTCGGCGCCACGGAACGCCCGCACCCTGACCGGTTGGAGCCGAGGCCGGCCCGGTCACCCATGAGGCGTTCGCTCATGCTGGCCGGTGCGCCCCCTCGTGGCTGAGCGATGACTGAGCGGTGACTCAACCCGACGCTGAGTCGAGCGAACGGGCCAGGGCGCTCCGCTCTCGGTGTTGAGTCTCACTGACACTCATCCATCAGTCGAGCATGCACGTACCAGGATGATGAGTACGTGCTACCGTACCTTCAGTAAGCAGTAGCGTCACGACCGCTCGATGCTTCCGAGGGACCACCGATGCAGGGCCGCCACTACGCCAGCCGCGACAAGTTTGCCCTCCAGCTCCTCGTGCGCGCGGTGCTGGCGCGGACCGCGAGGACCGCGCTCGCCGCGATGAGCGCGCCACGCCAGGTCCGGCGGCGCTCCGCCTAGGTCCATCCGCCCTCGAGGTAGCTCTCCACCCGAGGCGTCGCCGCCCCTGGTCCGTTCTTCCTGACTGCGCGGTGCTCGTCAGTGCGCAACGCGCGGGCTCTCGAGGACCGTCGGCCCTCGAGCACCCCGCGCGTGTCTCAGCAAGCTGCCGCGCTGCTCCTGAGCGACTGGAGCTATTGCGCTACGGCGTGTAGGTCAGGCTCAGGAGGTCGGCCCGCGTCGTGACCGCGCCGCCATCGGCACGGGAGCACACGACGGCGATCGCCACGTTGCCGGTCCCCGTCGTGCCGCTGACGAACTCGGCGAGGGCGCCCGGCACCGCAACGGTCACCTGGCCCGCCGCCACGCCCGCCGCCCTCGAGTCGAGTCGTTGCCACGTGCCACGCGTCCAGTTCCAGGCCCACACGCTCTGCGTGCAGCTCGCACTGTGGGAGCCACCGAACGACACGGTCAGCGTCCGCAGCGTGTTCGGCACCGACGTGCTCATGCCGTACCACGAGGTGCTGCCACTCGACGCCACGACCAGCGCGTTCCCGTCGAGGGCGCGGAGCGACGCAGCATTCCCGGACGCCACGGCCCCCGAGAACACATAGACGCTCGTCGGCGGCGCGACGATGGCGCCGGGAACGGCCGTCGGGGACGCCGACGCGGTCGCGGTGGGCGTCGGGGTTGCGGTCGACTTCGGAGTGGCCGTGGCCGTTGCGGTCGCCGTGGCCGTCGGCGTCTTTGTCGCGGTCGCGGTTGGCGTCGCGGTCGGCGTCACGGTCGGGGTGGCGGTCGACTTCGGCGTGGCCGTTGCGGTGGCGGTCTGCGTCGCGGTCGGCGTGGCCGTCGCCCCGCTGTCGTCGAAGGTCCCAAAGTTCTGCGCCCAGTAGATCCTGCCGTTGCTGCTCGACGCGGCGCCCACGCCGATCACGCGGAAACTCGCATTCTCGATGTTCGCCCGGTGCCCCGAGGAGCCCAGCCAGCCGCTCATCACGGCCTGCGGCGATGCGTAGCCGTACGCGATGTTCTCGCCCGCGCCACCTCGCGTGTATCCGCACGCCTGCACGCGCTGGTACCACGTGCGCGCGGTCGGCGGAGCGGGGTCATCGTGGGTCATGTAGCCGTACGCCGCCATGTGGCGCGCCTTCCAGACCGCCGAGTCCCCAAGGGACGCCGAGGTGCGCAGCGGCACCAGTCCGAGACTCGCGCGGTGCTGGTTCACGAGCGCCACCACCTGCTCGGCGTAGTCCGCCCGAGCGGTGCCCCAGCCCGACTCGGGCGTGCACGCGGCCGTCGCGGCCCTCGCAGCGGTCTCCGGTGCAGCCAGCGCGGCGGCCGCGGTACCGAGCAGGAACAGGGCCACGAGCGCCACATGCCCGGGTCGCGAGGCGAGCCGCGGAAGCAGGGTGAACGACGTACGAATCGGTGAGTTCGGTGGGCGCATCATGCCTCCAGCTCGGGTCGCCCGGACGAGCGGCCCACTGTCATCCTCGTGATCCTCGTCACGTCGCCCCCCCTCGCTGCACTCCATGCATCGAGGGGGCGCAAGAGCGCCATCAGTCCGGCGCATGCAGCGCACGAAGCGGACGGCCGCGCACCTCGTCCAGCGCACGCCTGACCGGCGCGGGGATCGAGTCGGTGTGTCGCCACTCGGCAACACACCCGGTATCGCCAGATTCACGGCGGGGCAGAATGTCAGGACGATCGTCCTGGCAGTCCTAGCGTCGAGGCGTCGAGTGCACGACGACCTCGAGCGGTGGCGACGCGGCCTCGCGCTCTGGCGCGGAGGGTCTAGGCTCGTCCGCATGCGGATCGCGACGTGGAACGTCAACTCGGTGAAGCAGCGCGTCCCTCGCCTGCTGCCCTGGCTCGACGAGCGCCGGCCGGACGTCGTGTGCCTCCAGGAGACGAAGCTCACCGACGACGCCTTCTCCGAGTTGCTGCACGAGGAGCTCACGCGCCGCGGCTACGAGGTCGCGGCCTACGGTGAGCCGGCGTGGAACGGCGTCGCGATCCTCTCGCGGGTCGGCCTCGACGCCGTGGTGCGCGGACTCGAGGGTGCGCCGGGCTTCCCTCACCCGGAGGCACGCGCGGTCGCCGCGACGTGCGGTGGCGTCCGCGTGATCTGCGTCTACGTCCCCAACGGCCGGTCACCCGGGTCAGCGCACTACGAGTACAAGCTGGCCTGGCTCGAGGCGCTGCGTGACCTCGTGGCCGCGGGCCCCGTCGAGGTGGTCGTGTGCGGCGATATGAACATCGCGCCGTCCGACGAGGACGTGTTCGACCCGGCTGCGTTCGTCGGACAGACGCACGTCACTCCTCCGGAGCGGCGCGCGCTGGCGGCGCTGCACGACGTGGGACTGCACGATGTCGTCCGCGAGCACTGGCCGGAGCGCCGGATCTTCTCCTACTGGGACTACCGCGCCGGCATGTTCCACAAGGACCTCGGGATGCGGATCGACCTCATCCTCGCGAGCGGGCCGGTCGCCGAGCGCGTCAGGGCGGCGTGGGTCGATCGGCAGGCCCGCAAGGGCAAGGGTCCGAGCGACCACGCGCCCGTGATCGTCGACCTCGATGCAGCGCCCGACGGCGATGTCGGTCCGGTCGTCCCGCCACCGTCGGCGCCGGCGCCACCTCGACGCGCGCCGATCGATCAGCCGCTCGTTCCGCCGACGTAGCCCCGCGCTGAGTCTGCCGGTGCGCTATCCGGGCTCGGGCGCACGCTCGAGGAGGTCACGAACCCACGCGTCGTGCGCCTCGTTCGCGGCCTCGCGGAGCCGCGCTATCTCGAGGACGGCCTCGCGGTCCGACACGGTGCGGGGATGCAGGCGCTCCCGTTCCGTGTTGAACAGGCGCGCGACGAACAGGTCGTGCTCCCCCTCCGCCTGTCGCCACGCCTCGTAGAGGATCCAGCGTCGCCGCGCCAATTGATCGTCGCCTCGCTCTCGGGAACGTCGGACGGGCATTGTAGTAATTCGTAGTCATTCGCTCACGGTGAGGGCGGAGCAGGGCCCGCGGTCACGACCGACAGCGTACGGGACGCCATCGCACATCACAATTCATGTTCTCAATTGTCATCCACGATTGTGTTGACAGCCTCAGGCTCGAGTGCTTTCCTTCCCGCAGGTCCAACCGGACCGCGCTGTCGAGGAGGGAACTGAATGTCCGAATCCACGTACTGGAGCCGTCGATTCGCCCGTCGCACCGTGCTTCGCGGACTCGGAGCCGGACTCGCAGGCGTCGCCGGCGCGGCGCTCGTCGGATGTGGCGGCACAGGCCAGGAGACGGTCGAAGAGGTCGCCATCACCCCACCACCGAGTCGCGGACGCGCGCTCTTCTCCCGCGAGCAGTACCCCTCGATGGGTAAGGTGGCCGCCGACCAGGTCCGCGTGAAGCCCGGCGCCTACACCGAGCCCGTCCCACCCACGCCCGCCGAGCGCGACATCCTCGCGAACGGTCGCTACGGCGGCACCGTCCTCGCGCGCTACCTCGACCCGCCGAGCATGGACTTCAACCGCACGCTCTCCTGCACCATCAACTCGACGATGGACTTCACGAAGAACAAGCTGACCCGTGCCGCCTTCGGACCCTACGCGGAGCCCTACCGCGTCACGCCCGAGCCGGACCTCGCCGAGAAGTGGGAGGTGAGCCCGGACGCCACGAAGTTCACGTTCCACCTGCGACAGGGCGTGAAGTTCCACAACGTCGCGCCGGTCAACGGCCGCGAGTTCACCTCGGACGACGTCAAGGCAAGCTTCGAGCGCTACAACGCTGGAGGCGTCCAGAAGGACGTCTGGGCCGTGGTCGCCTCCGCCGAGTTCCCCGACAAGTACACCGTCGTCTTCAACCTGAATCAGCCGCTCGCGGACTTCCCGACGAACATCGCCGCCTGGTCGCACATGGACGCACGCGAGGTGATCGCGAACGCCGATCTCCTGCGGCAGAAGGCCATCGGCACCGGCCCGTTCATTCAGCAGGAATGGACGCCGAAGGAGCGCTCGATCTTCACGAAGCACGCGGACTACTTCGAGAAGGGTCTCCCCTTCGTCGACCAGGTCATCACGGTGGTGCAGGACGACACGGCGGTCCAGCGCGCGGGCTACATCACCGATAACTGGTTCTACTGGAGCCCCCGCGACGAGAACGATGCCACGGACATGCTGCAGAAGGGGCCCGCGGACTCCGTCTACCACAAGGCCCCGTCCGTGGTCGGGACGAACACCACGGGCATCCACTTCCAGATGAAGAACCCCAAGTTCCAGGACGAGCGCGTGCGCCGGGCGGTCTCGATGGCACTCGACAGGAAGGAGTGGGACGCGGCCCGCTACGCAGGCGAGGGCGGCGGCTACTCGATCCTGCCCATCCCGTGGCCCTACGTGCACGAGACGCGCCCCACCCTCGAGTCGCAGGGGCCCTGGTACCAGTTCAACCCGGCCGAGTCGAGCCGGCTCCTCCAGGCCGCCGGATACTCGGCCTCGAACAAGCTCTCCTTCGACGCACCCGTCTGGTACCTCCGCGCCGAGTACCGCGAGATCATGAAGCCGATGCTCGACCGCATCCCCGAGCTCGACTTCAAGCCGCGCCAGGTCGACAACCCGACCGCGGTCCAGATGCTCAACGACCGCAACTACGAGGACACGATGAACGTGACCTACGGCCCGCCGGTCTACGCCGTCGACCAGGCCCTCTACCCGTTCTTCCACTCGACGGCGGGCCTGAACCACAACAACATCGTGGACGCCGAGATGGACCGGCTGGTCAGCGGGCAGCGGCGCGAGCAGAACGCGGAGCGCCAGAAGGAGCTGTGGAAGCAGGCCGAGGCCCGGATGCTCGACCAGGTCTGGTCGGTCTACTTCCCGTCGGCCGCGATGCAGCGCGTCTTCTTCCACAACTACGTGATCAACATGCGTCCCCACGGCATCGCCAGCACGCTCTCCTGCTACGGCGACGGCAAGGCACGCGCGATCTGGCTCGACCAGGGCGCGCCGAACACGATGATGCTGCCCAACGGTGACATCAAGATCCAGCGATCAGACGGCGAGGTACACACGCTCTAACCCGTGTTCGGTCGGCTGCGGAGGCGACCGAACAACCCGAAGCTGCCAGTTCCCTCTGGGGCGTAGAGGCCGACCTGTCGGCCTCTACGTCTGTCCCGACGTCTCCCGCACCTCAGCCGCCACGCTACCCTCGAGGGCGCGCGCGAGCCCCGTCCGGCCGCGACCTGCATTGCAAAGATTCGCATCTGCGACTAGCGTCGCCGGCACACGAACCACCCGCGGAGATCACATGCCAGACCACGCCGACCCCTCGCGCGCCACACACCCCGGACATGCGCCCCACGACCACGCGCACGCCAACGGCGACCACGAGGCGCCCGCAGCCAGCCATGACTGGAACGACGAGGAGTTCGTCGGTGGGTGGCTCGCGCAGCACGCGGACCAGGACGCCGAGCGACGGCGTCGCTTCGCCCTCATCCGGGCGGTCATGCCGAAGCTGCGAGACCAGGAGTTCCGCTACCTCAACCTCGGCGCGGGGCCGGGACAACTGGACGAGGTGCTGCTCGCGCACTTCCCGGGCGCCGTCGCAACCCTCGTCGACGTGTCGCTGATGATGCTCGCCGAGGCCCGCCAACGCCTCGAGCGGTTCGGCAACCGCGTCGAATACGTCCAGGCGAACCTCGGCGGTCCCGAGTGGCGCGGCGCGGTCGGCGACGGCTTCGACTTCGCCATCTCCACCGACGCCATCCACCATGTCGGGAACGGGGACCGCATCCAGGCGCTGTACGCCGAGGTCTACGACGCCGTGGGGCACGGCGGCATCGTGCTCAACCTCGACCGCGTGCGCACCGAGGACCCCGCGCTGGGCGCGCTCGCCGCGTGGGCTGCCGCCGACCCCGACGCCGGCCTCGATGCCGCGCCCGCGGGGGCCGCGCGAGGACTGCCGCCGCTGAGCGACCACATCGCGTGGCTCCGAGGCGCCGGGTTCCGCTCCGTCGATGTGCTCTGGAAGGACCTCAGCCGAGCGCTGCTCTTCGGCGTGCGCGATCACTTCCACATGCCGCAGGCGGTCCACGACTCGGCCCACGCGGGAGCGGAGGGCTCGGCCCACTCGCATCAGGCACACTCGCACCAGGCACACTCGCACTAGGCACGCCGCTACGATGAACCGCGATGCGGCGAGCGCCCTCGGACGGGTGGAAGCACGATGACCTCGGATGGCTCGGACGGCGCACTCGAGCACACCCACGACGGCGCGTTCGCCGGACTGCACTCCCACGATGGCGGCGCGCTGCACTGGCACGACGAGTTCGGTGAGCACCTCGCGGAGGACCTCAGCGAGGAGGAGTTCGCCGCCCGTCAGCTCGACTGGCGCAAGCACAACGTCCAGATCGTGACGGTCGGCATCGACATCGGCTCTGCCACGTCGCACCTGATGTACTCGAAGATCTTCCTCCAGCTCCTCGGCGAGGCGCCCCGGGTCCACTCGGTCGTCGTGGGCCGCGAGATCCTGTGGCAGTCCCCGATCATCATGACGCCCTACCGCGACGACCACACGATCGATGTCGATGTCCTGCGGAACTTCATCGCGCAGTCGTACCTCACCGTCGACGCCACGGACGCCGAGATCGACTCCGGGGCGATCATCCTCACGGGCGAGGCGCTCAAGCGGGAGAACGCGCGCGCCCTCGCCGAGCTCTTCGCGACCGAGACCGGCAAGTTCGTCTGCGCCGCAGCCGGCCATCACCTCGAGGCGGCGCTGGCGGCGAACGGCTCCGGCACGGTGGCGCGCTCACGACGCGACGACCGGACGCTGCTCAACGTCGACATCGGCGGCGGCACGACGAAGTTCGCGATGGTGCGCGATGGCGAGATCCTCGCAACCGCCGCGGTCGCCATCGGGGCCCGCCTGGTCGTGAAGGACGAACACCGGCGCCTCACGAGGCTCGACGAGCCCGCCCGACGCGTGGCGGCGGCCCTCGGCATCCCGCTCGCCCTCGGCGACACGCTCAGCGTCGAGGACGAACGTGCCATCGTGCGCCGCTGGACCGCGATGCTCGGCGACCTGATCCAGCAGCGCCCCCTCGATGACCTCGCGGTGAGCCTGATGCTCACCGACCCCCTGCCCGCCGACGTCGCGCCACAGGCGATCACCTTCTCGGGCGGCGTCTCCGAGTACATCGCGTTCCGCGGCAACCAGGACCTCGGCGACCTCGGGCTGCCGCTCGCCAGCGCGATTCGCACGGCCCTCGGAAACGGCACGATCACCCTCCCCGCCATCCTCGACCCCAACCTCGGCATCCGGGCCACGGCCGTGGGCGCCTCGCTCTTCACCGTGCAGGCCGGCATCAACCACTACGTCAGCGACGAACGCATGCTGCCGCTGCGGGACCTCCCGGTCCTCGCAGTGCGCGTGCCGAGCCCCGTCGACGCGCGGGCGCTGGCCGAGGAGGTGCGCGCCGCCTTCGTGCGCGCTGACCTCATCGAGGGGGAGCAGCCCGTGGCGCTCGCCCTCCAGTGGGACGACGAGCTCCCGCCGCCCGATGTCGAGCTCGTGGCCCGCGGGCTCCGGGACGCGCTGCCACTGACGGTCGCCGAGCAGGTGCCGATCGTGGTCTGCATCGACGCGACCGTCGGGCGAGACCTCGGCGCAACGCTCAAGGAGACGCTGCACGTCCCCGGAGACGTGCTGTCCTTCGAGGGGGTCACCCTTCGTGAGTTCGACTTCGTGGACATCGCCCCGGTGGTCCATCCCAGCGAGGTGGTGCCCGTCACGATCAAATCGCTGCTGTTCGCGGGTGGTCTCGACCGCCGGAGCGTCAAGCTCGCGCTCCGCGAGGCCGCACTCGCGCGCCGCTGACGCCCTCGGAGGGGCCATGGCTGTCTACGACTTCCGCTGTCCGTCCTGCGGCCAGGTCTACGAGGTGACCCGGCCGATGAGCCGCGCCACGGAGCCCCTCGCGTGTGCCGTCGATGGCACCCAGTGCGAGCGCATCCTGAACGCGGCCGGGTTCACGAAGTCCTCGACGGGGGGCAGCTTCTCGATGTCCCGCGCGAGCGCCCGGCAGTGGAGCCACTTCGGACATTCACACGGCGCGGGCGTCGGCGGCCACGCGCACGGCGACGCGTCGACGCCTGACTGACGCATTCGACATCAGATTCCCGACGGAGGGCCGCATGCCTGAGTACATCCCGAGCCCGGCACAGTGGGTGCGCGATCAAGTCGAGCTCTACGAGCGCACGAACGGCGCGGAGGGCAACACGCTCCGCGACAGCGGGCTGCCGGTCGTCATCGTCACGAACACCGGTCATCGGACGGGCGCCGTCCGCAAGACCCCGCTCATGCGAGTAGCGGACGGGCCGCGCTACGTCCTCGTGGGTTCCCAGGGCGGCGCGCCGCAGCACCCGCAGTGGGTGCACAACCTGCGCGCACATCCGGACATCGATCTGCGCGATCGCGACGTCGTGCGCCGCATGCGCGTGCGCGAACTCGAGGGGGCCGACCGAGAGCGGTGCTGGGCGCTGGCGGTGGAGGCGTTCCCGCCGTACGCCGACTACCAGACGCGCACGGACCGACGCATCCCGGTGTTCCTCGCTGAGCCCATCGACGCCACATAGCCACTCGGCCACGCGGGCCGCCGCCGGGAGGAGCCAGCGCAGGGCATCGATGATGCGGTCGCTCACTGGTCGATCAGTGAGCGTGGCGACCCCGATCGGATTCGAACCGACGATCTCCACCGTGACAGGGTGGCGTGCTAGGCCGCTGCACCACGGGGCCGCAGAACTCAATCTTTGCAGCTACGCGCCCGCGGGTCAACGATTCGGCTTCCTCGCTGCGCCGGGCCACCGTAGACTACCTCCATGCCCACCGCGCCTCGACGAGACTCCACCACGCGCCGACGATTGCCGCCCCGGCCCACCTTCGCCGCCGAGACGGTGACGGCACATCCCGCTCCGACGGACGACGCCCGCGTTCGGCGGGACACGGAGCGCGCACTTGCGAGCGCCGACCGTGAGTCCCGGTTCCTCATCTCGGAGCTCAAGCGCGTCGTCGGGGTGACCGCCACGTGCATCGGCATGCTCGTGGTGCTGGCCATCCTCCAGCGCCTGCAGGCGGGCTAACACCCCTCGAGGCGTTCCCCGCCCTACCGGGCCTACCGCAGCCGGCCCCACGCCACGGCAGCGGCGATCACGAGCAGCAGCGTGACCGCGAGATCGGCGGCCACCAGCTGCAGGCCACCCGCCAGCGTCAGCCTGATGACCGCCGCGCCCACGAGCGTGGCGACGGCCGCAACCTGGATCGCCGGGCCTCGCTTGTAGCGCGTCGCCCTCTGGAGCAGCTCCGCGATGCCGCCGCCCAGGGCGGTCCCACCGAAGATCGCCAGCGTCAGGAACAGGAACCCCCGGATGCCGACGGGCAGCACGAGCGCCCCGATGACGCCCAGCGCAACGGCCACGCCGATGCTCGTGGCCGCCAGCACGAGGTAGTCGCGCGCCGCGAACTCGTACATCGGCGGACGGCGAAGCTTCGCGCAGTCCGGACAGCGCGTGCCCGCGGGCGTGTACACCAGGCATCGAGGGCAGATCAGCGTCTCACACCGACCGCAGCGCAGCTCGCTCTCCACGGTGGGGTGACGCTGGCAGTACGTCACCTCCTCGGGCGCCGGCGTGGGCAGCGAGGTCATGGCGCACCAACCTCGGGCGTGCGGTCGGGAACCAGGCAGCCCGCTGCCCGGGCGGCCTCGATGAACGCCGGCACGACGGCATCCGGCAGCGGGATGTCGCCCGGCAGCCGCTCGTCGGCCGCGCCCGCACCGTGGTAGTCGGACCCGCCGAGCGCAAACAGCCCCAGCCGCTCCGCCAGCGCCCGCAGCGACTCCACCAGCTCCGGCTCGTAGGCCTTGTAGTAGACCTCCATACCGAACAGGCCCTGCGCCGCCAGCATGCGCGCCACGCCCTCGAAGTCGGTCGTGAACGAGGGGTGCGCGAACACGGCCAGGCCACCGGCGTCGCGGATCATCGCGATCGCCTCGGCGGGGCCGATGGTCTCCCGCTCGACGTAGGCGGGCATCCCTCGCCCGAGGAAGCGATCGAACGCCTCGTTGAACGTCGCGACGTGCCCCGCCTCGATCAGCGCGAGCGCCATGTGCGGGCGCCCGACCGCCGCCTCGCCGGCCAGCTCCTTCACGCGCCCCCACTCGACGGGTACACCCTGCGACGCGAGCGCCTCGACCATCGCCTGCCCGCGCTCCTCGCGACCGTCGCGAAAGCGCGCCAGCTCCGACCTCAGCCGCTCGTGCGCGGGATCGACAAACAGCCCGAGCATGTGCAACTCGGTACCGGGCAGGTCGCAGGAAATCTCGACGGCGGGCACCAGCAGGAACCCGGGGTGCCTGCGCGCCGCGGCGCGCGCTTCCTCGTAGCCGGCGAGCGTGTCGTGGTCGGAGAGCGCCATGGTGCGCACGCCGCGCGACGCCGCGAGGTCCACGAGCTCCGTCGGCGTCAGCCGTCCGTCCGACAACGTCGAGTGTGTGTGGAAGTCCCCGATCGCCATCGTCATCCCCTCGAGGCCACCCTCAGCCAGCCCGAGCTAGCTCGCGTTCGCGTCCACGCCGACCTCGCAGGTGCGGTCCACCCGCTCGATGCTGCGCGCGCGTCCAGTCTGCTCGTCAATGTCGATGAGCACGCCGTTCATGACCGCCGTGCCACCGGCGGCCACCGGGAGCCGCGTCGGCATGCTGGTGAGGAAGCGACTGAGCACCGACGCCACGTCGTCCCCGATGATCGAGTCCACCGCGCCGCTCATCCCGAGATCCGTGACCATCGCGGTCCCTCGAGGCAACACGCGCGCGTCGGCGGTGGGCACGTGCGTGTGGGTGCCCACCACGGCGGACACCCGCCCATCGAGGTACCACGCCAGTGCCTGCTTCTCGCTCGTCGCCTCCGCGTGGAAGTCGACCAGCACCACGGCCCCCGGCGGCACCTCCGCGAGCAGCGCGTCGGCGGCCCGGAACGGATCATCGAGGTCGACCGGCATGAACACGCGGCCCATGAGGTTGATCACGGTCACGTCACCCACCGTCAGCATTCCCATGCCCGGCACGCCCGGCGGGTAGTTCGCCGGACGCAGGATGGGAAGCTCAAGCTGACCGAGCTGACTCGTGAACTCCCGGACGTTGAAGATGTGGTTCCCCGACGTCAGCACGTCCGCACCCGCCTCGAGCAGCTGGCGCGCGATCCGCACCGTCAGCCCGCGGCCCGCGGCGGCGTTCTCTGCGTTCACCACTACGAGGTCGAGCGCCAACTCCTCGCGGAGCCCGGGGAGCAACTGCGCGACCGCCTCGCGACCCGGCCGACCGACCACGTCGCCGACCATCAACACTCGCACCGGGACGCCCGCCGACCCGGGCGCTAATGCGCGACGGCGGTCGCCCGAGTCTCTCGCACGACCGTTACGCGAATCACGCCGGGGTACTGCATCGTCTCCTCGATCTTCCGCGACACGTCCCGCGCGAGGCGCATCGCATCGACGTCGTCCACGCGGTCCGGCTCGACGATGATCCGCACCTCGCGACCCGCCTGGATGGCGAAGCACTGCTGCACACCGTCGAACGAGCTGGCGATCGCCTCGAGGGACTCGAGGCGCCGGATGTACTCGTCCGCAGACTCCCGACGCGCCCCGGGGCGGCTGCCCGACATCGCGTCTGCGATGATCACGATGATCGACTCGGTCGTTTCCGGCCGGATCTCCTCGTGGTGCGCCTCGATGCAGTGCACCACCTCGCGAGGGATGCCGAAGCGCTTGGCGATGTCCGCGCCGATGGCCGCGTGGGTCCCCTCTTGCTCGCGGTCCACGGCCTTCCCGAGGTCGTGGAGCAGCCCACCGACTCGCGCGATCTCGATGTCCGCGCCGATCTCGGCAGCCACAGCCGCCGCCAACCAGGACGTCTCGACGGCGTGCCGCAGCTGGTTCTGGCCATAGGAGAACCGGTAGCGCAACCGCCCGAGGGTCTTCACCACTTCTGGATGGAGGCCCGTCACCTCCGCGTCGACCAGCGCCTGCTCGCCGGCCTCGACGACCAGCCGATCCACCTCGGAGCGAGCGCGGTCCACCGCCTCCTCGATCCGCGTGGGCTGGATCCGCCCGTCCTGGATCAGCCGGCTGAGCGCGAGGCGCGCGATCTCGCGGCGCACCGGGTCAAAGCCCGAGACCGTGACCACGTCCGGCGTGTCGTCGATGATGAGGTCGCACCCCGTCGCCGCCTCGAACGCACGGATGTTGCGTCCCTCGCGCCCGATGATCCGCCCCTTCACCTCCTCCGAGGGGATCGGGACGATCGACACCGTCGTCTCGGCCGTAATCTCGGACGTCATGCGCTGCATCACCGTCGCCAGCGTCTTCCGCGACCGCGCATCAGCCTCCGCGCGCGCGCTCGCCTCCATCGCTCGCACGCGCCGCGCCGCCTCGTCGCGCAGCTCCTTGTCGATCTCATCGAGGAGCGTCTGCCGCGCCTCGTCGCTCGTCATGCCCGCGATGCGCTCGAGCTCGGTCTGCAGCAGCTGCACCTTGCTGCCAAAGTCCTTCTCCGAGGTCTCTAGCTGGGCCTGCCGGTCCCGCAACCCCTGCTCCGACCGCTCGAGCGACTCCCCCCGCCGCTCGAGGGCTTCCTCGCGCTGCTCGACGCGCCGCTCGATCCGGCTCACCTCGCGCCGCTGCTCGCGCAGCTCGTCCTCCGCCTCCTTGCGAAAGCGGATCGCGTCCTCCTGCGCAGCCACTTCCTTGGCACGGCGACCCGACTCAGCGTCGGCGAGGACGAGCTCGGCCTCCCGCTTCGCCTGCTGGACCACTCCCGAGGCGCTACTGCGCAGCCACGCGAACGCACCCACAGCGCCCACGGCGAGTCCAGCGACGCCAAAGAGCGCGCTCAAGACCAGGGTTTCCATCTCAGGGCTCCGATTTCGGGTCAGCCGCCTCGCGCCTCGATGGCTGCGCGGCGACTGGATTACATCAAGTAGGTGCGGTCACACCTCGTGACCCAATCCTAGCATCGCCCGCTCCTGCGTTCCTTCGCGAAACCCTCACGCCCCCGACGCTAGTCATCCGTTCCGAACGCCTCGGACAGCGCCGCGGCCGTCGCCCGTTGTGCCAGTCCCGCCGAGAAGCCTCGCCGCAGGAGGTAGTCACGAAGGCGGCGCGCGCGCACCTCGGCCGGCACGGTACGCAGGCTCCCGGCACGGCGCCGCGCGACCGCCAGCGCCGCGACCTCGTCGTCGTGGGTCTCGAGGGCGCTCGCGGCAACGGCACCGTCCACACCTCGAGCTGCCATGTCTCGCCGGAGGATCGCCGAGGACCGCTCGCGCCCCCGCATACCTCCGACGTACGACGCCGCCCACGCCGCGTCATCGAGGAATGACGTCCCCTCGAGGCTCCGCAACGCCCCATCGACCGCATCCGCCTCGTGGCGCCTCAGCAGCCGGCGCCGCAACTCGGCGGTCGCGTACCCGCGGACCGACAGGAGCCGGAGCGCCTGCTGCAACGCTGCGCGCCCCGCGGCATCGAGCGGCGCTCGAGGGCGAGCCGGCACAGAGTCATCCGGGGCATCCGGCGACGACTCCCGCCGCCCGATCAGCGCGCGGAGGTCCTCGAACGTCTGCCCGGTCACGCCGCGCGCCAGCGATGATGCAGCGGACGATGGTCCGGGGTGCCGAAGTCGACCCACCTCGTCCAGCCCACGTCCCGAATCTCGAACGCCATCAGCGTCTCCGTGTCGAGCTTCGCCCACGGCATCGCCTGCAACGCCCCTTCGATGCGCGCACGGTCATCGATGGCCCACGCGGTGCCGCGCACCCAGAACTCCTCGTCTTCATCGGCCAGCGCCGAATACACCACGCACGGCCGCCCCTCGAGGAGGTCGCGCGCCTTCGGCGACCCCGCGATGACGAACGCCACCAGGTCACCATCCACCACTCGAGGCATGAACGGGTGAACCCGCGGCACTCCCGCTGCGGACACGGTCCCGAGGTACGCGATTCCCGGTGACGCCGTGAGCAGGCGCTCCCCGGCCGCCGCGAGGGCGGACGAACCGCCCTCGAACGGCACCCACTGGCCACGCTCACCGCGCACGTCACCCCGACCGTCACTCCCGCGCTGGACTCGCGGGGTGCGGAGTACCTCGGCTGGACGAGCCTCGGTCGCTCCGCCCGCGGCAAACTGCAGCCAGGTCGTCACCTGCGGACCTCGATGCCCAACGGGCCCGCAGTTAGACGTCAGCCAGCGCGTCGACTTCCGACTCGTCGTCGTCGCCCTCGGCGCCCGGAAGCTCGGTCATCACGGGCGCACCCTTGAGCCCGGCCGCGCCCTTGACCCGACCGGTGATCTCGTCGGTCATCTCCGCGTGCTGGCGCAGGTACTCGCAGGCAGCAGCCCGCCCCTGGCCGAGGCGCAGGTCACCGTACGAGTAGAACGCGCCCAGCTTCTTCACGACCTCGAACTGCGCGGCGAGGTCGAGGATGTCGCCCTCCTTGTTGATGCCGTGCTGGTCGCCCGTGAACATGATGTCGAACTCCGCCTGCCGGAACGGCGGCGCCACCTTGTTCTTCACGATCTTGCACCGCACCCGGTTGCCCACGAACGTCGTGCCCTGCTTCAACGACTCCACACGCCGGATCTCGATGCGCACCGACGAGTAGAACTTCAGCGCACGGCCACCGGGCGTGACCTCGGGCGACCCGAACACGACGCCGATCTTCTCGCGCAGCTGGTTGATGAAGACCAGCGCCGTGTTGGACCGCGCCACGGCACCGGTCAGCTTGCGCATCGCCTGCGACATCAGCCGCGCCTGCAGGCCGGGCATCGAGTCGCCCATGTCGCCCTCGATCTCCGCGCGCGGCACCAGCGCCGCCACGGAGTCCACGATCACGACATCGAGGGCGTTCGACCGGATCAGCGCTTCGCAGATCTCGAGGGCCTGCTCCCCGGTGTCCGGCTGCGAGATCAGCAGCTCGTCGACGTTGATGCCGCACTGTCCCGCGTACTCGGGGTCGAGCGCGTGCTCGACATCGATGTAGGCCGCCATGCCGCCATTGCGCTGCGCCTCGGCGATGATGTGCTGCGCAAGCGTCGACTTGCCCGCGGACTCGGGGCCATAGATCTCAGTAATACGTCCTCGCGGCACACCCCCCACGCCGAGGGCGATGTCGAGGGAGAGCGCGCCCGTCGGCACGGCGGTCACGGCAACCGACGCCCCCGGGTCGCCGAGGCGCATGATCGCGCCCTTGCCGTGCTCCTTGGTGATCCCCTCGATGGCCTTCGTGAGGTCTTCGCGCCGCTTCGCGATGCGTGCGGATTCGTCCATGATGTTGGGCATGACGGCCTCGACTTCCCTTCGGTACCGTGATGGCGGGCGCGGCGCGCTCGGTGCTCTGCCGCTGCGGACTGTAGTCGAACGCCCGTTCTGAGTCAAACAGGTGTTCTACACTGTCACCCAGCGCCAGCGTGCGCGCTCACCCTCGCCACCCGGACTGCGGTGGGCTGGGCCTGTCGAGGATACCGCCGGATGACCCGTATCACGGTCCAGCTCACGCCTCGGGCGTCCCGGAATGAGATCGTCGAGGTGACCACGGCCGGTCACGGCCTCCACCTGCGGGCGCGCGTCACGGCCCCACCGGTCGACGGTCGAGCGAACGCGGCCATCGAGGAGCTACTCGCCCGGGCGCTCGGCGTGGCGCCCTCGACGGTGCGCGTCGTCGTCGGTGCGAGCGCTCGGCGCAAGGTGCTCGAGGTGGGCGGGCTGACCGCCGAGGAGGTGCGCAGCCGCCTCGAACGGGCGCGCTAGCCCACTGCGCCGCTGCTCAGTGCGCGCGAGATCACCTGCAGCAGGATCATCGCGACCATCGGGGTGATGTCGATCATCCCGATGGTCGGCACCACGCGCCGCAGCGGCTCGAGTACGGGCTCGGTGATCGCGTCGAGCGCCCGCAGCACGGGCCCTTCGCGATCGATCGGGAACCACGAGGCCAGCGCTCGAAAGAAGATCGAGAACGCCAGCACGTCGAGGAACAGCGCGAGAATCCTGGCAATCTCGTTCACGGACCGTCCTTCGTCCTCGCGACCACCCGCGCCTATCCCTCGGCCAGTTCCTGCGCGCGATCAAACGCGGCCTGCACGGCCTCGTCGAGGGCGGCGCGCACACCTGCCGCCTCCAGCTCTGCGAGCGCAGCGGCGGTGGTGCCCCCCGGCGACGTCACGGCGTTCCGCAGCGAGGCCGGATGCAGCCCGGACTCGATGGCGTACCGCGCCGATCCCGCCACGGTGGCCAGCACGAGGCTGGTCGCGTCGGGGCGCTTCATCCCGAGGCGCACGGCGGCATCGATCAGCGCCTCGATCATCAGGTACACGTACGCCGGCCCGGAGCCGTGGATCGCGGTCGCGAGGTCCACTTCCTCGTCGTCGTGCACCTCGACGACGGCGGTCGCCACGGCGTCGAGCAGCGTCCGAACGAGCGCGCGCTGCGGCTCCGTCACGCCTGCCGAGGCGTAGAAGACGGCTGCCCCCTCGCCGATCGCCGCCGGCAGGTTCGGCATCACGCGCACGACCGCTCGATGGCCCGAGACCCGCTCGATGGCGTGGAGCGGCACGCCCGCGAGAATCGACACGAGCACGGCGCCGGGCGGGATGCGCCCCTGGAGGGGCTGCGCGGCGCCGCTCAGGTCCTGCGGCTTCACCGAGAGCAGGACCACGTCCGCCCCGATGCACGCGCTCTCCTCGTCGTCGGTCACGCGCACGCCGTGCTCGGCGAGCACGGTGCGCCGGGCGTGCGAAATCTCGGCGACCGCGATGTCGTTCGGGCTCGCGAGGCCCGCACGCAGGATGGCCCGCAGGAAGGCCTCGCCCATGAACCCGCCACCGATGATCCCGATCCGCACCACTAACCTGCGCCTTCTATCGCGTTCTGTCTCGAACGCTGCCTCGGCTCACCCTGACCGGTCGCCAAAGATCGCCCGCCCGACACGCACGACGGTGGCCCCCTCCTCGATGGCGACCTCGAAGTCGTTGGTCATCCCCATCGAGAGGCCCTCGAGGCCGTGCGCGTCAGCGAGTGCGCGCAGCGCCCGAAAGACGGGGCGCGCAGCCTCGGCGTCTGCTGCGAATGGTGCGACCGTCATCAACCCGATGACCTCGATCCCGGGTGCTGCCGCGGCAGTCGCGAGGAGCGCACCCACCTCGCTTGGCGGCACGCCCTGCTTCTGCGCCTCACCTGACACGTTGACCTCAAGGTAACAGGGCAGCGGGTTCACGGCATGGCGCCCACCGCCGAGAGGCATCGGACGGCGGGCCGCCGAGACTGCCTCGATCAGCCGGGGCGAGTCGAGCGAGTGGAGCGTCGCGATGAGCGGGACCACCTCGGCGACCTTGTTGCGCTGGAGGTGGCCGATGAAGTGCCACCGCGGTGCGAGGCCCGCCTCGGTGGCGGCGCGCGCCTTCGGCACGAGCTCCTGCGCGCGGTTCTCCCCGAAGTCGGCCACGCCCGCCTCGAGGGCTGCCGCTACGTCCTCGAGGCCGAACGTCTTGGACACGGCCACGAGCGTGACTGCGGATGGGTCGCGCCCCGCGCGCTCGCACGCAAGACGGATGCGGGAGCGGACCGCCTCGATGCGCCGTTCGATCGTCGACGGGGGGCTCTGAGGGGAGGTCACGCGTCGATCATACGCGTGGCCCGGGTGGAGGCGGTGCCCGCGACACCTGTTCCACGCGGCCGGTTCCGAGTGCTCCCACCCCGCCGTCATCCGTTCGTGGTGAGCTGGCACCAGCCCCGAGCTGCGCAGTTGGTTGCGCTCCCACAGAACCGCCGTCACCCGCTCGTGGTCAACGGGCGCCAGCGCCCGAGCTGCGCAGCTGGTCGAGCTCGCACGAACCACCGTCACCCGTCGTGGTGAACGGGCACCAGCCCCGAGCTGCGCAGTTGGTCGAGCTCCCACACCCCGCCGTCATCCGTTCGTGGTGAGGCTCTCCTGAGCGAAGTCGAAGGGTCTGGCGAACCACACACGCCCACCTCGAAACACCCGAAGCCAGCATCCCTCCGGCAGGTGCGTCCGCCACGTGAAGGTAAACGGTGGACATCGGAGGTAACGCGCGCGTGCTAGCGTCCCCGGCACCCGAGGAGGTCCCATGCCACTCGACCTGCCGCTCGACCCGGCACTGCCGCCGCTCTCCGATCCGCTCCTCGAGGCGCCGGCGACCGAGCTCGCCCGCCTGATCCGCGAGCACGCGGTCACGGCCCTCGAGGTGGTCACGGCGCACCTCCGCCGTATCGGCGAGGTGAACGGCCAGCTCAACGCGATCGTGCGACTCGACCCGCAGGCCCTCGATCATGCGCGCGCGGTGGACGCTGCCCTCGCACGCGGCGAGGCCCTCGGGCCGCTCGCGGGCGTGCCGGTCACGGTGAAGGACTGGATCGAGGTGGCGGGGCTGGTCTGCGACGCGGGCTACGAGCACCGCGCTGAGTACGTGCCGCCGCGCGACGCGCCCGTGGTAGCCCGTCTCCGCGAGGCAGGCGCGATCGTCGTCGGTAAAAGCACGGTGACCGAGGGCGCCCCGCTCCACCCGAGGCCGAACAACCCGCGCGACCTCGCGCGCACGCCGGGCTCGTCGTCCAGCGGCGAGGCGGCGGTCGTCGCGTCGGGTGGGTCCCCGCTCGGCCTCGCGAGTGACTCCGGAGGCAGCATCCGCTGGCCGGCGCACTGCTGCGGCGTGGCCGCCCTCAAGCCCACGACGGGCCTCGTGCCGAACACGGGCCACTACCCGAGGCTCGGCCACCTCTCGGACCCGCGCACGACGATCGGGCCGCTCGCCCGCTCGGCGCGTGACCTCGAGGTGGCGCTCCGCGTCATCGCCGGCGCGGACCCCGGCGACCCGGGCAGCGTCCCGGTCCCCCTCGGCGACGCGGCGCAGGTCAACCTCCGAGGCCTCCGCGTGGCCTGGTTCGTCGCCATGCCGGGGGCCGCACCCACGCCTGAGACCGCACGCACCGTCGAGGAGGCGGCGCGCGCCCTCGCGGACCGCGGCTGCACGGTCGTCGAGGCCGCACCGCCCCGCCTCGCGGAGTCGCTGCCGATCACGGAGGGCTACTGGGCGCGCGTCCAGTCGCTCTCCTTCGAGGAGTGGCGTCCCCCGCGCGCGCCCACCCTCTCCGCCGAGGCGATCGAGCGCGGCCGCTTCGAGTGGGAGCGCTTCAGCCGCTCGATGGCGGCCTTCTTCGAGGGCTTCGACGCGGTGCTTTCCCCGGTCGCCGCGCGCCCGGCCCCGGAGCACGGCTCGTGGGGCCGCGACGAGTACCGCTACACGCTGCCGTGGAGCCTCACCGGCCAGCCCGCCGCGGTCGTCCCGTTCGGCGTCTCCCCCGAGGGCCTCCCCATCGGCATCCAGCTCATCGCCCGGCGCTGGCGCGATGATGTCGCGATCGCCCTCGCGACTGCGCTGGAGGAGGAGGGCGCGCGGCCTTATGACTAGTTATCATGCGAGGCGTCGGGAGCCGCAATGAGTGATGACACCACGTCGGTGCTGGAGATGACCAAGGCGTTCATCGCCTGCCGCGCTTGCCCCGACTCCTTCCACAACGGTTCAGTCGCCCGCGGGAAACCGAGTGATGGAATCCTCAGGCGAGTGCCGGACGGGGCCGGCGGACACTATTGGATTCCGCCGAGGGGATGGTCCGGGAGCGAATCAGCAGGCCATCGAGCGATCGTCGTGGCAGCGCTCAACCCGGGCGCACCCCACCCCGGCGAGGGTGCCGACTTGAGACGCAACGGCGTCGAGCTATCCGCGGATGGCACCGCGTCGACCGCCGCGGCACGCGCGATCCTCGACAACGGCACACGCCAGTTTGTGCAACTTGGACGAGGCGGCCACTACATCTTCCACCGCAACACGTTGGCCTATGTTCGAATGGCCATGTGGCTGCTTCGCGACGCGGATACGTCGTATGGGGACCTCGATCCGCTCGCTGCCGACTGGCGCGACTACGCATGGATCACCGACGCATTCAAGTGCAGCACGTTGTTCGAGAGCGGGCCGCGGATCCCTGCGTCCCACCTGACGGCCTGCGTACAACTGCATCTCACTCGCGAAGTGGACGCCTTCGAACCGAAGGTCGTCCTCGCACTTGGAGGTGGCGCGGAGCGGGCGCTCACGCTTGCTGGTGTTGCTCACGTCCCCCTGCGGCATCCGTCGAATGGATGCCCTCGAGCGGAAGACCCGCGGCATGATGCCCAACTCGCCCGAGTTGCCGCGGCCCTGGGTCATCGCGAGCCGGAGAAGGCCGCTTCCTCAGCCGCATTCCGCGAGTTTCGCAAGCGATTGCGCGAGCGACTCTACGCGTCGGAATAGCAGTTGACGCGACCTACGGCGTCCGGCACGACCTCGCGATCGAGGCGGCCATGACCCTCGCGTGGGGCAGGTACGAGGCAGGCGCATCCACGACGCTCATCGCGAGGTCCGATCCGCACGCCTGCCAGCGCAACAGCGACTCGGCTCGTCCGTCCGCCGGATCGGGAAGCCGCTCCTCGGTGATGCGCGCCGACCCGTCGGCGCCCACCTCCACGCCGGGAAACGCGGTGACCACGTGCCGGATCGCGCCGTCCGCCGCGAACAGGAGCACGACGGTGTGTTCCACAGGGGCCGACACGAACGATGCCCCCGGCCCGGGGAGGAACACGACGCTCGCGCTCTGCAGCCGGACGCCGTGCGGCACATACGCGGGCAGCCCCAACGGGACGGGCGACCAGGCGCGCAGCTCCTCGAGCGAGGCGAATCGAGCGATCTCGCGATCCCACTCCGAGGCGCGGAACGCAGCGCCGGGCGCCACCCACTCCTCCCGGAACGCGAGGTCCTCGTCGGGAAAGCAGCCACCGAGGAGTGACGCGGCGCCGAGGACGAGCGTGAGTGCTCGCCAGCGCATGCGGCGCTAACAGACGCCGCAGAGCTTGCAGCCGACCTCGGGAGGCGGACACGGGATCGTGCGGCGCATCCGCTCGTGCTTGTCCATTTCGCGGAGCAGGAAGCGCTCGGTCATCCCGATGTCCACGATGTGCCACGGCGGCTTCTCGGTCGACCACGGAAACTCCCCGTCGAGACCGAACTCCTTGATCGCACGGCGATACGTGCCCAGCGAGTCGTCCGGCATCCACTCGAGCATGTCCGCGAGCCGTCCGTCGGCGCGCGACAGCACGTCGTCGATGCGCGCCGTCATCGGCGAGTCCGACCGCAGCTCGACGCCGGGCGCGAGGTGCTGCTGCAACACCCCGAGGCGCTGCTTCGCCAGCCCCACGTCGATCGCGGGCTGGTACTGGTACGCGGTCCACGGCTTCGGCACGAGCGGGCTCACGGCCATGACGATGCGCGTGCCGTTCCCCCCCGCATCGAGGCGCGCTTTGATCGCGTTCCCCAGGCGCGCCATCTCGTAGAGGTCGTCGTCCTCCTCGCCGGGCAGCGCGCACATGAAGTAGAGCTTGAACCTCGAGGCGCCCGACTCCGCAACCAGCGACGCGCCATCGAGGATCTGCTCCTCCGACACGCCCTTGTTGATCGCGAGGCGCAGGCGCTCCGACCCCGCCTCGGGCGCGACGGTCACGGTCTTCGTGCCCCCGGCGGCGATCGCGGCGAGCACCTTCGGGTTGAGGTTGTCCACCCGCAGCGAGGAGATCGAGACCCGCGCGCCCATCTCGTGCGCACCGACGGCCACCTCGGTCAGCTCCGGGTGGTCGGCCACGGCCGCACCGAGGAGCCCCACCTTGTTCGAGTGCTGCAGCGAGTGCTCGATGATGCCGAGCAGCTGCTCGGCGGGCCGGTAGCGCGGTGGCCGGAACACGTACCCCGCGATGCAGAAGCGGCAGCCGCGGCCGCACCCGCGCGCGCACTCCACGAGGGTCATGTCCGACAGCTCGGTGTCCTGCGTCAGGATCGTCGAGTGCGCCTCGGTGCTGGCGATGTCCTGCACCCACTGGCGCTCGACGGCGCCGAACCGAGGCGGTCGCGTCGGCACGTACACGCCAGGGATGCCCGCCATCTCGTCGAGCAGCTCCTCGCGAGACCCGTACAGCCCGTCCTGCCACGCGCCCACGAGGCCCGGGATGACCTCCTCGCCCTCGCCAACCACGGCGGCATCGAGGAAGGGCGCGACCCCCGCGGGGTTCGTCAGCATGCACGCCCCTCCCGCAATCACGAGGGGGTGGCGCTCGTCCCGCTCCTCGGCGCGGAGGGGGATCCCGGCGGCGCGGAGGCACTGCACCATGTTGAAGTAGTCGTACTCGTACGACAGCGTGAACGCGATCACCGCGAAGTCGCCGAGCGAGCGCTGCGACTCCATGGACACCACCGGCGAGGGGTGCCGCCCGCCCTTGCCCGGCGGGTCGTAGAACGCCCGCTCGCAGACCAGCTCGTCGTACGCGTTGAACAGCGCGTACACGGTCTGCATCGCCAGGTTGGACATCCCGATGTAGTACGAGTTCGGGTAGACCATCGCGATCGGGATGCGACCGCCCCAGTTCTTCGTGATGAAGCCACGCTCACGCGTGAGGCGCTGGCGGGCGGTCTGGCGGGCATCGGTGGTGGTTGGCATACCCGTCGAGGCTAACAGATGCCGCCGGTGGCTGCTGCCGCCTCGTCGCCTCGGGGGCCTACGCCGCGGGCACTGCCTCGTCCTCGCGCGCAGCCGCGAGCAGCCACTCCGCCTCGAGGACGGCGTCGTGCCCCCTCGAGAAGGACGGGCCGGCCTCATTGCCGGCGCTCCTGTCCGCAAGCCCCGGCAGGAGGCGCGCCAGCTCGGGATCAACGAGCTGCCCACGCGCCAGCCAGTACTCGTCGTCGGCGATCGCCATCATCAGCATCGCGTTCCCGAACGCCCGTGCCAGGCGCTGCAGTGCATCCGTGATCATCGTGCTCATCGTCCTGTCCTCCGTGGGAGGCCGCCCGGCCTCGCGTGGTTCGTTCATCGCTCTGTCCGCATCGACCGTAGGCAACGGCAGGGGCCGCTCGCGTCAACACGCGATTCAGGCCGCGTCAAATCGAGGTGAACGCGCGCGCCTCACGATGCGCACGCGCGCCGTGTATTACGATGCGCCGCGCATCACGCGGCTTCGGGAGGGGGTTTCGATGGCATTCCTCGACAGCGAGCAGCAGGCGCTGGCGAACGAGATCGCGGATCTGGCCACCGCTCGAGGCGAGACGATCGCCGTCGCCGAGGCGACCACGGGCGGCCTGGTCTCCGCGGCGCTCCTCTGGGTCGCGGGCGCCTCGAGGTACTACGCGGGCGGCGGGGTGGTCTACACCCGCAACTCGCGCATCCAGCTCGCCGGGGTGCCCGCGGCGGACTACGAGAACTACCGCGGCACCACCGAGGCGCTCATCGCCTCCCTCGCCGAGGCCATGCGCGGCCGCCTCGGCGCCACGTGGTGCATCGCGGAGTCAGGCCTCGCCGGACCGACGGGAGGCCGCTCGGGCGCGCCGATCGGCCGCACGACGATCGGGGTCGCCGGCCCCGTCGCGCGCACGCAGGTCTTCGAGACGGGCGTGGAGGATCGAGGCGAGAACATGGCGCTCTTCACCACGCTCGCCCTCCGCTACCTGCGCGACGCCATCACCGAGGCGCCCCGCTAGCCCTCGGCGCGCCTCGCGCGGCAACAGCGCGTATCCGCTCCGTCGCCTGCATCCGTTCGTGGTGAGCCTGTCGAACCACTCGGCGTCGGCCACCTGGAGCCCGACTCGAGGACTCCGGCAGCCGCCGCACCCACACACAACGAGGGGGCCCGTCGGCCCCCTAGGGATCGGCAGCCGCCTGCATCCGTTCGTGGTGAGCCTGTCGAACCACTCGCCGTCTGCCTGGAGTTCGAATCGAGGACTCCCGCAGCCGCCGCACCCACACGCAACGCGCGGAGGGGGCCCCGCCGCCCCCCTTGGGGATCGGCAGCCACGGGCAACCGTTTGTCAAGCGCAACCGCTCGTGGTGAGCCTGTCGAACCACTCGCCGGCCACCCGGAGCCCGACTCGAGGACTCCGGCCGCCGCCGCACCCACACACACAACGAGGGGGCCCCGCGGCCCCCCTCCTCGTCACGTCCCACCCTCGAGGGCTACCCCACGAGCTTGCGGTAGATCTCCGCGCGCTTCTGCGGGTCGCGCTCGCTGATCGCCACGCTCGACTGGCTGTACCCGGCCTCCCGCTGCGCCTCGACCCACTCGATGGCGCCCTCGACGGGGCCGGCGTAGGCGCGCGCGTGCACGACGTCGTCGGTCACCGCGGCGTACGCGGCCTGCGAGCCCTCCTCGCGCCACACGCGGCGCACCTCGTCGGCCACCTCGCCGAGGCCGATCCGGTGGAAGTTCTGGTAGTGCAGCTCGCCCATCTTCGCCATGTAGAAGGCGGTCTGCTCGCGCACGAACTGGTACGCCTTCTCCGGCTCCGCGGTCACGTGAGCGCCGCCCGCGGTGATCACGACGCTGTCGGGGTCGCGGCCGTACGAGGCGACCTTCGACCGGAAGTCCGCCACCTGCTGCTTCCACCCCTCGCGGCCCGCCGCCGGCGCCAGCCAGCCGTCGGCCAGCTCCGCCGCGAGGGCCACCGAGACCGGCCCCTGCGACCCGAGGTAGATCGGGATGTGTCGCCTCGGCAGGTCGCCGAGATGGCGCAGCGAGAACCCCCGGTCCAGCTCGAAGATCTTGCCGTGATAGTGCAGCGGCTCGCCCGCCACGAGCATGTTGATGATCTCGACGTACTCACGCAGCCGCGTGATCGGCTTGTCGAACGGGATGCCGTGGAAGTGCTCGATCACGAGCGGCCCCGACGTCCCGAGGCCGATCATCATCCGCCCGTTCGACACCTGGTCGAGCGTCGTGAAGTGCTGCGCGATCGCGGCCGGCGTCCGCGAGAACGAGTTGATGATCGAGGTGCCAAGCTGGACGTTCCTCGTCTCGTAGGCCAGCAGCGCGAGCAGCGTGATCGCATCACGCCCCCACGCCTCGGCCACGGTGATCATGTGGACGCCACTCTCGTCGGCGGCCTTTGCATCGCGGAGCATCGCGTCGCGGTCCAGCGGCCCCTGCCAGTTCACCCCGACGGTGATCTTGCGCATGTCTACGTCTCCGGTCTGTCGCGTGTCGTGTGGCTCGAGTGCTCAGCGCGTCAGGCCGAGTGCAGTCCGTGCTGGGCGAGGAACTCGAGGAGCAGCGGGCGGAACTCGTCCCGGCCCTGCCGGTACACGCCGTGCCCCGCCTCCTGCAGGATCTCGAGGCGTGCGTTCGCCCCGATCGCCCGCGCGATCACGACGCTGCCGCCGGCCCCCGCGACGGTGTCCTTGCCGCCTCCGACGACGAGCGCGGGGCACTCGATGCGGTGCAGGTACGGCGTCATTGGGTGCTCGCGGAGGCCCGCCGTCGCGCGCGCCTCGGCAACGTACGACTCGACGTGCTCGGGCTTCACCGTCCGCTCGACGTTCCCCTGGTCCGACATCGTCACGTGGCCCTCGAAGGCGGGCGCCAGCTCGCGGCCCGCGAGCGCGGCCTCCGCACCGAGGCGCGCGACCTCGCCGCGCATGTACCAGTTCTCCGCCGAGCGCGGGTTCACCTCGCTGGAGGTGGAGTCGAGCACGATCGCCGCGCAGCGCTCGGGATAGTCGAGGGCAAAGCGCTGCACCACCACGCCGCCCCACGACACCCCGAGGACCACGGCCTTCTCGATGCCGAGGTGCCCCAGCAACCCATCGAGGTCCTGCGCGTACTTCGGCAGCGAGTACTTCGCCGCCTGCCCGGACCGCCCGAGGCCCCGGTTGTCCCACGAGATCGTGCGGAAGCGCTCGGCGTACCACGCCATGTCCTCCGCCTCGAAGCCCTCGCCGCTGCCGCCCAGCCCGTGGCAGAACACGAACGGGAGCCCGCTGCCGGCCTCCTCGTAGTGGATCGATACCTCGCCGAGCTCCGCCGTTGGCACGCTAGCCTCCGCTTCCGCCTCGGCCCTCCGGTTGCGAGCCTCGACGTGCAGCGTTGTACACCGCCCGCGCAGGCTCGCCAAGTACTCGCGAGCCGTCACGGCCGACGGATCCCCGATCGCAACCCTCGCGCGCACTGCCGAGGTCTGCACTCCCCTACCCTCGATCAGGCCTATCCTCGATCAGGCTCGATTGCGCTCCCTTGTGCGTGCGGCGACGGGCACCCCAGAGATACCGAACCAACTCGTCCGCACGAGGCGGGCGCGGCGGGGGGACTTCGTGGAACTGCTTCGACGCCTGGCGGCGCTGGGCGCCGTTGGCACGGTCGTGGCGATCCTGGCATCAACGCTGACACCGCTTGCCATCGACGAGAATGGTTGCGCCTTTGGCGTCCCGTGCACCCTCGGGCACGCGATTGCCTTCGGAGCGCTGGGGCTGACGCTGTCCGGCCTCTACGTCACCAGCTCGTTCGCGAGGCGCAACCCCCGCCGTGCCCTCGTCATGCTCCTGCTCGCGATCTGGATCTTCGCGAGCATCACGGAGCTGGCACAGGCCGAGGTCGGACGTGACCCCTCGCTGGGCGACTGGGCCGCCGACATGCTCGGCGCGATCGGCGGGCTGCTCCTCGGGGGGTTCCTCCTCCGCTTCCTGTTCGGCGCGCGATTGCCCTCGGCAGTGCCGGTCGAGGCACCACCGCAGCGTGCGGCTCGGCGAGCCGCCCGGCGCTAGCCGGCCCGTTCAGGCGTCGGCGTAGACGCGGAAGCCGTAGTCGTTGTACCGCCGGCCGGGATCGAGGGATGACCGCGCTTGGATGCGGTTGACCTTCACCGAATGCCGCCACGACCCACCTCGCGAGGTCTTGCGCGTCCCCTCGAGCGGCCCCGTGGGGCTCACCTCGGCGCCCTCCTCGTACCGGGCGTACCAGTCGCTGCACCACTCGTGCACGTTCTCGCACATGTGGTACAGCCCGTAGCCGTTCGGCTCGGTCGTGCCGATGGGCAGCGGGCGGTCCA
>JADLFF010000084.1 GCA_020845735.1 Dehalococcoidia bacterium
GAAGAACGTGCTGACGAACCAGGAGTTCATGGCCGGCATCGGGAACGCGTACTCCGACGAGATCCTCTGGGAGGCGCGCGTGCACCCGCACCGCCGCGTCGCCACGCTCGACGAGGAGCAGCGCCGCGGCCTCTTCCGAGCCATGCACGCCGTCTTCGACTGGGCACGCCCAATCCTCGAGGCCGAGGTGCAGGACGGGCTGTACCAGCGCAACGAGGAGTGGCGCGACCACCTTCGTGTTCATCGCAAGGCGGACCAGCCGTGCCCGAGGTGCGGTTCGACCATTCGTTCGCAGGTGCAGAGCAGCCGCGAAACTGACTACTGCCTGACCTGTCAGCCCCTCGACCTCTGACCTGCGCGGCCATCGAGGTCGCCGTCCCGCTACGCTCCTTCTGCTGACGGAGCGGGGGACGTATGAAGGTGCTGGGCAAGGACATCGGTACCGCGCTCGACAAGCGCTACGCCGAGGTCGAGCATCGGGTGCTCACGGAGGCACTCCGCGGGCTGGTCGTCGAGGGCTTCGAGGGCGGCAGCATCTCGAACGTCGACTGGCAGGACTCGCAGATCCGCATCCTGGTGCACACCGGCGTACCTCGTCACGCCCTGGCGCACGTCTTCGGCGTCGCGCTCGAGCATCTACGCCAGCGCCTCGACCGCTTCCCCGATGTCGTGCGGCCGCCCGTCGAGGACCAGCCGGAGGGCGCCGAGATCGTGCGCCAGGCGCTGCGCGAACTCGTGCTGGCTCCGGAGGCGGAGCTGCACCTCGCTCCGCTCAACCTCGATGACCGGTGGGAGGTCGAGCAGCGGCACCAGGGCATGAAGGACCTGCTCCGTGACCCGCCGGAGGACTGGAACGAGCCGGGCGTCATCGGCAACGACTTCATGGCGCTGCAGTACGCGCGCTTCGCGATCCAGCACCCGAAGGACATGTGGGACGGCCTCCGGCGCACGATGGAACAGCGATTGCCGCTCGCGTGTGAACGAGGGACAGCGGCCGTCAAGGTCGTGCGCACGTATGGCTGGGGTGGGCCCGGCGCCTGCCTCGAGTCGCTGGTCGGCGTCCGCAACGAGCTCGAGCTCCAGGACGTCGCGGCCATCGAGGATCGGCGCACCCGCGAGCTGATGTGAACCCGGTGGTTCCGCGCAGCTCGCGGGCGTCGTCGCTGCCGCTCGATGTCCGTGCGGCTAGCTGTCCGGGTCGCTAGGTGTCCGTGCCCGGCGCCAGCCCCGGCCCGTGGACGTGCTCGCCCGGCTCAGGCGTTGCCCGCAGGGACGCCACGATGGCGATCGCCAGGATCGAGGCGATCACAACGAGGGACAGCAACGGCGGCATCTTGTAGAAGTCGACCAGCACCATCTTCGCACCGACGAAGACGAGGATCGCGGCCAGTGCCGGCTTCAGGTACTTGAGGCCGGAGAGGTACCCGCCGAGGACGAAGTACAGCGCTCGGAGCCCGAGGATCGCGAACACGTTGGACGTGTAGACGATGAACGGGTCGCTCGTCACCGCGAAGATCGCCGGGATGGAGTCGACGGCAAAGACGAGGTCCGTCGCCTCGATCAGCAGCAGGACGACGAAGAGCGGCGTCGCGTAGAGCACGCCGTTCCTGCGCAGCCAGAAGCGCTGGCCCTCGTACTGCTCGGTGGTCCGCAGGAACCGCCTCGCGACCTTGAGCACCCGGCTGTTGCGCGGGTCCGGCTCGTGGCTCTGGTCCCGCAGGAAGCGCAGACCGGTGAGGATGAGGAACGCGCCGAAGACGTAGATGATCCAGTGGAAGCGCTCGAGGAGCACCGCGCCCACCAGGATGAGGATGGCACGCATCACCAGCGCGCCGACGATCCCCCAGAACAGCACTCGATGCTGGTACGCGGCCGGGACGGCGAACGTCCCGAAGATGAGCAGGAAGACGAAGACGTTGTCGACCGACAGCGACTTCTCGATCAGGTAGCCCGTCGTCCACTCGAGGCCACGGTCGAAGCCTGCCACGGCGTACACGCCGGCGTTGAACACCAGCGCGAGGCCGATCCACACCGCGCTCCACGTCAGCGCCTCGCGCCGCGACACCTCGTGCGCGTCGCGATGGAACACCCCGAGGTCGATCGCCAGCATGCTGAGCACGAACACGTTGAAGGCGACCCAGGGCCACAGCCCGAAGCCCGCGAACAGGTCGAAACCCAGGAGACCGGAGAAGTCTGGCAACGAAGAAACCTCCTCAAACGCGGAGCCTCGCCACGGCTACCAAGCCATGAGCGAGGTCTCACACGCGAGGAGGTCTGAGTAGAGGACTCAGGACCACTCGCCGACCGGCCCGGGATGCGAACCCGTACTGTCGAGCCGGACGCCGCCCGCTACCGGGCAGGGTTACTCCCCTCGGACCGGATCATCTGACCAGACGCCGTTCATGCCCGTCAAGGGGCGGGGCGTCACGCCGGAAACGCACCGCCGAGGAGGAATCGCAGCGCGGCCTCCCACCAGTCGGCGTCACGCTCGGACATCGAGATGGGGAGGGGCGAGGACGGGCTCGGCGCTGACGCCGAGCGGAGCTGCGTGAGGAGTCGCTCGGCGTCCTCGAGGTTGTGCACCTCTGGAAGCGCCTCGGCCGGTGGTCCGGCCGCCTCGGACGCCGGGGCAGGAGCCGTGCCGCGCATCGCGGTCGCGGCGCTGGAGGGGTCCCCGATCGCCGCCCGCATCGCGCTCCAGAGTTGCGCCGGCGAGTCGAACAGGGTGGCCGCGTGCGCCGTCGCCCCGATGATCGAGTCCGGCGCGCCGAGCGGGCCCGGCGGCGGTGAGAACGTCCCATCCTTGAGCACCTCGAAGAGCCGATCGACGGACTCGGCGGGAGACCCTGCGCGGTCCCGCAGCGAGTACACGATGGGCGCCGGGAGGGCCGTGAGGACGCCGCGAGCTGCCTCGAGCTGTTGCTGGTTGTCCAGGCTCGACGCGAACGTGGCGGTCGACGCTACGTGGCTCGCGCGGCCCGTGCTCGCGAACGTCGAGGCAGCGGCGAGTTGCGCGCCCGGTGCAATCTCCATGCGGCGAGTGTCCGGCACCGCGCGCCCCGGGGCCCTCGGAGAAACCCGCATGCCGACCGCGAACCCACCGATTCCGGACCGCGAGGGAACTACGAGGCGGCGGCGCCCTCGAGGAGCGGCGCGACCGAGCGGGGCGCCCAGCCGGGGATGAACGGGCGCCACTCGGCGTAGCCATCGAGGTAGTGCCCGAAGAGTGCCGCCGGCGTCGCGCTCGGCTTTGCGGGCTGGCGGAGCAGCTTCATGCGGGCCTCGGCGGGCGTGCGCCCACCCTTCCGATGGTTGCAGGCCCGGCACGCCGCCACCAGGTTCTCCCATTCGTGGGGGCCACCGCGGTGCCTCGGGAGCACGTGATCGAGGGTGAGTTCGGGTCCCGTCCGGCCGCAGTACTGGCAGCGCCCGAGGTCGCGGGCGAAGATCTCGCGCCTGGTGAGGCGCACCTGGGGCCGAGGACGGCGCACCTGGTACTGGAGGCGGATGACCGAGGGAAGGTCGTAGACGGCATCGATGCCGTGGAGGGCGCCCTCGATGCGCTCCACCACCTCGGCTTTGCCGTAGTAGACCAGGACGAAGGCGCGCCGTGCCGAGCACACGTTCAGTGGCTCGTAATTCTGATTCAACACCAGCGCCCGGCGCTCGACCGGCAAATCCACCTCCGCCCCCGGAAAGAGGAGGTGCCTCAGAGCCCTCAGTGTGCCACATCGCGCACGAGTTTGGGGCGCCGGTTCAGCTGGGGAGCGCCGGAGTCAGGCTCTCCTTCAGCGTGTCGATTGCCTGGTGGAACTCCTCGGGGAGCAGCCCCTCGACGACGGGGGCGGCACGGAGGAAGTAGGGTGCGAGCGTGGACCCGTTGACGCCGCCCGTGAGGACATCGAATGCCGGGAACGCCGCCGCGAGGATGATCAGGAGCTCGACGAGCAGGAACCCCTTGAGCAGCCCGAACAGCGCACCCCCGAGGTGGTCCAGCGGGCCGAGCATCAGCACCGCAGCGACCGTCTTGAGGAACCCTGACGCCACGGCGCCGATGATCGCGATGCCACTGAAGATCGCAATCGCCGAGACCGCGTGACGCATGGTCTCGTTCTCGATGGCGAACGCAAGGTTCGCCGACAGCTCGTCGTAGTAGCGGCCCGCCGCGATCGCGCCGACGATCAGGGCGACAAAGCCGACGACTTCACGAATCAGGCCCTGTTTGAGCGCCGACAGCGCGTTCCAGGCGAGGATGCCCCCCGCCACCAGGTCGAACCAGTTCAACGACCCCTCGCTGACCCACCCCGCACCTCCAGCCTAACGCCAACCGCCGATGCGTGCAGTGCGCCGTGATGACAGGGCGGCACGCCGCGACTAGGATGCGGCCCCGGACCTGCCTCGTGAGGACTGCCGAGTGACGACGCGCCCGCACGACAACCCCTTCGTGAACTACCTCGACCTCCAGTTCGACGAGGAGGACGCCGAGCACGTCGTTGCCCGGCTGCCGGTGGGAGACGCCGTGCGCAATCGCACGGGCCAGGTCCACGCCGGTGCGCTGATCGCGATGGCGGACATGATGGCCAGCATCCTCGCGCGCCAGGGCGTCGAGATCGGACCGCGCGGCGAGGGGTTCCCGCTCGCCATCGACGTCCACGCCGTGCTGGTCGGCAACCAGACGGATGGTGAGGTGCGCGGCGAGTCGCGCATCGTCCGTCGCGGGCGACGCGTCACCGTTGTGCGCACGCGCCTGACAGGCCCCGCGGACCGGCTCCTCGCCGAGGTGACCACGACCCACGTACCCGCCTAGGCGACCCCCGCGAGCGCCTCAGCGCTCGAAGCCGAGTCGCCGCTCGCGCATCGAGATGAACCGGCCCTTCCCGATCACGACGTGGTCGAGCAGCTCGAGCTCCAGCAGCGTGCCCGCTTCCACGAGGTGCTCCGTGAGCGTGATGTCGTCGCGACTGGGCGTCGGATCCCCCGAGGGGTGATTGTGCACGACCGCGATCGCCGTCGCGTTCCGGCGCACGGCCTCGCGAAAGACCTCGGCCACGCGCGCGGGTGCCGCATTCACGGAGCCTCGATAGAGCACGGAGTTCGAGAGCACTCGATGCTTGGTGTCGAGCGTGAGCAAGCGGAGCTCCTCCTGCTGCAGGAGTTCCATCTCCGCCTGCACCAGGCGCGCGATGTCTGCTGGATCGCGCACCTGCGGCCGGATGTCGTCCCCCTCGAGGGCCAGCCGCCGTCCGAGCTCGAACGCGGCGGCCACCGTCGTTGCCTTCGCGGGACCGATGCCGCGCGTGGACTGGAGCGACGGCATGTCCGCCGAGGCGAGTCCCCTCAGGCCCGCGTGGTCGCCGAGCAACCGCGAGGCGAGGCTGAGTACGTCCTCCGTCGCCGTGCCGGTGTTGAGGAGAATGGCGAGCAGCTCGGCGGTGGTGAGTGCCTGCGGCCCCAGCCGCTCGAGGCGTTCTCGCGGACGGTCCGACTCGGGAAGTTCGCGTACGCGCCCGTACGCCGTGCCCGCGCCTTCTGCTGCCATCTCAGCCGCGACTCCCCGCGCGTCCGGAGCGGCCCTCCACCTCCTCGAGTGCAATCACGGCGTTGGTGTGAGGCCAGTGACGCACCTCGATCGTGCGCCCCTCGTCGAGCTGGAGGTAGGTCTCCTGGGGGACCACGAAGAATCGTTGCTCGCCGCGCGGGTTGCCGGACACGTTCACGAGCAGGTAGTACGAGCGGGTCATCCAGAGCACCGTGCCCTTGTGCCACATGCGCGTGACCACGCCTCGAGTCGTCATCGGCTCGCTGCGCAGGTCGCCGAGGCACGACCACGCCTCGTAGGTCAGCGCCGCCGCGGGGATCCCGAAGACCACCGCACCCACGAGTGCGCCCATCGAGTTGGTGACCGCGTTGTAGAGCGCGGCGAGCGTGACCCCGACGAAGAGCAGGGCGGCGGGTGTGAACACCAGCGCCTTGCGCAGGATGCCGCGACGCGTCGCGCCCTCAGACTGCTCCAGCAGGACCCGGGTCGGCGATTGGCTCCGCGATCCGCTCGGGGGCTGCGCGCTCATCCGTACCCTCTCCCGGCTCCGAGACAGGCCCGATCAGCGAGGAATACGCAGCGTCTGCCCGACTCGGATCGTCGCAGCGTCGGCGATGCCGTTGGCCTGCTGGATTTCGAGGGCGAAGTCGGCCACGGCCTTGCCCGTGGGCAGGTACTTCGTGGCGATCGCGACCAGCGTGTCGCCCGCCTCCACCGTGTGCGTGAGCGGAGCAGCCGTGCCTGTCGCGGTGGGTGAGGGCGAGCCCGGCGGCGGACCCGCGACCTGCCCGGGGGGCGTCGTGGGCTGCCCGCTGACCGATGCCCCCTTGGGGGTCGCCGTCTCGCCGGCGGCGGGCGTCCCGAGGACGTTCGAGATCGAGTTTGGCAGCGGGCCATCGGCGTCCGTGCCGAGTGGCTGCACGAGCAGCCAGACAGCGAAGATCGTGCCGACCAGCAGGGTGATCAGCGACCCGCGGTAGATCCGGTACGAGGGCAACGCGTGCATGGGGTCCATGCACCGCTGGCACAGCGCATCGCCGTGCTCATCACAGTACAGCGCGCCACATCGGGCGCACTCCTGCGCCGCGACGTTATCGCAGAAATAGCAATCCATGCTTCTCGATCCGCCGCGCTGCGCTCCTGGCGCGGGCTCGAACATTGCCGCCACAGCCTAGCACGCCCCGCGGCAGACCCTCGAGATCGCCGGCATATCGAGGTGTAGGCGCACCGCCCGGCCGTTCGAGGGCCGGGCGGTGTGACGGCGTTCCAGCTACTTGAGCTCGACGGTGGCGCCGGCCTCTTCGAGCTTGGCCTTGGCGGCCTCGGCGTCGGCCTTCGAGACGCCTTCCTTGATCGGCTTCGGCGCGGCCTCGACCAGGTCCTTGGCTTCCTTGAGGCCCAGCGAGGTGAGCTCGCGGACGACCTTGATCACGTTGATCTTGTTCGCGCCGAAGTTGGCGAGGATGACGTCAAATTCGTCCTTCTCCTCGGCGGCCGGGGCAGCCGCGGCGCCTGCCGCCGGAGCCATCGCCATGGCCACCGGTGCGGCGGCCGTGACCCCGAACTCCTCCTCGATGGCCTTGTTCAGGTCCCGGAGCTCCAGGAGCGTCATCCCCTTGATGATCTCGAGCGCGTCCTCAACCTTGGACATTGGATCCTCCTGCGCGTACCCGGCCTGCGACCGGGGCCTGCTATTGACTGCTGAATGTCGAACTCGAACGCCCCGCAGTGCGAGGCGTCACGCACTGTGAGTGGCGCTAGGCGCCCTGCTCCTCGATCTGGCTCGCGCGCGCCTCGATGAGGCCCGCGAACTCGCGAGCGGTGCCCTGGAGCAGCCCGACCAGCTCGGCGATCTTGGCGACCAGCCCGCCCGCGAGGCGCGCGACCAGCTCGTCCCGAGGCGGCACCGTCGCGAGGTCCGCCACGTAGGCCGCGTCCACCAGCTCGCCGTTGACCACGGCGCTCCGCACCTTCAGCGGCGTGTTCGGGCGGGCCGCGATGAACGTCGTGAGTGCCTTTGCCGCCGCCACGATGTCGCCCGCGGTCACCGCGAGGCCTGTCGGGCCCTCGGTCAGCTCACCGTAGAGCGGCTGGCCCACCTCGTTGGCGGCGCGCTTGAGGAGGGTGTTCTTCACCACCTGGAACTCGACGCCGGCATCCGAGAGCGCTCGGCGCAGATCGTTCTGCACGCCCATCGGCACGCCCTGGTAGGACGTCGCGATCGCGATCTCCGCGTCCTGCAGGAGCTCGCGGAGCTCGGCGACCATCTGGACCTTGCGCTCGGTGGGCATGTCGTCCTCTTCTCGCCGCGCACCGCGCGGATACGTCACCGCGCAGCGCGCGAGTATGTCTTCGTGACGCCGAGGACAGTGGGGGGGACGCAACACGCAGGCCCTCTACGAGGGCGGACGAGCGCTTGCGGCTCCACCTGCACGGGCAAGCTCGAGAGCCCTCGAGGCTTATTGTCGGCGTTGCCGACCCGTGGTCTTCGGCGGTTCGGGCGACGGTGAGGCCACCCGCTGCTGGTCAGTGTGCGGCATTCCGGCGCCCCGCGCCAGCGGGACGCCGGAACCGCCGGTCCGTTCTCAGCCCCTGGCCGCCAGGGTCAGGAGGTCGTTCACCTCGATGCGCACGCCCGGCCCCATGGTCGAGGCCAGCGAGGCACCACGGATGTACTGCCCCTTCGCACCCGTCGGCTTCGCCTTCACGATCTCGTCGATCAGCGCGCCGAGGTTCTCGCGGAGCTGGTCCTCGGAGAACGACACCTTGCCGATCGGGCAGTGCACCAGGTTCGTACGGTCGAGGCGGAACTCGACGCGTCCGGCCTTCGCCTCGCGCACCGCGCGCTCCACCTGGTTCGCCTCGACGACGGTGCCCGTGCGCGGGTTCGGCATCAGCCCCCGCGGACCCAGGATGCGGCCCAGGCGGCCGACCTTACCCATGAGCTCGCGCTGCGCCAGCATCACATCGAAATTGGTCTCGCCCGCCTCGACGCGTGCGATGAGGTCATCACCACCCACGACGTCGGCGCCGGCCGCCGTCGCGACGCTGGCCGCCTCGCCCTCGGCGAAGACCGCGACGCGCATCGTGCGCCCCAGGCCATGCGGCATGACCACCGAGCCGCGGATCTGCTGGTCTGCGTGCCGTCCATCGAGGCCGGTGCGCAGGTGCACCTCGACCGTCTCGTTGAACTTGGCGGTGGCCGTCTCCTTCACGAGGTTCAACGCCTCGGAAGTGGAGTATTCGCGGAACTTGTCGACCTTCTGACGGGCGTCCTCGACGCGCTTGGTCACCTTCGGCATCGCTACCTGACCTCGATCCCCATCGAGTGCGCGGTGCCCTCGATCTGCTTGATCGCCCTGTCGATGTCCTTCGTGTTCAGGTCGGGGAGCTTGGTCTCCGCGATCTGCCGGATCTGCGCGTGGGTCACGCTGCCGACGCGATTGAGGAGCTGGCTCGCCGAGCCCTTGGGCACGCCCGCCGCCTTGCGGAGCATGTCCGAGGCGGGCGGCGTCTTGAGGACGAAGGTGAACGAGCGGTCCTCGAAGATGGTGATCTGGGCGGGAATGATGTTCCCCGCCTGGGCGGCGGTGCGCTCGTTGTAGGACTTCACGAAGTCCATGATGTTGATGCCGTGGGGACCGAGCGCGGTACCCACCGGCGGCGCCGGGTTCGCTGCCCCCGCGGGGATTTGCAGCGTCACGATCGCCCGAACCTTCTTTGCCATCAGTCATCCTCGCTGCCCGCGCCTGGGACGCGAGCCTGCTCCCACTCCTCGCTCGTGGGCGGCGAGGCGTGGTCGTAACCGCTGGGTTGCTACTGCTTCTCGACCTGCAGGAAGTCGAGTTCCACCGGCGTTTCGCGGCCGAACATCGTGACCATGACGCGGACCTTGCCCTTGTCGAGGTTGATCTCGTCCACGGTGCCGACGAAGTCCTGGAAGACGCCGTCCGTGATCCGGACCTGCTCGCCTTCCTTGAAGCCAATGTTGATCCGAGGCTGCGCGACCTCCATCTGGCGGAGGATGCGGTTCACCTCGGTGTCCGCGAGGGGCGTCGGGCGCGATCGGTCGTCGCCCGTCACACCCGCGAAGCCGGTCACGCCCGGCGTGTTGCGGACCACGTACCAGGTGTCGTCGTCCATGCGCATCTGCACGAACACGTAGCCCGGGAAGAGCTTCTTCGAGACCGTGCGGCGCTGCCCGTCGCGGATCTCGATCTCATCCTCGGTGGGGACCACGACCTGGAAGATGCGGTCCTGCACGTCCATCGACTTCACGCGCTGGTCGAGGTTGGTCTTCACCTTGTTCTCGTAGCCGGAGTACGTCTGCACGACGTACCACGCGCGCTCGTCCTCGTCGTCCTGGCCCTCGTCCTCGGGCGCATCACCGTCCGAGTCGAGGATGGCAGCAGGCGTGAGTCCGCCGGGAACGGGTTCGCGCTCGGCCTCGTCGTTGGGGAAGGTGGTCAGCGTCGTGCTCCTTGTCGGCGCACCCATCGAGGGGTGCCCCGTTCGCTCGTTCGAGGCGCTACCGCAGCAGCGTCTGCTCCACGAGCCAGCTCAGCCCGATGTCCGCACCACCGAGGATGGCCGCGACCACCAGCGACACCACCAGTACCACCGAGGTCAGGTTCGTCGTTTCCTGGCGGGTTGGCCAGGTGACCTTGCGCAGCTCGCTGACGATGTCCACGACCCAGCGCCACGTCCACGGCTGCCAGACCACCCCACGAGGTCGCTCGTCGGTGATCGGGCCAGAGACGCTCATGCGAGGCGCGCGAGCAGGCGTGACCCGCTGCTGCGTCTGGAGACGGCGGTCTGATCGTTCCTGCGCTCGCCGGGCCGCGCGGCCCATGGTGATCTCCTCGCTGCGATGCCGTCCGAGCTATCGCGTTTCGCGATGGGCCTGCGCCACGCGGCAGCGCGGGCAGTACTTCTTCAGCTCGAGGCGCTCCGTCGTGTTCCGCTTGTTCTTGGACGTATGGTACGTCCGAGAGCGGCACACGGTGCACGCCAGTGTAATGTGCTCGCGGTCGCCCTTGGCCATGATCGACTCCGCCTCTGTGAGTCCGGTGAGCGGGCCCGCTCACCGGCGGGCCGCTCCCCGAGCAGTTGCTCGCTATTCGACGATCTGGGTAACGACGCCTGCGCCGACGGTGCGGCCGCCCTCGCGGATGGCGAAGCGCAGGCCGTCTTCGACGGCGATCGGCGTGCCCAGCTCGATGTTGAGCGTGACATCGTCGCCCGGCATCACC
>JADLFF010000085.1 GCA_020845735.1 Dehalococcoidia bacterium
GCGGTGGCTCGGCCGGGGGCTGCGGGCGGTCGGTCGACCGGCCAGGCGAAGGGGTTGAAGTCGTTGGGGGCGATGAGGCCACCCCAGCGCGTGCCCTTCGAGTAGTCCGCATCCCAGAAGATCCGAGGTGGCTTGTCGGGCCAGTAGGACGCGATGGCCCACTTGCGGATGTCGGACTCGGAGACCGGGGGGGCCACCTTCTCGTCGCCCCACACGCCCTTGCGATTCTCCATGTCCTGAGTGACGAGCGTTTCTACCTTGGATTCTGAGGTCATTCCGTCTCTCCCACGCCTTGCTGACTCTCCCCGGGTGTCGGGGACGGCCCCGAGGCAGCATGGACTATAACAGCCAGCGTCAATCGCGCCGCCCTCCGAGGGGGATTGTGCGCATCGAGGGTTGACCCTGACGCGCACGTCTACGTACGTGCTAGGCTACGCCCCGCGAGGCGAGCCCATGAGTTCCGGCCGTCTACCCGAGCGCGATTACATGGATCCAGGGGCGCCGCGCCTGGTGCGCGACTATATGGATCCGGCCGTGCTGGTGCCTGCTCGGGGTGCCGCGCGCCTGTCGAGGCGAAAGCACATCGCCGTTACGGCTGCCCCCAGCGGCAACGGGACGCACTCGACGAACGGTGCCGCCCTCGCTGCGGGCGATGCGGCGGCCATCGGACTGCCCGCCCCCCAGGCGGCGCTTGCTCCACCTCGACCGTTGCCGGCGGGGCGCCCGAAGGCGTCGATTGCCGACATCTTCGTCTCGTTCAAGCTGCGCGACTTCAAGTACCTGACGCTCTCCACCCTCGCGGCCGGCTTTGCCCAGTGGGCGAAGCAGATCGCGCTGTTCGCGCTGATCTACGACATGACCGGGTCCTCGGTGCAGCTGGGGACGATTGCCGCCTTCCGAGGCGCGGTCGGGGCGCTGATCGCGCCGTACGGCGGGTACCTCGCCGAGCGGTACGCGCGCAAGACCGTCATCCTCTGGTCGACCGCCCTCGATGGTGCGCTGGCCGCGATCCTCGCCGCGCTGGTGCTCATGGACCGAGCGCTGCCGTGGCACGTGTACGTGATCGCCTTCGGCGGAGGCCTGGCGCAGTCGATCAATCAGCCCGCGCGGCAGGCGCTGGTCTACGACGTGACCACGGACGAGACGCTGCCGAACGCCATCGCGATGAACTCGATGGTGCAGAACATCTCGCGCGTGACCGGGCCGTCCGCCTTCGGCGTGATGATGGGCCTGTGGGGCGTCGGGTCCGGACTCGTGGCGCTGACCGTGCTCCAGGCGGCGGCGCTCCTCGTAACCCTGCTGATCAGCTCGAAGACGCGCCAGGTGCGCCTGGTGATGGGCGCCGGCGAATCGACGATGCGCAAGATCGCCGAGGGCTTCAAGTACTCGTGGAAGGACAAGCGCATCCTCGGGCTGATCGTGCTCTCCACGATTCCGTCGCTGCTCGTCTACCCGTACATCCCGTTCCTCAAGGTGGTGTCGGAGACCGTGCTCTTCCGAGGGACAGCGGGCTTCGGGTGGCTGTCCTCGATGATGGGGTGGGGATCGCTGATCGGGTTGTTCTTCCTCGCGTACATCGGGTCGGCGAAGAACCGCGGGCGGCTGATGATCGTGTGCTTCCTCCTGTACACGGTGCTCCTCGTGGGGTTCGCCGCGTCGTCGAACTACTACCTGTCGCTGTTGATCCTCGCGTCGGCGGGCATCCCGCACGGGGTCGCGCTGGCGCTCAACCAGACGTTGCTGCAGCAGCACATTCCCAACGAGCTGCGCGGCCGCGTGATGGCCGTGTTCCAGCTGAGCCAGGCCGTCCAGCCGATCGGATCACTGCCGATGGCGGCGGCCATCGAGTACTGGGGCGCGCAGGTCGGCATCGGGATCTTCATGGTGACGGCGCTCGTCGGCTTCGTACTCTTCGGGCTCACCTGGGGTTCCGTCCGCCGCATGCAGTAACGGCCTCCGAGGTCTGGGCGCTGCCTGCTAGCCTCCAGCGACGCACATAGCGCTCGGAGGACCGCATGGCCGGTGAGATCGTGCATTTCGAGGTACCCGCGCAGGACGCAGCTCGGGCGACCGGGTTCTATCGCGACCTCTTCGGCTGGTCCTTCCAGGACATGCCTGGCCCCGTCGAGTACCACCTGACCCAGATCTCGGACGTCCTGGGTGCGGGCATCCACCCGGCGGACCAGGGCGGCGGGATCCCCGGTCTGTTCGTGTACTTCGGCACGGACGACATCGAGCAGTCGATTGCGCAGGCGCGCGCCCTCGGCGGGACGGCCGAGGACAAGCAGCCGGTCCCCGGGATGGGATGGTTCTCGCGGTGCGTGGACACCGAGGGCAACCACTTCGGGCTGTTCCAGGCCGACCCCTCGGCGAGCGCGCCCGCGTCGGAGTAGCGCGGCGGGACGGCGGTGGCGGCACGCCTCGAGGGGCGCGCTACCCCGTGCTACCCTCGCGCGCATGTTGACCCACGTCGTGGCCCACCCCGGCGGCTCCGAGCCGCTGCCGACTGTCATCGCGCTGCACGGGCACGGCGCGCACGCGCAGGACCTCGTGGGGCTGGCGCCGCACCTCGCAAGGGGGCGCGCGCTCTGGATCCTCCCCCAGGCCGAGTTCACCATCGAGCCGGGGTACTACGGCTTCACGTGGTTCCGCCGCGACCCCTCGACGGGTCAGCGCGCCGCCGAGGAGCCCGACCGTGCGATCGAGGTGGTCAGCGCGTTCATGGCGGACGCCTACGAGCGCTACCCCGTCGACCCGGACCGCGTCGTGCTCCTCGGGTTCTCGCAGGGCGGGATGCTCGCCTACCGGCTGGCCCTCGCCGAGCCTCGGCGGTACGTGGGCCTCGCGGCGTTGAGCACCTCGCTGGGTGCGGACCAGGTAGAGGCGCTGGGCACTGCCGAGGGACGCGGCGAGCTGCCGGTGCTCGTGCAGCACGGCCTGGACGACCCGATGATCAGCGTCGACCGCGCGCGCGAGTCGGTGGAGCAGCTCAAGCGCCTCGGCGTGACACCCGAGTACCGGGAGTACGCGATGGGTCACGCGATCGGGCAGGAGAGCGCGATGGACCTGTCTCGATGGCTGGAGCAGGTGCTGAAGATCGACCTCAAGATCGACTGAGGGAGCGAGCCCCGCGCTCGTTATCACGGGCTATACTCCGCCCGCCTCGACAGTCCCGCGCGAGGCAGCAGCGGTGGAGGTCCGATGCCCGACTATGAGGCCATCGCAGTCGAACGCCACGGACGCGTCGAGGTGATTCGCTTCAACCGTCCGGAGGCGATGAACTCGTTCAGCCCGACGCAGACGCGCGAGTGGGTGGACGCCCTCGAGCGAGCGAACGACGACCCCGAGGTGGGCGTGATCGTCTCGACGGGGACGGGCCGCGCCTACAGCGCGGGCGCCGACATGGGCGGCTTTGCGAATCGACAGGCTGGCGGCGGTCCGGACCCGACGCAGGTGCCGGCTCGACGGCACGCGTTCGACCCGCACTTCCTCGCGGAGTGCAAGCCGATCATCGGTGCGATCAACGGGTTCGCGATCGGCATGGGGTTCACGGGACCGCTGAACTTCGACGTGCTGCTCGCCTCGACGGAGGCGCGGTTCTCGGCGCGGTTCGCCGCCATCGGCCTCACGCCCGAGATCCACAGCACCTGGCTGCTCCCGAAGATCATCGGGCTGCACCGGGCGAAGGAGATGATGCTCACCGGGCGCATCTACTCGGCGGAGGACGCCCTTGAGCTGGGCATGGTCCACCGGCTGTACCCGCCTGAGGAGCTGCTCCCGGCCGCGATCGCCCTCGGTGAGGAGATCGCACGGAACCCCGAGGTGACCCTGCGCAAGATCAAGGAGCTGGTCTGGCAGGACCTGCGCGAGGGCACGGACTTCGAGAGCGTCGCGCACCGCTCCTCGACGACCTTCTCGGCAGCACTGCTGTCGGCGGAGGCGCGCGAGGCGGTGCGTGCGTTCGGCGAGAAGCGCCAGCCTCGGTTCCACGACGCCGAGCACATGGAGACGATGCGCGCCGAGGCCGCGGCGCGCGCACAGGCGGCGGCGACCTCGTAAGCAGGGCGTGCAGAAACGCCATTACGAGGAGTGTAGAATCGCGCGCGATCCCCGCCCGCCTCGGGACTGCCTGGGGCGGTAGGGCTGCACCCGAATGACCGACAGGTCGGCATTGAAGGGAGATCCGATGGGAGCAATGGACGGACGAGTCCTCGTCGTGACCGGCGGTGGGCGAGGCATCGGCCGCGCGGTCGCCCTGCTGGCGGCGGCCGAGGGCGCCTCGGTGGTGGTGAACGACACCGGATGTGAGCCTGACGGCACCGGCTCGAACCCGGCGATCGCCGACGCTGCCGTTGCGGCGATCGTCGCCGCCGGGGGCAAGGCCATCGCCGACTACGGCGACGTCAGCACCCTCGAGGGTGGCGAGGGTGTGATCAAGGCAGCGCTCGAGGGGTTCGGGCGCATCGATGCACTCGCGAATTGCGCGGGCATCCGTCGCGACACTCCGATCTGGGAGATGACCGAGGAAGACTGGGACACCGTCATCCGCGGCAACGTGAAGTCGCAGTTCATCCCCTCGAAGTTCGCCGGGATCGCGATGCGCCAGCAGCGCTACGGGCGCGTGGTGAGCATGGTCAACGACGCGGGCCTCGGGGCCGTGGGCGCCTCCAACTACGCGGCGGCCGGCGAGGGGGCGATCGGCTTCACGAGGACGCTCGCGCGCGACCTCGGACGGTACGGGATCACGGCGAACGCGATCTCGCCGCTGGCGCGGACGCGCCTCGCGGGTGGCCTCTCCGAGGACCTGCGGCCGCCGGCGGGCGTGATCGACGCGCTGACCGTGGCGCGCATCGGGCGGCCGAACCCGCTCACCCCGTGGGAGGACACCGGCCACGCGGACGACCCGGAGAGCGTGGCGCCGCTGGCCGTGTACCTCCTCTCCGAGGCGTGCGACAACATCAACGCCCAGGTCTTCGGCGTCCGCGGCGGCGACATCTACCTCTACTCGAACCCGGCGATCGACCGCCAGATCGTGTCGTACGGTCGCCGCTTCACGATGGAGGAGATGGACGACCTGATGCCGCGCACGCTGGGCCTCAACATCCCGCGGCCGGTCATCGCCTAGTCAGGCGCAGGAGTAACGGCAATGGCAGGACGACTCGAAGGACGCGTGGCGATCATCACCGGCTCCGGCCGTGGCATCGGCCAGGGCATTGCGAAGCTGATGGGTGAGGAGGGCGCCGCGGTCATCGTCAACGACTTCGGTGGCAACCTCGACGGCACGGGCGGCGAGCAGACGCCGGCCCAGGACACAGTGGACGCGATCAAGGCCGCGGGCGGCCAGGCCAGCCCGAACTACGGCGACGTCTCGAAGCACGCCGACGCGCGGGCCATGGTCGAGCAGGCCCTCGACGAGTACGGGCGCGTCGACATCATGTGCCACGTGGCGGGCATCCTCCGCGACCGCATGGTGTTCAACATGACCGAGGAGGAGTGGGACGCCGTCCTCTCGGTGCACCTCAAGGGTGCGTTCAACATGGCGCGGGCCTCGGTGGAGCCGATGCTGCGCCAGCGGTACGGGCGCATGCTCTTCTTCTCCTCGGGGTCCGGGCTCGGCTCCTCGGGCCAGGCCAACTACTCGGCGGCCAAGGAGGGCATGGTCGGCTTCGCGAGGGCGCTCGCGCGCGAGCTCGGCCCGTACGGCATCGCGGTCAACGCCATCTACCCCGGCGGCGCGACGCGCATGACCGCCTCGGTGCCCTCGGCGTCACGGGACATCCGAGCGCGCGCGGGCATCGCGGGTGGGAGCGGCGCAGCCGCGCCTCGGCAGAACTTCAGCGACCTCGACGCGGCGCGGGGCACCCCTCGAGACCCGGCGAACAACGCGCCGCCGGTCACGTGGCTCTGCTCCGAGGCGGGCGGCATGATCAGCGGGCAGGTCATCGGGACCTCCGGCTGGCAGTCGTCCCGGTACTCGATCCGGCAGGCGATTCGCAGCATCTCGGGGCCGCGTCGCTGGAGCATCGAGGAGTTGTCGGACCTCGTGCCGAACCACCTCGCGCAGGGGATCGCCAACCCCGCGCCCTCGGTGCAGCCGCAGGAGTCCGCCTCGTAGCGGAACCCCGAGGGGCACACCACACGACGAGGCGGCCACGCGGCCGCCTCGTTGCGTGTGGGGCCAGGGAGCAGCACCGATGGATGACCCCGTCGAGCGCCTCCGCCGGATCTGCCTCGCGCTGCCCGAGGTCACGGAGCGCGTGAGTCACGGGGAGCCCTCGTGGTTTGTGCGTGAGAAGCGGCAGTTCGTGACGCTCTCGGACCATCATCACCGCGACGAGCACCTGTCGTTCTGGTGCGCGGCACCCCTCGGCGTGCAGGGCATCCTCGTGGCGGAGTCGCCGGGGCGGTACTTCGTGCCGCCGTACGTCGGCCATCGAGGGTGGGTCGGGGTCTACCTCGACGTGCCGCAGGAATGGGACGAGCTCGAAGAGCTGGTCGTCGATGCGTACTGCCTCGTCGCCCCGAAGCGCCTCGCGGCCCTGGTCGAGCGGACGTGACGGCACGCGGACAACGAGGCGTATGATCGCGCGACCCCGTCGAGGAGTCGCCATGCCTACCCCACCGATCGGCCGCTACGTGCAGGCACTCGAGCAGGCCGTGCCGAGCGTGATCGCGGAGACC
>JADLFF010000086.1 GCA_020845735.1 Dehalococcoidia bacterium
GCTCGACCTGTCCGGCGCTCCCACCACCGATCCCGCTGCGCTCGCCGAGGGTGGCGCGCTGCTCCCCCTTGGCGCGACCGTGGCGCACAAGGGCTTCGGCCTCGCCCTCGCCGTCGAGGCGCTCGCGGCGCTCCTTGGCGGCAGCGCGCCCGTCGGTCCGGACGCCGCGCCCGATGTCGGCCTGTTCGTGCTCGCCCTCGACCCCGGGCGCTTCGCCGGTCGCGCCCACCTCGAGGCGGGCATGTCGGCCTTGCTCGCGTGGGTCACGCAGCCCCCCTACCGCGAGGGCGTCACGGAGATCCTCACACCCGGCGACCGCTCGAGGCGTTACGCGGCCGAGCGCGCCCTCGCTATCCCCGTCGACGAGCGCACGTGGCTCGAGCTCAGCGCGGCGGCTCGCGCCGTCGGCGTGGAGCCCCCGTCGCTGGAGCCGCGCCGTCGCCGCCATCGAGGGGGGAACGCGGAGGACGCGGACGGCTCCCCCGACGACTGAGCGCACGCGCACCCGGCGCACCTCGTCCGCCGCGCCGCCCCTCGAGCAGCGGCGCGTTGCTCACGAGCAGCTCGTCGATCGCCCCGCGCCCACCCGCCTTCGAGTTGATCGCGCGTCGCGCCGGCACGCGTCGCAGCTCGTAGCCGCCGTCCTCATACAGCTCGACGATGCGCGGGTGGGGGGAGTCCGAGAGCAGTACGTGCACGCCTCGGGCGGTCAACCCATCGATGCACGCGCGCAGCCGCTCCTGGTCCGTCCAGTCGAAGCTCGCCGAGGTGTACTGCGTGAAGCTCGAGGTGACCGACAGGGGATGGAACGGCGGGTCGAAATACACGAAGTCGCCCACCTCCGCCTCGGCGCTCGTCGCCTCGAAGTCCCGGCACGCAATCTCGGCAGGCGCGAGGGCCCTCGACGCCGCGCCCAGCACCTCCTCGTCGAGGATCCGCGGCGCTCGGTAGCGCCCGTGCGGCACGTTGAACAGCCCTCGACGATTCACGCGATACAACCCGTTGTAACAGGTCTTGTTCAGGAAGATGAATCGAGCCGCAACCCCCAGGCGATCACGAGGACTGAGCGCGCGCATCTCGTAGTAGAAGGCCGCGCGTCCCTCGGCGTCCCGTCCGAGGTACTCCCGCTCCAGGCGCCGGAGTCGCCGCACCAGCCTCGCGAGGTCACTGCGCACCACCTCGTACGTTGCGACCAGCTCGGCGTTGGCGTCCCCCAGCACTGCCGCGTGCACCAGTGGCCGCTGTGCCAGCGCAAAGAACAGCGCGCCCCCGCCGACGAACGGCTCGAGGTATCGTCCGTACGAGGCAGGCACCGCCTCGAGGAGCGCCGGGAGCAGCTGCTGCTTCCCGCCCGCCCACTTGAGGAACGGCCGAGGCAGCACCATCGACGGGGCGGAGGGCGCCCCGGCTGTCGCGCGTTGCCGTGGGCTCGCCATACGGCATTCAAACACCCCGCGCCCGCTCCGAGCAATGACAGCGCCCGCCACGGCACGCACCTCACCCCCTCGAGTACGAAACACGCCCGTAACAGAGGCGCAACGTTTGCGAAATCGCGGAGAAAACCGGGCGAAACAGCCCCCCGGCATCCTTCCCGACAGTTGGCGCGGGGCCAGCAGGGGAGGTCAAGAATGGACGAATTCACGGCGGATAGCGGCAGCATCGCCTGGCTGCTGACAAGCTCCGCCCTGGTGCTCTTCATGACACCAGGGCTGGCCTTGTTCTATGGCGGCATGGTGCGTGCCAAGAACGTGCTGAACATGCTCATGAAGAACTTCATCTCCATGGGCATCATCACAGTGATCTGGGTGTTCATCGGGTACAGCATCGCCTTCGGCGGTGACGCCCCCTTCATCGGCAACCTGGATCACGTCGGACTCGCGGGACTCCTCGAGGGCGGGAACCCGATTCACGGCGTCGCGGGCGTCCCCGACACCCTGATCATGGTGTTCCAGATGATGTTCGCCATCATCACTCCCGCACTGATCGCAGGCGCCGTCGCCGAGCGCATCAAGTTCAGTGCCTGGGTCGTGTTCATCTCGCTCTGGTCGATCATCGTCTACTCGCCCATGGCGCACTGGGTCTGGGACTTCACGGCAACCGAGGATGGCGTCACCGGTGGCTTCATCGCGAGCACCATCGGCGCTGTCGACTTCGCCGGTGGACTCGTGGTCCACATCAACGCCGGCGCCGCAGCCCTCGCGCTCGTTGTTGCGCTCGGGCCACGCCTCGGCTGGCGGCAGACGATCATCCGACCGCACAACCTGCCGCTGACCCTCCTCGGGACCGGCATCCTGTGGTTCGGCTGGTTCGGCTTCAACTCGGGCTCCGCGCTCGCCTCCAACGAGCTGGCCGCGTGGGCCTTCGTCAACACGCACATCGCGGCCGCCGTCGCCGCCACCGCCTGGGCACTCGTCGAGAAGCTGAAGGCGGGCTCCGCGACGACGCTCGGTGTGGCATCCGGTGCGGTCGCCGGCCTCGTGGCCATCACGCCGGCCGCCGGGTTCGTGACGCCCATGGGCGCGATCATCATCGGCGTGGCGGCGGGCGTGGTCTGCTACCTCGCCCTGCAGATCAAGTTCGCCTTCAACTTCGATGACTCCCTCGATGTCATCGCGGTGCACCTGGTCGGCGGCATCCTCGGCTCGCTCCTGCTTGGCTTCCTCGCCAGCGACCAGATCAACACGGTGGCCGGCGGCGTCGACCAGTTCATCAAGCAGCTTGAGTCCGTCGTCATCGCTCTGGTCTACTCCTTCGGGCTCTCGTACATCCTCGCGATGGCCATCAAGATGACCATCGGGCTGCGCGTCACCGAGGAAGAAGAGCGCCGCGGTCTCGACATCACACTGCACGACGAGCAGGCGTACGCCCTCGCCGAGTAGCCGAGCTGTGCGACTGCGAACGCACGGAGAGGAATCGGTCCTATGAAGATGGTCATTGCGTACATCAACCCCTTCAAGCTGGAAGAGATCCGCGATGCGCTGAAGGAGACGGGGGTCACCGGTCTCTCCGCGGAGAACATCCAGGGCTTCGGCCGCCAGGCCGGGCACACGGAGACCTACCGCGGCGCCGAGTACGAAGTCGACTTCGTGCCCAAGGTCCGCATCGAGGTCATCGTGGACGACTCGCTGGCTCCGGCCGTGATCTCCACCATCGAGACCACCGCGCGAACCGGCTCGATCGGCGACGGCAAGATCGCGGTCCTTCAGGTCGAGGACGTGATCCGCATCCGCACCGGCGAGCGCGGACGCGACGCCCTCTAGCCAGCGAGGCGTCGGCGAGAACAGCGAGCGAACGCACGAGGGGACGGCGGCCACATGGCGACTCGGGAGTCGCTGATCGCAGGTCCCCTCGCGCCATTCATGGAGGCGCGCGCGGCAGCAGCCGCGCGCGCCTTCGCGCGCAACGGGGGGGTGTTCGCACCTCACGAGGCCTGCACCGCGCTCGCGGATGTCCTCGACAGCGGCCTGCGCGGGCTCGTCGACCAGGCCGAGGCGCACGACGTCGCCGTCGTCGCGGTCGGCGGCTACGGCCGCCGCGAGCAGTTCCGTCATTCCGACATCGATCTCATGCTCCTCGTCCCGGGCACGGACACCACCCGCGCGAGGGCTGTCCTCTATCCCCTCTGGGACGCCGACCTCAAGGTCGGCCACTCGATCCGGACGGTCGACCAGGCCCTCGAGGCCGCGCGCGGCAACCTCGAGACGATGACCGCCCTGCTCACCGCCCGTCTCGTCGGCGGCGACCAGGGGCTCTACGACCGCTGGCAGCGCGCCTTCGCAAAGCTCGTCCGAGGGCGGCTCGGCTGGTTGCGCGGCGCTCTCGCCGAGCAGTACCGCGAGCTCGTCACCCGCGAGCCCTGGCAGTTGCAGGAGTTCGACCTCAAGGGCGGGCGCGGCGGTCTACGCACGTTCCAGGGCGCGCGCTGGCTCGAGCTCGCCGAGGCGCTGGCGGACGGCACGAGTCCCCCGACGCCGCCTCCGGAGGTGGCCCGGGCGCTCGACGTGATCTCGTCGGGCCGTCACGCCCTCCACGCGCTCTCGGACCGCCGCAACGACCGCTACCTCCGAGATCTCGCGCAGGACGTGGCGGGCTGGCTCGGCGTGCAGCGCGTGGCCTTCGAGCGCGCGCTGCTCCAGGCAGGGCGCGACGTCGACGCTTACGCCAGCAGCCGTCTCTCCGAGGTGTCTGCCGGGCGCGGCGGCCTCGGCGGCATCCTGAGTCGCCTCCGCGGCACATCGACGGCACGCGCGGCCGGGTCGCCACCCGCGGGAACCTCGATGGGGGGTACGGACCTCGAGATGCTCTACGGGGCGCTCGAGCGTGTTGGCCCCGCCAGTCTCGACCCCTTTCCCGCGAGCCCCTGGCTGACGCGCCTGCTGCCCGAGTGGGACGTGCTGCGCTGCCTGCCACACGTCGCACCGTTTCACCGTCATCCGGTGGACGCGCACATCTGGCGCAGCATCGAGGAAGTCACCTTCGCGATGCACCACGATGCCGACGCCACCGGCACGGTGGCCGCCGCCGCCCAGTTGCCCGACCGTCGCGAGGTGCTGCTCGCCGCGCTCCTCCACGACATCGGGAAGGGCCACGAGGGCGATCACAGCCAGGTCGGAGCGGTCATCGCAGAGCGGTTCGCGAACCGCGCCGGCCTCGATGCCGCGGCCGCACGCCGGCTCTCGGACGTCGCGAGGCTGCACCTGCTGCTGCCCACGGTCGCCACCCGTCGTGACATCGCCGACGCGCGCGTGATCCGCGAGACGGCCGAGCAGATCCGCGACGCGCGCCTGCTGCACCTCCTCTACCTCGTGAGCGTCGCCGACGCCCGCGCCAGCGGCCCCGATGTCTGGAGCCCCTGGAAGGCGCAACTGATGCGCGGGCTCTACCTCCGCACGCTCGACCTGCTCACGGACCGCCGTCCCGAGGAGGAGACGCTCGCCATCCTCCGCCAGCGCGCCGCGGATGCCCTCCGCGGCCAGGTCCCGGAGGACGAGGTGTTCCGCCACATCGATCAGCTGCGGCCCAGCTACCTCCTGAGCACGCCGCCCGAGGTCATCGGGCAGCACGTAGCGCTGATCCGGGAGGCCAACGGGGGCACTGCCGCTCGGCGCGACTCGCTGGGCTCGGTGGACCGCTTCACACTCGTCACCCCGGACCGGCCGGGCATCCTCTCGCTGGTCGCGGGCACGCTTGCCGTGCACAACGCGAGCGTCCTCGGAGGCAGCGCCTTCACGCGCGACGACGGCATCGCCATCGAGGTGATGCACGTCACCGACGCGCTCGGCCACGAGATCGACGAGCGGCGCTGGGCCCGCATCTTCGAGGCGGTACCGCTCGCGCTCGCGGGCGAGTTCCCCGTTGCCGAACGCCTCGCCGAGACGCGCGCCGCCTACCGAGCGGTGCCGCGGATCCGCGTACCCACGATCGTGAACGTCGACAACGTGGGCTCCGAGCGGTACTCCATCGTCGAGGTCACCACCGCCGACCGCCTCGGGCTGCTCTTCGCGATCACCAACGCGCTCCACAGCATGGCGCTCGACATCCACCTCGCGAAGGTGGACACCATCGGCCCTGAGGTGGTCGACGCGTTCTACGTGCTGCGCGAGAACGGTCGCCGCGTCGAAACCGCCGACGAGATCGAGCGGCTGCAAGCCCGCGTGACGCAGGCTATTGAGGCGCTGGACGACTTCTAGCTCGCCTCCGCGAACGCGGGCTCCGGGAGCGTCACCAGGGCGATCGGCACACGCGTCGGCCGTCCGAGCAGCGGTCCGGCGCCGAGGGCGACCCCGATCTCGCGCAGCACCGCGAGCTGCTCGGCCGTCTCGATGCCATCGGCCAGCGTCTGGATCCCCAGCGCGTCCGCGAGCGACTGGACGGCGAACGCCAGGGCCCGGCTCCGGTGGCTCGTCTGCACCGAGTGCGTGAGCGCCTCCCCCAGCGTGATCGCGGTGAGTGGCACGTCGCGCGCGATGTTCATCACCCCATACCCCGAGCCAGGCTCGCACAGGGACACGCCACAACCGAGGCGTCGCAACCGCTCGAGGGCAGCGCGCTGGGCCTCGTTGTCCAGGCTCCCCGTGAACTCCGCGATCTCGACGAGAAGGCGCGTGCCCGACCCCGAGTGGGCACCGAGCGCCTCCTCGATGAACGTGAATACCTCGCTGTCGCGGGCGGCACTCGCCGAGATGCGCAGGACCGCGCGCAACGAGGGGTGCTGCTGCAGCGCCTGCGTCACGAGCGCCGCCGCGCACCGGTCGATGGTGGGCAGCGCCCCCACGCGCTCCATGGCACCTGCGAACCCCTCGTATGGGGTCACGGTGCCATCCGGGTTCCGCATGCGCAGCAGCGCCCGATGTGCCACCGGCTCGCCCGAGGCGAGACGGACGATCGGCTCGTACGCGAGGTCGAGCCGGTCGTCTGCGATCGCCTCGAAGACGGCGTCCGCCAGCAGGAAGTCGCCGAAGTCCCGTCGATGCTGCTCCAGTTGCGCCTCGATCACGACGCGGTTGCGGCCGCCCTCCTTGGCCGCGTACAGCGCCGCGTCGGCCGCCGCGAGGATGGCCTGCGGCGCCGCCTGCGCGCGGATAGTCGCGACGCCCACGCTCGCCTGAGGGTGAATGCGTTCCCCTCGAGCGGGCACGCTGACATGCGAGATCGCGAGGCGAATGCGATCGGCAATCGCGGTCGCGTCACCAACGGTCGCGCCCCGCATCAGCACCACGAACTCGTCGCCCGCGAGCCGCCCCACGGTGTGGTGCTCGGCGGCGTTCGCCATCGCCCGCGCGACCGCAACAAGGACGCGGTCGCCTGCCTCGTGTCCGAGCGAGTCGTTGATCTCCTTGAACCGGTCCAGGTCCACCATTGCGAGCGCGGAGGGGACGGCCGGGGCGACCGCGATCATCTCGTTCAACTCGGCGAGGAGCCGCGTACGGTTCGGCAGTCCCGTCAGCGGGTCGCGCTCTGCCTGGTCGCGGAGCGCGGTCTCGCGAGCGCGCCGCTCGCGGATGTCTCGCGCGATCGCGAGGATCTCGTACGGCCGCCCATCGAGGCGTTCGAACTGGCTCGCCA
>JADLFF010000087.1 GCA_020845735.1 Dehalococcoidia bacterium
GAGTGGGGGAAGACGCGCTCCGTCTGCTCCGAGGTGGAGCTGCGCATGTTCGTCAGCTTCTTCTCGCGCGTGGCGTTCACGTCCAGGTCGTTCGACCGTGAGTGCTCGCCGACGATCATGCCCTCGTAGACCTCGGTGCCGGGCGGGATGAAGAGGACGCCGCGCTCCTGGAGGCTGAGCAGGGCGTAGGTGGTCGCGGGACCGCCGCGGTCGGCGACCAGCGAGCCGGTGGGGCGCGTGCGGATCTCGCCGTGCCAGGGCTCATAGCCCTCGAAGATGTGGTTGAGGAGGCCCGAGCCGCGCGTCTCGGTGAGGAACTCCGTGTGGAAGCCGATCAGCCCTCGAGCGGGCACGATGAAATCGAGGCGTACCCGGCCCGTGCCGTGGTTCACCATCTGCTCGAGGCGCCCCTTGCGCAGGGCCATCAGCTGCTGGACCACGCCGAGGAACTGCTCCGGGACATCGACCCAGAGGCGCTCCATCGGCTCCATGACCCGGCCATCGATGACGCGCGTGACCACCTCGGGCTTGCCGACGGTGAGCTCGAAGCCCTCGCGGCGCATCGTCTCCACGAGGACCGCGAGCTGGAGCTCGCCTCGGCCCTGCACGACCCACGTGTCCGGGCGGTCGGCCGGGTCGACGCGGATCGAGACGTTGCCGAGGATCTCCGCGTCGAGGCGGGCCTTGATCAGCCTCGAGGTGAGCTTGCTGCCGCCGTCCTTGCCCGCCAGCGGCGAGGTGTTCGCGCCAATGGTGACCGAGATCGTGGGCTCATCGACGTGGATCACGGGCAGCGGACGCGGATCGTCGGGGTCCGCCAGCGTCTCCCCGATCGTGACATCCGCGAGGCCTGCCACCGCGATGATCTCGCCCGGGCCCGCCTCCTCCACCTCGACGCGCTCGAGGGCCTCCGTGACGACCAGGTCGGACAGGCGCGCGCGCTCGATGGAGCCATCGACGCGACACCAGGCCACCGACTGGCCTCGGCGGACCGTGCCGTGGTGAATCCGGCAGAGCGCCAGCCGTCCGAGGTACGGCGAGGCGTCGAGGTTGGTGACGAGCGCCTGGAAGGGGTGGCCGTCCTCGTAGGTGGGGGCGGGGATGTGGTTGATCATCAGGTCGAACAGCGGCTCGAGGTCCGTGCCCGGCTCGGAAGGGTCGAGGGAGGCGAGGCCGGCGCGGGCGTTGCAGTAGACGATCGGGAACTCGATCTGGCGCTCGTCCGCATCGAGGTCGAGGAAGAGCTCGTAGACCTCGTCCACCACTTCTTTCACGCGCGCGTCCGGGCGGTCGACCTTGTTCACGACGAGGATGATCGAGAGCCGCCGCTGGAGGGCGTTGCGCAGGACGAAGCGCGTCTGGGGCAGCGGCCCCTCCGAGGCGTCGACGAGGAGGAGCGCGCCGTCGACCATCGAGAGCCCGCGCTCCACCTCGCCGCCGAAGTCTGCGTGGCCCGGCGTGTCGATGATGTTGATCTTCACGCCGGAGTGCCGGATCGCGGTGTTCTTCGCGAGGATCGTGATGCCCTTCTCGCGCTCGAGGTCCATCGAGTCCATCACGCGCTCTTGCACCTCCTGGTGCGCGCGGAACGAGCCGGACTGGCGGAGCAGGCCGTCGACGAGCGTCGTCTTGCCGTGGTCGACGTGGGCGATGATCGCGACGTTACGCAGGTCCTCGCGGACGGGCATGCGGCCTCCGGATGAGCGGTGAGGTGGGGAGAGCGAGGTTCGCGCGTGGTTTGGGGCGCGGGCACCCTCGATGCGTGCTTCAACGGTACGACGGACACGGACGCTGCGGCAATGCGAGGGGGCGCCGCCGCGGCTGCTCAGCTCGTCCCGCGAACCACCTCGGGCCGCTCGTCGGGTGTCGGCGGCTCGAAGTCGCGCGACCAGCGCTCGAGCTCCTCGGGGGTGATCGGGAAGGTATCGGGCGGCAGGTCCGCGTTGCGCGCGGCGAGCCGGCGAAGCAGCTCGTCGCGCGGGACATCGAGGTAGTACAGCCGTGCTGCAGCGCCGAGCGCCCGGCCTCGATTGCGGTAGTCATCGCGGTCCGCACGCGTCCAGAAGCCGTTCTCGAGGACCACGTCGACCCCGAGCCGCAGGGCGCGGGCAGCGATGTCCCACTGCACCCCCTCGACGGCCGCGCGCCGCTCCTCGTCGAACCCATCCCCCACGATGCGTGCCATCCACTCGTCGGGCGTCAGGCGCAGCGCGGGGAGGTCCCGCTCGATCTGCCTCGCGAGGGTGGACTTGCCGGAGCCGGGCAACCCGCAGACGAGGTGCAGCGTCGCCATGGCCGCCTCCCGCTGGAACCTGCTCAAAGGCACCTGCGCCTCTCCGAGGTGCCCACCTATCCTCGTGGCATGGCAAGCCTCCAGTCCACCTGGTTCCGAGGTCGCGTGCACCTGCCCTTCCTCGGGCTGGCGTTCTTCCTGGGGACGTTCGGAGGGCTCGCGCTGGCGGCGGCGCTGCCGCTCACCGCGATGTGGCGAGGGAGCATCGGCACCTCGTGGGTGGAGCACGCGCAGGTGCACGGGCATCTGCAGGCCGTGGGGTTCGTCGGCCTGTTCATCATGGGCGTGTCGTACCGCATCTTCCCCGCGTGGGCGGGGCGTCCCGTGCCGTCGCCGGCGCTCGTGGTGCCCTCGTTCTGGCTCGTCGCCACCGGCGTGATTGCGCGCGCCGCGGGGCAGCCGGTCGCCGATATCCCGTGGGGCGCCGCGTTGTTCGTCGCGAGCGCATGGCTCGAGCTGGCAGGCCTCGTGCTGTTCGCGATCAACGTCCTCCGCCTGGTGCTCCCCGCCTCGAGGGGTGGCGCGGCGTACTGGCCGTTCATCGCCGCCGGCGCGACGTGGTTCGTCGTGCAGGCCGCCCTCGGAGCCTGGTGGGTGACCGCGACCGTGCGCGAGGGCGGCACGGTGCTGCCCGTCGCGCGCGACTCGGTGGTGGTGTTCCTCCAGTTCTTCGGTGTCCACGTCATGTTCATCCTCGGCGTTGGCTTGCGCGCGTTCCCCACCTTCTTTGCGGCCGGCGCCCTCCCGACGTCGCAGGTGCGCGCCGCCTGGGTGCTCGCCCAGCTCGGCATCACGACCGTCGCCGCGGTCGGCATCGCGAGGCAGCTCGGCCTCGAGGTGCCGTGGGTGAGCGAGAGCGGCGGGTTCGTGCTGCTGGGGCTCGGGCTGGCCTGGAGCACGACGTTCACCGGCTTCTGGCGGCCGCCCTCGCGGATCCGCCCCGCTTCGAGGCCGTCGGCCTACCTGCTGCAGCCCGCGATGGCGTGGCTGGTGCTGGCCGGGCTGCTGCTCGTGGGGTTCGCCGTCTTCCGCGGGCTGAATGGCGAGGGCCTCCAGACCCTCGAGCTGGACGCGACCCGGCACATGGTCGGCGTGGGTGTCGTGCTCACGACGATCGTCGGCATGGCCCAGATGATCCTCCCGGAGTTTGCGGGCGAGCGGCTGCTCGGGCGCCAGTCCGCCTGGCGAGGCGTGGCGTTCGGCCTCGCGCTGGTCGCCGCAACCGCGCTCCGAGCGGGCGCGCGGCTCTTCTCCCCCTGGTTGCCGTCGGCTGTCGTGTGGTGGTCGATGTCCGTGGCCGGGCTGCTGGCGCTGCTCGTGATCGGGTCGCTGGGGTACTACTTCTGGCGAGGCGTGCGGTCGCACGGGCTGGTCCTCGAGGCGGCCGCGCGATTCGGGGAGCGGAGCGCGCCGCCTCGATAGTCGTGCATCCTCGAGAGGTGGGGGCAGGCGTGGCTGGACTCATCGTGTTCGAGGGTGGCCAGGGCACGCGCTACGAGGCGCGCGGCAGCGAGATGTTCTTCAAGGCCACCGGCGCCTCGACGGGTGGACGGCTGTCCCTGATGGAGCGCACGCTCCCACCGGGTGGGCGCATGCCGCCGGCCCACGTCCACGAGGGCAACGACGAGGCGTACTTCATCCTGGATGGCCGGGTGACGTTCCTCGCCGACGGGGAGGAACTGGTGCTCGGCCGCGACGGCTTCGTGCTCATCCCCGGCGGGATCTCGCACACCTTCGGGAACCGCGGCGACGCGCCTGCGCGGCTGCTCGTCCTCCACGTACCGGCTCTCGACGGCTACTTCGCCGAGCTGGAGCAGCTCTGGCAGGGACGCGTACCGTCGCCCGAGGAGGAACGCGCGCTGATGGCTCGCCACGGCATGCGCACCTAGCGCCACGCGAGGTCCGGAGCACGTACGCTCCGCGAGCCGGCCGCGACGTGCGGCCTCGAGTGGAGCGAGCGGCGATCAACGGCAACTCGGCGGCGGCGGGCATCGAGGGCAGCACGGCCGACGCGGGACAGGCGGGGCGGGTCGTTCGCCTCGTGCACAGCTCCGACCTGCACCTCGGGATGGACGAGGCGCGGCACGGGCTCGGCGTGCTGGAGTCGGTGCTGCGTACCGCCGAGGACGCACGCGCGGACCTCGTGGTCCTCGTGGGTGACGTGTTCGACCACAATCGCGTGGCGCTCGACTTCCTCGATGCCGCGACCGGGCTCCTCGAGGCCGCGGGCCGCCCGACCGTGATCCTCCCCGGCAACCACGACTCGCTCGTGCCCACCTCCGTGTACCGCCGAGGGCGGTTCGCCGAGGTGGAGCACGTCCACGTCATCGGCCTGACCGCCGAGGAGCGCGTGAGCTTCCCCGAACTCGACCTCGAGGTGTGGGGGCGGGCGCACTTCGACCTGTGGGACATGACGCCGCTGCGTGACCCGCCCGCGAGGACCCAGCGCTGGCTGGTCGCGGCGGCGCACGGGCACTGGGTGACCGGGCCCCACGACCTGCATCGGGCGTACCTGATCCACGACGAGCAGATCCGCGCGACGCGGGCGGACTACCTCGCGCTGGGCCACTGGGACCGCTGGACGCCGGCCGGCGACGGCAGCGTGGTGGCGTACTACTCGGGGTCACCGGTGCACGCGAAGAGCGTGAACCTCGTGGAGCTGGGCGCCGCCGAGGGCATCCGCGTCGAGCGCGTCCCCGTGCTCGAGGGCAGGGCGTAGCCCCGCCTACCCCGGCGTGTCCCTCGGCGCGGCGCGGCGCCCTCGAATGCGGCATTACGGATGGCTTGTCATTCTCATAGAAGCCTCATCTGCGCCTAATCCACGGCACATGAAGCGCCATCAGGGCCTCCCTACCTTGAGTAGGCAGTAGGGCTCCCACCCTACGAGTCGGCCGGACGGGGTCGGCGCAGATGGAGGACATGGATGGCAGCATTCGGATGGAGCAAGACGCGACTCGCCGTGGCCGGCGGTGCGGCTGTCGCGATTGCGGCCACGGCCGCCGGGGTCGCGTACGCGCAGACGCCCACGGAGACGACTCGTCAGCAGCGTGCCGAGGAGCAGCTCAACCGCTTCGCCCAGAACCTCGGGGTGGACGCCACCCGGGTGAAGGAGGCGATCAAGCAGACCGCGCTGCAGCACATCGATGAGGCGCTGGCCGCGGGCAACCTCACCGCCGAGCAGGCACAGCAGGCGAAGGACGCGATCAACTCCGGGGAGTTCCCCGGGATGGGCGGCTTCGGCTTCGGCGGGTTCAAGGGCGGCCGTGGCGACGGCGGCCACGGTGGCCCGGGCGGCTTCGGCGGCCTTGGCGGCGTGATGAAGCAGGGCAGCGAGGCGCTGGCGACCTTCCTCGGCGTCTCGGCGGACACGCTCAGGACCGAGTTGCAGGGCAAGAGCCTGGCCGATGTCGCCACGGCGCACGGCAAGTCCGCGGACCAGCTGAAGGCGTTCCTCACCTCGGAGGCTGAGAAGAAGGCCCAGGAGGCGGTGACGGCCGGCAAGCTCACCCAGGACCAGGCGACGAAGATGCTCGACGCGATGAAGGCCAACCTGGACGAGATGATCACCAGGGTGCACTCCACCGACGCGTCCGGTGGGCGCGGGTTCGGGCCTCGGATGCAGCGCGGTACGGCCCCGAACGCAGTCCCGAGCAGCACGCCCGGTAGTTCTTCCTAGCAGGCGCCCGCTCGAGACCTGTGCACCGGGACCGTCAGACGCGAAAGCCGGGGCGCAGGGGGTGCGTTTTGGAGGGGGGCCGCAAGGCCCCCCTCGGCCCATGTAGCCCTCGAGGGCGGGCCCGATCGGGACGAACGCGCATAGCCCTCGGCCGTTGGCGCGGTACCGTAGAGGAGGCACCGGTGCTAGCGATAGGAACCCAGGTGGCACGCGTCCTGCTGACTGAGGACGAGGAGCGCATGGCAGCGCTCGTCGCGGACGCTCTCCGCGAGGACGGCCACGACGTCGAGGTCACGCACGACGGGACCACCGCGCTCGACCTGGCACGGCACGGCGGCTACGAGGTGCTCGTCCTCGACGTGATGCTGCCCGACGTCGATGGGTTCACCGTGTGCCGCGAGCTGCGCAAGTCGGGAGTGCGTTCGGCGGTGCTGATGCTCACCGCGCGCGACTCCGTCGAGGACCGCGTGCAGGGCCTCGATGTGGGTGCGGACGATTACCTCGTCAAGCCGTTCGCCGTCGCCGAGCTGCGCGCGCGGGTGCGCGCCCTCGCGCGGCGGCCCGCCGGCCTCAACGGTCCCGAGATCCGCGTCGGCGACCTCGTGCTCGACCCGCTGAAGCGCGAGGTGAAGCGAGGTGGCCGGCGCCTCGAGTTGACGGCGCGCGAGTATGGCTTCCTCTCGTTCCTGATGCGGCACGAGGGCGAGACGCTGACGCGCGCGGAGATCCTCGATGGGGTGTGGGGCGAAGGCTCCGAGCCCTACGGCAACGTCGTGGACCTCTACATCCACTATCTGCGGACCAAGACCGAGCAGCATGGGCCTCGGCTGATCCAGACCGTGCGCGGGCTCGGCTACGTGCTGCGGGAGCCGGAGCGCGCATGATCCGTGCGGCGCGCTATCGCCTCATGGGCTACACGGTGGCGGTGATCGCCGTCGTGCTGGTGGCGACCGGCGCGCTGGTCTACGGCTTGCTCACCCGGCAGCTCGATGAAGCGGTCGACGACCGCCTGAGGGCGATCGGGCTCGGGCCGCCTCCATTCGGCGCGGGCGGCGCCGAGCGCCTGCCACCGGACACCTTCGTCATTCGCAGCCTCGGCCCGCGCGGCACCGTCGCCTCGGAAGAGACGCCCGAGGGGTTCCCCAACGACGCGGCGCTCGCCTCGGCGCGGGCGAACGGCTCGGACCTGCGCACCGTCGAGGTGGACGGGGAGCGCTACCGCGTGCTCACCGAGGCGATCAGCGTCGGACGCGGCGGCACCCCCAAGAGCGCCTCGCGGAACGGCAGCAACGGCACCGCCGAGGGCAGCGAGGAGCAGACGTCGCGCCCCGGCGGCAGCGAGAACGGCAGCAGCGGCAACAACGGTGGCGGCAGCAGCAACGGCGGCGGCAGCAACGGTGGAAATGGTGGAACCGGCGGTGGATTCGAGCTGACCGCCTACCAGCAGGTCGGCATGTCCCTCGAGGAGCGCGAGCGGCAGCAGTGGGTGATCCGCCTGGCGCTGGCCGGCGGCGGTGGCCTCGGGATCGCGCTCACCGGCCTCGGGGCCTTCTTCCTCACCGGCCAGGCACTCGAGCCCGTCGCGGCCTCGATGGCGCGCCAGCGCCGCTTCGTGAGCGACGCCTCGCACGAGCTGCGCACGCCGCTGGCGCTGCTGCGACTCGAGCTGGAGCGCGACACCGGCCTGGCCGCCGAGCGGCGCCGCCCGCTCCTCCGCGAGGTGGACCGCCTCGGGCGGATGGTGGACGACCTGCTCGTGCTCGCGCGCCTCGATGAGCACGCGATGCCCCTCGACAAGGAGCCCGTGCCGGTGGCCGATCTCCTGCGGACCGCTGCCGACGAGGCGCGGCGCCTGGCACCCGAGTCGCGGGTGACCATCGAGGAGGGACCGTCCCCCTGGATCGATGGCGACGCGGACCGCCTCCACCAGGTGCTGCTGGTCCTCGTGGACAACGCCGCGAGGGTGACACCACCCGGCGAGGCGATCACGCTGCGCGCCGGCCTCGACGGCAAGCTCGTCACGATGTCGGTGACCGACGGCGGGCCGGGCGTCTCCGAGGAGCACGCCGCCCCGATCTTCGAACGCTTCTACCGCGTCGACAAGGCGCGCGCGCGAGCGCAGGGCGGCGCGGGCCTCGGGCTGTCGATCGCGCGCGACATGGTGCGGGCGCACGGCGGCGAGCTGCGCCTCGCGAACCCCGGGCAGCCCCACGCCACCTTCGAGATCCGACTCCCCGCGCTCGACCTCGCGACGTCCGAAGCCCTCGAGCCGGAGCCGGAGACCGCCTAGCACGGCCTGGCGAGGCGGAGCGCTACGCCTCGGCGTCCGCGAGCACGGCGCGGATCGTGTGGCGTGCCGTCGCCACGAACTCGGGGTTCGTACGCAGGTAGTACGGCAGCGCGATCACCGCCCAGGAGAGCGCCCAGCCTCGGGCGCGCAGCCACGTCGCCGCGTCATGATCGAGCTCGGCTCGGAACGCCGCGCGCGCGGCATCCGAGCAGTTCGTCCACGCCACCATGAGGTCGCAGGCCGGGTCACCGATGCCGAGCGAGCCGAAGTCGATGACCCCGCTCAGCCTTCCGTCCGCGAGCAGCAGGTTGGTCGGCAGCAGGTCGCCGTGGAGCCAGGCAGGCGGGCCCTCCCACACGGGCGCACCCAGCGAGGCCTCCCACGCGCGGATCGCGGCACCGGCATCGATGAGGCCACCGCCGAGGGCATCCAGCTCCGCGATGCACTCGCGGGTGCGCGCGTCGCGCCTCGCGAGTGGGAGGCCACGGCCGCTGTTGGGCGTCGGACCGCCGGACGCCTCGAGGTGCTGCAACTCACGGACGAAGCCCGCGACGTCGTGTGCGAGATCGGTCGCGTCGGCGGTGGCCTCGATCGTGCCGCCGGTGCCCGCGAGCCACGGGTAGACGTACCAGGCGTACGGGAACTCCTCGGTGGGTGCGCCGCGCGCGAGGGGTACCGGCACCGGCACCGAGAGCCGGGGCGCCAGCCTCGGGAGCCACGCGAACTCCATCGCGAGGCTTGCGACCGAGCTCGGACGGCGGGGGAGCCGGACGGCCATGTCATCCCCGAGGCGCACGATCCAGTTGCTCGTCCCGCTCGACTCGAACACCTCGAGGGGTAGCGCCGCCCACTGCGGGAACTGCCCCCCGAGGAGCCGCCGCACGAGGTCGGCGTCCACGTCGATCTCGTCAGGGTGGAGGCGAGGGCGCGGCGCATCGCTCATCGGCCGATCGTACGCGGGAGTACGCGGGACAGCGCACCGCGCGTCGAGGTGGGGGTATCATCCCTCGCGTTGTAGGCGGTAACCGGGACCGACCACTGGAGGGAGCACGACATGGCGCGACTCGACGGCCGTGTGGCGATCGTGACAGGCGCAGCGCGCGGCATCGGGCGCGGCGTGGCGATCAAGCTCGCCGAGGAAGGCGCGAGCGTCGTCGTGGCCGACTTTGGTGGCGCTCTCGACGGGACCGGTGGTGACCGTGGCCCCGCCGACGACGTGGTGAACGAGATCACGAAGGCAGGCGGCCGCGCCATCGCCTCGTACGGCGATGTGTCGAAGTTCGCGGACATGAGGGCGACCGTCGACCAGACGCTGGGCGAGTTCGGCCGCGTCGACATCCTGTGCCACGTGGCGGGCATCCTCCGCGACCGCATGGTGTTCAACATGACCGAGGAGGAATGGGACGCGGTCCTCTCGGTGCACCTCAAGGGGGCGTTCAACAGCGTGCGCAACGCCATCGTCCCGATGCTCCGGCAGCGCTACGGGCGCATCCTCCTGTTCTCGTCCGGGTCGGGCCTCGGGTCGCCGGGGCAGGCCAACTACTCGGCGGCCAAGGAGGGCATGGTCGGCTTCTCGAGGGCGCTCGCGCGCGAGCTCGGGCCGCACGGCATCGCCGTGAACGCGGTCTACCCCGGCGGCCAGACCCGCATGTCGGCCTCGGTGCCCACGAACCGCGATCAGCTCCGCCAGCGGAGCGGGATCGCCGCCGCCACCACCTCGAGGACCATCCCCTACATGATGGAGGCCAACCGGCTGTCGGGGTCGCCTCGAGACCCGGACAACAACGCGCCTCCCGTCGCGTGGCTGGTCTCCGAGGCCGGCGGCATGATCAGCGGTCAGGTCATCGGCACGTCGGGCTGGCAGGCCTCGCGCTACTCGATCCGCAGCGCCATCCGCAGCATCTCGGGGCCGCGCCGCTGGACCGTCGAGGAGCTCGCGGACCTCGTGCCGAACCACCTCGCGCAGGGCATCTACAACCCCGCGCCGAACGTCCAGCGCGAGGCGCCCGCCGCCACCTAGGCAGGGCGCCCGCGGGCTCGACCGAAGGGCCGCATCGCAAGACGCTGGAGGGCACTGCCTGCAGCGTCGAGGAGGGTGCGTGAGCGGTGAGCCCCGAGTAAGCGTGGTCGTTCCGACGAAGGACCGGCCGGACGCCCTTGACCAGTGCCTGGGGTCGCTGCAGGCGAGCGAGCACGATGACTTCGAGATCATCGTCGTGGACCAGAGCGAGGGCGACGCGACCTCGAGGGTGGTGTCGCGGCTCGCCGATGGCCGCGTGCGCTACCTGCGGCAGGTCGGGGCGGGCGCCTCGAGGGCGCGCAACGCCGGCATCGCAGCCTCGCGCGGCACGGTGATCGCGTTCACCGACGACGACTGCACCGTGCCTGCCCGGTGGCTGCGGCAAATCGAGGCGGCCTGCACCGGCCCGCGCGCGGCGGGCGTGGTGCTCGGCGCGCTCCGCTCGGCTCTGGCGGACTCGTACGAGCGCTTCACGCCCTCGTGGGCCCCGACGCGCGTCCGGGTGCTGCGCTGGGCCTGGCAGAGTGCGTTCGCGGGCGAGGGTGCCTCGGCGAACATGGGCGCACGCCGCGAGGTCTGCGAGCGCATCGGTGGATTCGACGAGCAGCTCGGCGCCGGTGCGCGCTTCCGGAGCTGCGAGGACAACGACTTTACAGAACGGGCGCTCCGAGGCGGATTCACCGTGCTCCACGACCCGCGCATCGAGGTGCTGCACTGGGGCGCCCGGACTCGCCTCGATGGGGGCGCCGACCGCCTGCGCTACGACTACTCGAGGGGGTACGGTGCCATGCTCGCCAAGCACGCGAGCTGTGGGGACATGCTGGCCGCGGGACGCCTCGGCTGGCTGGTGACGTCACAGCTGCCGCTCGGAATGATCGATGTCGTGTCGGGAGGCGGGACGTACACGCTCCGCCGGTTGTGGAACAATCTTCGAGGTGCCGCGCAGGCGATTGGACAGCCGCTCGACCGGGAGCGGCGCATGTTCCTGCCTCGCGCGTAGCCCGCGAGAGGAGCGCACCGATGGGTGAGTCAACGGCCGGAGCACGCGGGCTTGTGCGAGCAGGCCTCGGCGCCGCGTTCTGCGTGCCGGTGCTGGTGATACTGACGCTGCTGGTGCTCAATGTGGAGCCTCGTATCCCGGGGATCGAGGACCTGTCGAGCCGGCAGGGCTCGCTGGTCGTGCTGGTGCTCTTCGCGCTCGTCCCGGTCGCCCTCGGGATGAACATCCAGCCGGCGCTCCGACGCGCGCCGGGCAACGCCGCCGTGGCGCTGCTGGCCGTCGCGACGATCGCCCTCGTGGTTGGGCTCATCGTCGAAGACCAGTGGCCCTGCTGGATGGGCGTCCCGAACTGCGACTAGCGAGGCGCGTCTCCTCGAGGCCCTCCGGCTAGGGCCTGCCTCGAGGCTGCGTCGCCTGGGTCGCGCGGTGGAGTGTCTCCTCCACGAGGAACAGCATGATGAACACGCCGGCCACCCCCACGAGGCCGGTCGCGACCGCCGACGCCCCCAGCGTGGCCACCTCCGCGAGGGCGCCAATCCCGAGGGGTGCGACCGCGCTCCCGACGTCGGCGACCAGGCGCCAGACACCGATGAACTCGCCCGCCCCCTCGGACGGCGCAAGGTCGGCACCGAGCGTCATCACGACCCCCGAGCCGAAGCCGTTGCCGAATCCAGAGAGCAGCCCGAGCAGCAGGAACGTGGGGAACGTCGTCGCGAACGGCACCAGTACCAGGCTCGCCGCAAGCAGCAGCAACGAGGGAATGACCGCGAACTTGCGGCCGTAGCGGTCCATGACCACACCGACCGGGTAGAACAGCGTCGCATCGAGGGCCGCCCCGAGGCTCAGGACGAAGCCGATCCGCGCCACATCGAGGCCGATCGCGTCACCCCAGAGCGGCATCAGGATCTGCCGCCCCTGCCGCATCACGACGATCGCGAAGGCGACCGCGCCCACCGTGAGGAACTCACGGCGGTGCGCGACCAGCGTGCGGCCCAGCCGGCCGTACGCACTCGAGCCGCGCGCGGGCATAGAGGGCGGGCGCGGGGTCGCCTCGGTGAGCACGAACAGGAGGACGGCGGCCACGGCCGTGACGACCGCCTGCGCGATGAACGCCGCATGGAGGCCGAACGCGTGCCCCAGCGAGCCGCCGATCGCCGGCCCGAGGAACATCCCGATCCTCGATGTCCCGCCTACGAGGGAGATCGCGCGGCCCCGCTGGGCCACGGGGACCGCGGCCGCCACGTACGCCAGCCTCGAGACGTTGAAGATCGCCTGGGCCGCCATGTTCACGAACAGCAGCACCGTCAGCAGCGCCAGGCTGCCACTGAGCGCGATCGCGGCCGCCGCGACCGCTGTCGCGACCAGGCCGTAGCCCATCGTGGCGCGCACGCCGTAGCGATCGGAGAGCACGCCCGCGGGGACGTTCGCCATGATCCCGCCGATCGCCCCGGCGGTGATGATGAGGCTGATCGCGCCGACGCTCGCACCCAGCTCCTTGGCGAGCAGCGGCGTGACGGGGAGCACGAGGCCGGCCCCCGCCGAGTAGAGGAAGTTCGGCGCGTACACCGGTCCGACGAGCGAGCGGATCTGGAACGCGGGCGACATCGAGGGGGAGCGCGCCATCGACGCAGGGTATCGGGAGGGCCGCGTACGCGCGTCGCGAGGCGGTAGGCTGCGGCCATGACCACGCCGCAGCTCGTGACGATGCTGCTGTACGTGCTCGTCGAGGGGGCGCTGGCCGCGCTGCTCCTCGTGCAGTGGCGCAGTGGCAGGTTCGGCAAGCTGAGCGTCCGGGCGACGCGCGCGCTGCTCGTGGGCAGCGTGGTGGTGTCGGCGGTCGCCATCCTCGAGGTGCGGTGGGAGATCGCCGCGTTCGACCTGCCCTGGACGCAGCCCGGGCACGCCCTCGGGACCTACGCGCAACCGAGTGCGCTCGGCGTGCTGCTGGTGGGCGTGACCGCCGCGCTGTTCGTCGTCGCGGCCATCCTCGCACTCTCGCGCCCGAGGTGGGCCGCGGGGATCTACCTCGGGATCGCCGCGTGGGCCGCGCTCAACGGGGCGCGCACGTGGCTGACCGACCCGACCGCGCCTCGAGCGAGCGTGGCGATGGGCCTCGTCGCGATCGCGGGGCCCGCCCTGCTCCTCGCCGGGCTGGTCTGGCTGAATCGCGGTCGGATCCTCGAGTCCCGCGACTGACCGAGGCGCATCGCGGCGCTTCACGTCGGTCACCTGCGCCGTCCTCCGAAGCCCCGAATCGAGGATCTCCGAAGCCGTACCGCCCCCTATCCGTTCGCCCTGAGCCTGTCGAAGGGCCCGCCATCCGAGGTGGGCACGAATCGAGGGTCCCCGCACCCCCGCCAATCGCCCGCGAACACGAGCGCATTGACGGCGCGGGGCACCTCGGCGTAGGTTCCGCGCACCCCGCTGGGGGCACCCTCGAGGGCGACGAGGCGTATGGAGGTGCGCGATGGGACGACCGCAGGTGGTGGGCTCGTTCGCGGAAGCCGTGGCGGATGTCCACGATGGCGCGACGGTCATGGTGCCGGGCTTCGGCAACGCCGGCGCACCACATAACCTCATGACTGCGTTGTTCCACCAGGGGGCGACGGACCTCACGATCATCGCCAACGGCGCGGGCGGAGCAGGGTCGGCCACCGCCGAGGTGAGAACGCACGGCGACCTCATCGAGGCGGGGCGCGTCCGCAAGATCATCGCGTCCTTCACCGCAGGCACCCACCCCTCGAGGCTGTCGAAGCCCGAGCTCCTCGTGCGCGAGGGGAAGATGGAGGCCGAGCTCAACCCGCAGGGCACCCTCGCCGAGCGCATTCGTGCCGGTGGCTCGGGCATCCCGGCGTTCTTCACCCCGGCGGGCATCGGGACGCTGCTCGCGACGGGCAAAGAGACGCGCGAGTTCAACGGCCGCCCGTACATGCTCGAAACGGCGCTGGTGGCCGACTACGCCCTGATTCGTGCGTGGAAGGCGGACACCGCGGGCAACCTGATCTACCGCCGCTCCGCGAGGAACTTCAACGCGATCATGGCGATGGCCGCGAAGCACACCATCGTCGAGGTCGAAGAGCCGATCGTGCCCGCGGGTGAGCTCGACCCGGACCAGATCCACACGCCCGGGATCTACGTCGAGCGGCTGGTGCCCATCGGCGTGGCGGGCGGCATCGTCCACACGCAGCGGGCCGCGCCGGGCGGGGAGCCGCCGAGGGACAAGGACCGGTCCGGCGAGAAGCAACCCCTGACCCGCGAGGAGATCACGGCCGTCGTCGCCCAGTGGCTCGAGCCCGGCTGGATGGTCAACCTCGGCGTGGGCATGCCCACGCTCACCTCGAGCTACGTCGACCCTGCGAAGGGGATCATGTTCTCCTCGGAGAATGGCGTGATCGGGTACAGCGGCCTGGCCCGCGAGGGCGAGGGCGACCCCGATGTCGTGAACGCGGGCGGCCAGCAGGTCACGCTGCTCCCCGGCGCGACGTTCGTGCACCACGCCGACTCGTTTGCCCTCATTCGCCGCGGACTCATCGATGTGACCGTGCTCGGGGCCTACGAGGCGGCTGCGGACGGCTCGTTCGCGAACTGGCGCACGAACAACGAGGCGTGGGACCAGCTCGGTGGGATCGGCGGCGCGATGGACCTCGTGGCCGACGCCGGCCAGATCTGGGTCGCGATGGACCACACGACACGCGATGGCCAGCCGCGGCTCCTCGAGCGCTGCACGCTGCCCGTGACCTCGCCGCGGAACGTCACGATGGTGTTCACGGACCTCGGCGTGTTCCGGGTGTCCGGCGGGAAGTTCATCCTCGAGCAGCACGCGGTCGGCTACACCCCGGAGGAGATCGCGGCCGTGACCGGCGCACCCCTCGAGGTCAGCCCGACGCTGCGTCCGATCACGGTGAGCGTGTAGCCCTCGAGGCGCTCCGCGAGCGCCGCATCGCGGACCAGCCCGTCGAGGCGCATCCCCCATCGAGGCTGCACGCGCACCACCGCGAGGAGCACACGGGCCGCGCACTGATGCTCGGCGTCGCCCGAGAACTGTCACGCGCGACCTCGGTAGTGATGTCGTTCGGCATCACGGCGTCGCGACAGTCGTCCTGGATGCCCCACACCCAGACGATCAGGAGTCACCCATGTACACATCGGAAGGCACTAAGCGCGACGCTGGCTGGGCAGTGCTGATGACCGCGGACGGCGCGCAGCGCGTCGGCCGCGGGCACCTCTTCGTCGACGGCGACCGTGGCGTGCAGCTCGCCGCCGCGGCCCCGTCCGCCACCCACCCGCAGGCGCTGGCCGACTGGTACGGCAGCCTCGACCCCCTCCACCTCGAGCGCGGTGTGCCGGCCCTCGCTTCCGGCCGGTACCAGCTGCGCCCCGAGACGCCGCACCCGGCCACCGAGGACCGTACCCGCGATGAGCGGCCGGTTGCGCAGGACCTCCACGTGGAGGTGATCGACGTGACCCCACTTGCCGGCGCGGATGGCGAGCTCGTCGCACGGCTGAGGGGTCTCGACGGCATGGTGCCGCCAGGCGCCACGGAACTCGGTGGCGAGTAGGACCGCGCCTCGAGGCCACCCGGCCGACCCTGACGTCGAGGCCGCCAGCCCGAGTACACGCGCGACCACCTCGACCCTTCGGGACACCGAGCCAGGACCTATCCTCAGGATGCCGGTTGTGCGAGAGCGCGCCCGCCCGCAGGATGAAGGTTCGCGACAGGCGTGGTTCGGTGGAGGGACAGGGCCGCGATGGGGGCACGGGTCATCGTGAGCGTCGCGGTGGTTGCCGCCGCACTCCTCGGCGCGTGCGCGGATGCGCCTGCTGCGCCGGCGCCCGGAGCCACCTCTGCGCTCGCCACGGGACCGGGCCGCGATGCCCCGGCGCCGGGCGACTCCGCGAGGGGAGCCGCGAGTCCTGCAGCGACGAGCGCCGCGAGCCCCAGCGCTGCGCCCTCGGTGAGCCCGCGCGCCGCCGCCGCTGACTACCGGGACGCCGGCTACGAGGTGGGGGGCCGCTGGCTGCGCCTGACGAACGGCGTCTCGGAGATCGAGCCCGCGCCCGGCTCCGCCTCGAAGGTGGTCACGCGCTACTTCGGCAACGAGGCGCGCGGGGACCTGAACGGCGACGGCATCGAGGACGTGGGGTTCCTCGTGAGCCAGACCGCCGGCGGCAGCGGCACGTTCTACTACGCCGTGACCGCGATTCGCACCTCCGAGGGCTGGGTGGGCACGAACGGCGTGCTCCTCGGTGACCGCGTCGCGCCGCAGACCACGCAGATCGAGAGTGGCTTGCTGGTGGTGAACTACGCCGAGCGGCGGGCGGGTGAGCCAATGTCGGCGCAGCCCTCGCAGGGCGTGACCCGTCGCCTGCGGGTGACGGCGGGCAAGCTCGTCGAGTAGCGCACGCGCCCGCGACGAGCCGCCCTCGATGTCCCGCGCGGGGTCACGAGGCGGGCGCGTACTCCGACAGCACGGCGAGTGCCTCGATGCCGCCCATGCTGGCGGGAAGGATGTTGAACATCCGCATGACCAGCGCCTGAGGGCTGCGCGGCTCCACCTCGATGCGCCAGCCCCACGGCTCGCCCCCCGGCTCCGAGTAGGAACCGGTCGCGGCAAAGACCCCCGAGGCCGGTGGGCCGGACAGCACCATCAGGTTCGCGTCCATGTGAAAGGAGTCGCACCAGGCCATCTGCGTCCCCTCGGCGGTGGCCGCGATGAGGAGCCGGCCGTCGTGCGGGGCGCCCTCGTGGGACCACGTGTAGTCGAGGGTGACCACCTTGCCGCCGGCGACCGTGGTCAGCATGGCGGTCGTGGACGACTCGAACGCAGGGGTGTCGGGCTGGAACCAGAGGGAGCTGCGGCCCGCCCAGGGGACGCCGGCCAGCTGTGCGAGGGGCTCGAGTGCGGGCATCGGGGTTCCGAGGTGGTGGTCGTGGCTCCCCGACGAGGACTCGAACCTCGAACCTACCGGTTAACAGCCGGGCGCTCTACCATTGAGCTATCGGGGAGTGTGCAGACCTCCAGTGTCCCGCGGAAGCGGCGTGCGGGCAAGCCGCGCGAGCCCGCACTCAGATTCCGCGAAGCCCCGATCCGCCATCGTTCAGCCCGACCCGGGCCCCCGCGTCCGCCTCTCGTAACGCGTCTCATAGCTGGCTATTTCGACCACCGTCCCGAGGCGTGCGCGCTGCTCGAACTGGCATCTCCTGCCGACACTCAGAGTGCAGGGGGGCGGGGCGCAGGCCGCCCCCCTCGCCCACGCACGGACGCGCCACGGGCCCTCCAGGGCCGGGCGTCGCAGGAGGCAGACGATGGACCAGGCGCCCCCCCGGACGATGACCGCCTCGGAAGGGGCGAACTGGTTCTTCCGCGGTGCAGCAACGCGGCTGGACCTGAGCGACGACCTCGTGACGCTCCTCTCGGCGCCCTACCGCGAGCTGCACGTGCAGATCCCCGTGCGGATGGACAACGGCGAACTCCGCGTGTTCACCGGCTTCCGAGTCCAGCACAACGGGGCCCGAGGGCCGTACAAGGGTGGCATTCGATTCCACCCGGAGGCCAACCTCGACGAGGTGCGCGCCCTCGCCTCGCTCATGACCTGGAAGACCGCCATCGTCGACATCCCGTTCGGCGGCGCGAAGGGCGGCGTGCAGGTCGACCCGCGCGCGCTGAGCGTCGGCGAGCTGCAGCGCCTGACTCGGACCTACGTCGAGAACATCTCGCACATCATCGGCGTGTATCGCGACATCCCCGCACCGGACATGGGCACCGATGCGCGCACCATGGGCTGGATGATGGACGCCTACGGCAAGATGCACGGCCATTCGCCCGCGATCGTGACCGGCAAGCCGATCCCGATGGGCGGCTCACGAGGGCGCACCGAGGCGACCGGCAAGGGCGTCGCGATCGTCCTCGGCGACACCCTGCAGAACCTCGGACGCTCGAGGCTGGCCACGCGCGTCGCGATTCAGGGCTTCGGCAACGTCGGGTCGCACGCCGCGGATGCGATCGCGGAGCTCGGGTGCCGGATCGTGGCTGTCTCCGACGTGGCGGGTGGCGTGCGCAACCCCGATGGCCTCGATGTCCCCGCGCTGCGCGAGCACTTCGCGCGGACCGGGCGCCTCGAGGGGTTCCCCGGCGCGACCTCGATGTCGTCCGAGGACGTGCTCTACGAGGATTGCGACGTGCTCATCCCGGCCGCCCTCGGTGAGGTCATCCACGCCGACAACTGGGAGCGCGTGCAGGCGCCGCTCATCATCGAGGCGGCGAACCACCCCGTGACCGCCTACGCCGACCACCAGCTGGCACAGCGCGGCGTAATGGTGGTGCCGGACATCCTCGCGAATGCGGGCGGCGTGCTCGTGTCCTACTTCGAGTGGACGCAGAACATCCAGCAGCACCGCTGGACCGCGAGCCGCGTCGAGACCGAGCTCGAGGAACTCCTCAGCAGCTCGTACGCCGAGATCTGCGCACGTGCCGCCGAGGGCCTCCCGCTGCGCTCGGCAGCCTTCGATGTGGGCGTCAGCCGTGTCGTCGAGGCCGTCGAGATCCGTGGCATCGCGTCCTCGGGCGTCGAGTCGCTCGCCGCGTAACGCCCGTCGAGGGCTGGCGCCCCGGACCGCGGAACCGTAGACCTCGAGGGGTGGCCACGCCGCCGCGACCCCGCGACCGCAAGGCGGCGAGGCGCGCCCCTCGCCGAGGCTCTCCGCACTGAGTTCACAATTCCCTCGCAGCATGGTTCCTGCACGGACAGAGCGTCCGAGAGGGGACAAGGCTGTGAACGGAATGAGGGTGGTCGCGGTCGGCCTCGCAGCGCTGGTGCTGGCGGGGTTTGCGGCCGCAGCCGGGTACAACGCCGGGTGGACACGCGGCGGCATCGAGGCGGTGCAGGCGCTGCCGGTCGCCGCGGCCGAGGTGTCACCGGGGACGGCCGGCCCGGCAGTTGTGCCGGCGTACGGACCCGGCCCGTACCCGTACGGTTACGGCTGGCGCGGGTACGGCTGGGGGCCTGGCTGGGGACACGGCGCACCGTTCGGGTTCGTGTTCCCGCTGTTCGGGTTCCTGTTCTTCTTCCTCTTCCTGAAGCTGGTGTTCTTCGGATTCTGGGGCGGCCGCCATCGAGGTGGGATGGGGCGCTGGGAGCACGCCCGCGAGCTGCACGACTCGTGGCACCGCCGCGAGGACGGTCCGGCGGGCACCGGCAGCACGAGCGGCACCGGCGGCACGGGCGGCACCTCGGGAGGGACGCCGGCCGCGAGCTGACGCGGAGTTCGGCAGCCGCGACGCCGCAACAGGCCCGCCACCTCGAGGGGTGGGGCGCTAGGGTGGTCGCCGGGTACTCCCGGCGACCGCTCGTCAGGTGACTGCAATGGCCAGGATCGTGATCGTCGAGGATGAGCAGCGGATCGCCGCGCTCGCGCGCGACTACCTGCTGCACGCCGGTTTCGAGGTGGACGTCGCGGGCGACGGCATCGAGGGGTTGCGTCTCGCCCGCCGGGACGACACCGCGCTCGTCGTGCTCGACCTCGGGCTCCCGAAGCTCGATGGACTCGATGTCACCCGCGAGCTGCGCCGGGAGTCGAGCGTCCCGATCATCATGCTCACCGCGCGGGACGCCGAGGCCGACCGCGTACGCGGCCTCGAGCTGGGCGCCGACGACTACGTGACGAAGCCCTTCAGCCCTCGTGAGCTGGTCGCGCGCGTGCGCTCGGTGCTGCGTCGCACGGAGCGAGCGGCCCAGGCAGGGGGCGCGGGCGACCGAGTCGTGGCCGCGGACGTCGTGCTCGACGTGCCGACGCAGCGCGTGGAGGTGGCCGGGCGCCCGGTGACGCTCACCCCCACAGAGTTCGAGTTGCTGGCGACGCTGGCGCGCCAGCCCGGGCGCATCTTCACGCGCAGCCAGCTCCTCGATGCGATCCACGGCGTGGCCGTCGAGTCGTACGAGCGCGCGATCGACGCGCACGTGAAGAACCTGCGGCGCAAGCTTGAACCCGAGCCGCACACGCCTCGCTACCTGCTGACCGTCTACGGCGTCGGCTACCGCTTCGCCGACCTCCGCGAGGCGGGCTAGTGCCCGTCGGACGGCACCGTCCACCGTGGTGGCCCGAGGGCGAGGACTGGCCTCCGGCAGGCGGCTGGCGGGGGCGCCCTCGCCCGTTCCGGCCGTTCGTTCGAGGGTTCGGGTGCCTGTTCGGGCTGCTGATGCTGCTCGCGCTCGGCGGGACGGTCGCCCTCGGCGTGGCTGGCGCGCACGCTCTTGCGAGGCTCACCGGCCTGCCGGTGCCCCTCGCGTGGCTCGCACTGCTCCTGCCGCTCGTGGCCGTGTTCCTGTTCGCCGGGCCGCGGCTCCGCTGGATGGCCACCACCCTCGATGACCTCGGCGAGGCCGCACGACGGGTCGAGGGCGGCGACTACGCCGTCCGCGTCGCGGCGCCTGTGCGTGGCTCCCCGCAATTGCGAGCGCTCGTGCGCTCGTTCAACACGATGACCGAACGGCTGGCCCAGGACGACGAGGCACGGCGCCTGCTGCTGGCCGACGTGAGCCACGAGCTCCGCACGCCGCTCGCCGTCATCCGCGGGGAGATCGAGGCGTTCCTCGATGGGGTGCACGAGGCGACACCCGAGCACCTCGGGACGCTCATCGAGGAGACGGCGGTCCTCGAGCGGCTGATCGATGACCTCCGCACGCTGACGCTGTCCGAGGCGGGGACGCTCGCCCTGCATCGCGAGCCGACGGACATCGCACGCCTCCTCGAGGGCGTCGTGGGTGGCTTCCAGGGCCTCGCCGCCGGGACCGGCGTCGCCCTCACGCTCGCCATCCCCGAGTCGCTGCCCGCCCTTGAGGTCGACCCGGCGCGGATCCGGCAGGTGTTCGCGAACCTCGTCGACAACGCGCTCCGGCACACGCCGGCGGACGGACGCGTGCGCGTCGCGGCAGGCGTGCACGGAGGGGAGCTCGTCGTCCGCGTCGAGGACAGCGGGCCGGGGATACCGCCTGCGCTGCTCGCGCGCGTGTTCGAGCGGTTCGTCAAGGGCGAGGAGTCGCGCGGCGCGGGCCTCGGCCTGGCGATCGCGAAGCGGCTGGTGGATGCGCACGGCGGGACCATCGAGGCGTCGAGCGAGCCGGGCCAGGGCGCCGTCATCACCGTCCGGCTGCCCGTCGAGGGGTGATGGGCGAGCTCTCGGCTAGTCGCGCCGGGGTGCGCGTGGACATCGCCCGCGGAGATCGGCGGGGCCGCGAGGGCTGCCGCTAGGTTGGGATGTGGGTCGTGGTGACCTCGGTGAGCGTGCGGCCGTCCTCGCCGGTGACTTCCGTGCGGATCACCGTGACGCGGCGACCACGGCGGACGAGGCGTGCGGTGGCTCGGATCTCCCCCTCGCTGACGTTCGAGAGCAGCACGGCGTGGAGGTCGATGCTCACCATGAAGCCCGGGAGTGCGCCGCCCACGCCGTTCACGCGGTTCGCGAGGATGGTCGCGGTGTTGTCCGCCAGCGAGAGGAGCACCCCCGCGTGGACCGCGCCCCGAGGCTGCTTGTGGTGATCCTCGAGGAGGATCCGCGCCACCGCGTGCTGCTCGTCCACCTCCAGCGGGTCGATGCCCAGGTGCTCGGCCAGAGGGCTGCGCGGAGGCACGCCGTCGGGGTACGGGTTGGCAACTGGCTCGGAGGTCACGACAGCCCTCGTCTCACTGGCGCTGGGATCGCACGGGACCACTGAGTATGCGCACGCCTCGAGGGTCAGGCGAGTGCCCTCGCCCCCTCGAGGTCGGCACGACCAGCGCACGGAGGGCGGTGCGAACTAGATGTGGTACATCTGGCGCGACGCCGCCTGGCGTTCGCGGTTGCGCTCCGCGAGGTCGTGGAAGGTCGTCTGGTCGACCACCGCCGAGATCGCGTCGCGCACCTCGAGCCACAGCTCGCGCATCACGCACGAGTCCTCGTCCGGACAGCGGTACGAGGGACAGGGATCATGAGCGGTCTTGCTGGCGCAGAGGGCAGGCGCGAGGGGCCCCTCGACGGAGCGGATGACCTCGCCAACCGTGAGCTCGTGGGCGGGGCGCGCGAGCATGTAGCCGCCGCTCGCGCCTCGGCGCGCGTTCAGGATCCGCGCGGACCGCAGCAGCATCAGGATCTGCTCGAGGTACTTCGGGGAGATGCGCGTGCGCTCGGAGAGCTCGGTCAGCGGCACGGGCTCGTCGTCCTCGCGACTCGCCAGTTCGAGCAGGACCCGAACCGCGTGGTCCCCGCGCGTCGACAGCTTCACGACTATCTCCTAGTGCGTACTAGGAGATAGTCGGCGCGCCGCCTCCGCCTGTCAACGCCTCGAGGAGCACGCGCACCGCACCGGCACCCGCACCCCACCGGCACTGCGAGGGCAGTCGTGACGATGCCCGGCATCCTCGGCATCGCGGGCGCCGAGCGCGGGCGGCATCGATGGGCCGATCGTCCATGGTTGCCACCGCGGTGCGGGCGTAGGGTGGCGCCGCAGCGCATGACCGGCGAGGAGGTGCCACATGCGCGAGGTCCGTCGCGCCGCCCCGCCCGCGATCCCAGCCGGGCGCTCCTCGTGGCCGCGCTGCCATGTCGCGGCGCGGAGGGGCCGCCTCGACGGGCGCCGGACGCGCACGTGAGTCCGAGGTCGTCGCTCCGCTGGGGTGCAGCGCTTGCCGGGTTGGTGCTCGTCGTCGCGCTCGCCGCGTTCTTCGTGCCTCGCGCGCCCTCGACGACTGACGGCGTCGGCCCCATCGAGGCGAGGGGCCTGTTCGAGGTCGGCGTGCTCCCGGGGAGCGGATGGGACATCGGCGAGCCGCGCGAGCTGCGCCGGCTGACGCCCGCGGACGCCGCGGCCTCGCGAGTGACGCACGCCAGCCAGGAGTGCGCCGCGATGCTCGACTTCGAGCGCGCGCTCGTGTTGCTGAACCAGGAGTTCACTCGGGGCGAGACGCGCGCCGCTGAGCAAATCGATGGCGGTTCGACGAATCGCGTGTCGCGCCTCTGGCTCGAGTATGCCGATGCGGCGCAGCCCGTGGCCGCGCTGGCCGCGGCGCGCGCCGCGCTCGAGTCCACGTCTGTCGAGGACTGCCTCGGACAGGGCGCGGCAGATCGAGGCGTGCCGGTGCGGTTTGAGCGCATCCCAGTGCCGGCACAGGCCGCCGACGACGTAACCCTCGGGGTGCGCGCCCTCGACGGGAGCGGAGCGCAGCGAGGGATGCAGTACCTCGTGCTGTGGCGCGACGAGCGCGTCCTCGCGGCGGTGGCGCTGGCACGCACCGGATCGCCATTCGCACCGGACGAGGCCGCCGCGATCCTCCGTGCCGCGCGCGGGGCTGCTCGATGAGTCACGGACGAGCGGCGCGGCGGTCCACCGTACGAGGCGGGCTCGCGGTCGCGGGGCTGGCCGCCCTCCTGTACGTGCTCGCGCGCCCCCTCGAGGCCGTGCCAACCCTCGTGCTCTCGCCCGCAGGCGGCCCCGCCCCGACGGTCAACGGCGCCCTCAGCGGACCGGGCTGGTGCAGCACCGGGCTCGTCCGAGGCGTCACGGTGACCGGGCCCGGCGTCACCGGCAGCGCCAGCGTCGCTCGAGGTGGGGAGCTCGCCGGGTCGTTCGCGGTGACGGGGAGCCCCGGTCAGCTCGTCACGATCACGGTCACCGTGAGCTGCTCCACGGGCACCGAGGTGGCGCGCGCCAACTTCCGCTTCAACGATCCGACACCGCCACCGACATCCCCGCCGACGCCACCTCCGAGCCCCACGCCGACACCGCCTCCGAGTCCCACGGCGACCGCGAGTCCGACACCCACCCCGGTGGCGACAGCGAGCGCGGCACCAACTCCCGTCACCCCGCCGCCGACAGCAACCTCGTCGCCGCGCCCTGCGATCACGCCCGGACCCACGAGCACCGCAGGCCCGACGCCAGGCGGCACACCCGCGCCGGAACCCTCGCGACGGCGGGTGCGCGTGGTGGGTTGTCCCCTCCCCGCCGAGGGCATACGCCTCCGGATCAGCATGGCCGCGAGTACGCAGAGCGACGCCTCGTGGGAGATCGCGGCCGCGCGAGGACAGGACCCACAGGTGCTCGAGTTCGAGCTGCCGCCTGCGCTGGCGACGAGTGGGCTGCTTGCGCTCCATCTGCTCCTCGATGACGCCCGGTGCCCGACCTCGGAGCGCCCGCTGTACATCGATGGGCACGGCGCCACCGAGCTCGCGCCGATCGTGTACGGCGCCACCACCCTCGAGGCGTCCACCCTCGGCGCGGTGGCGCCCGCCGGGGGCTTCGGCGCCTGGGTTCAGCAGCTGGAGTTCGGCGGTGCGCTCGCGACGCGCAACCAGCTGCTGCGCTGGGACACGTCGGCCGCCGGTGCAGACGGCGCGATCTGGCAGGTCACCCTGAATCCCATCGACTGGCCGGAGGGCACGCCGCCACCGGGTGACCTGCTGGGGTTCGGCACCGTGAGCTGCGTCTGCTCCTGGACGCTCCCGTTCGAGGGCTTCGCACCGAAGACGCCGCCAGCGCCGACCTGGTCGGCCCAGCTCACCGAGGCCGCGTTCACCCTCGTCCAGATGCTCCAGCAGGCACCGAGCGCGGTCGGCGCCTCGGCGGGCACCTCGACGGGCGTCTCACCGCCGGCGTCTGTGACGAGCATCCAGCCGGTGCCTCTGGTCGCGGGAGACAGCAGCCCGGTGTTGCCGGTCCCCCTCGATTTCTACGTGCGCGTGGTTCCGACGGCGGGCGGCGTGCCCGCCGGACCACCCTCGAATGTGGTCCGGCTCCGCTGGACCGGTGACTCCGGCGTGATCGACCTGTCGAGCGTCCCCATCGTCGACTGCGTCGTGCAGTTCGAGGACCCGTACTGCAAGGCGCTCGGCTATGGACCGCCGCCCCCGAAGGCGTACACCGTCGAGATCCTCGAGTACCACGGCTGGATCGAGGCCGTCGAGGAGCACGCCGGGTGCTACCTCGTGACCCAGGACACCACCGTGAAGGGTCTGGTGACGCTGGAGTACAAGGCCGGCGCGCAGATCTGCGAGCCGGAACCCGAGGAGGAAAGCTGGCTCGAGGCAGTCGTCGACTTCGTGACCGGAGCGATCGACTGGGCGTCGACCGCCTACGCCGACCTCAAGGCGGAGGTCGTGTCGTTCGTCGCGAGCGCGATGCCGCCCGGACTCTGCGACGAGAGCTGCGTCGGGACGTTGCTGGACGCCGGGCTGGTGGCCCTCGGTATTCCGCCGGATATCCCCAACTTCGATCAGCTCACCGACCAGGGCCTCGACTACCTCGCCGAGCGCGCGGTGAGTGAGGCGGGCGTGCCTGCCGCGCTCCAGGACGAGGTGAAGAAGCAGTTCAAGGCGGGCGTGCAGGCCGGCCTGAAGGAGATGGAGCAGGCGTACGCCGACAAGGTGCCATGGCTGCCGGCGGGCGTGCCGGTGAAGCCGCATCCCCTCGGCGCCCGACAGCCGCCGTACGCGCTGCTGCGCGTGACTCACCTCGCGGGCCCGACCACCAGCTGCCTCGTGAACCTCGACGTGCGGTCGTCGGTGATTCCCAGTCCCGCGGGTGACCTCGAGGCCGCGAAGTACATCCCGTACTACCAGGGGCAGTACAAGGGCGGCACGCTCCCGCTCTACGAGCCGGCGCACCTCGTGCTGCCACCGATTGCACCGGGGCAGTCGCTGCAGATCCCGCTCGTGCTGCCGCAGCCCTGGCTCAGCCTCGGGCATGCGGGCGCCGCGTACTACTCGTACGACGATGCCGTCGAGGGCTGGGCCGCGTACTACGTCGGCGGCAGTGTCCGGCTCCGCGCCGACGTGGGCGGAACCTGCTCGGCGCCCGCCTCGGACATCGTCGTCACGCCCGCGAGCAGCTCCTTCGCGAAGTAGCCCACGTTGCGGCCTCCGGCGAGACGTGCGTCCGCATCGACCGCACGGTACGGTCCTCCGAGATGGGCGGTGCGGCAGTGACCGAGGTGTCGTTCGGGGACCGACTGGGCTCGCCCGCGGAGCAGCGGCGATTCGTCGAGTTGTACGAGGCTGCGTTTCCTGCCGCCGAACGGGATCCCGTCGCGCAGGTCCTCCACGACCTGGGCGATCGGCAACGCGCGCTGCTCGTCGCACGGTTGGAGGGCGCCCTCGTCGGCTTCATGGTGTACGTCATCCTCGAGCGTGTCGGGCTGGCCTTCATCGAGTACCTCGCGGTGGACGAGGCCCGCCGCGGCCACGGCGTGGGGAGCGCACTCCTCGAGGAGCTTCGCCGGCGGCTCTCGGCACACCATCCGCCGCTCAGCGGCTCCCTGCTCGAGATCGACCCCGTCGAGGACGCCGCGGGCGATGAGCGCACGCGACGCGAGCGTCGCCAGCGCTTCTTCGAGCGCGCCGGCGCCGTCGTCGTGGGCGGGCTACCGCGCATCGAGGTGCCCAACCTGGCCGCGCCGGGGACCGTGGGCCTCACCCTGATGTGGCTCCCCACCGCGGCGGCCGAGCCGCCTCCAGCGGGAGCGCGGCTGCGCGAGGCCGTGACCGCGCTCCTCGTCGAGGGCTACGGCCTGCCCGAGGCCGATCAGCTGGTGGTGCGGAACTCCCATGCCGTATCGCGGTAGAGCCGCCCTGCTCGCGGTCGGCTTCGGACTGACGGTGCTGCTCGTGCTCGCGACCAGCTGGCCCGCACCGAGCTGGATCGCACGGCTGATGGACGGGGCGATCGCCGAGCGCCCGCGCCTCTTCATCGAGGTGGCGGCGAACGTCGGGACGCTGGTCGCGGCGCTGATCGGCTTCTGGGTCATCTACGCCCAGCTCCGCGACCTGCACGACCAGGCGGAGCTGTCCGCGCGCACCGCTCGTTCTGAGCACTACGCCCAGATCTCGAGCAGCATGCGCGAGCTCAATCGCATCTTCCACGAACGCTGGGACCTGAGGCGATACTTCTACGAGGGCGCATCGCACGAGAACCTCAAGGACGACGGCAAGACCGCCGTGCTGCTGGACAACGTCTGCGAGATCATCCTCGACTTCGCTGATGACGTCGTCGAGCAGTACCGCGCGCTCCCCGATGGCGTGGACTGGACCACCTGGTGGTCGTACTTCCGCTACCTCTACGTCAACAGCCCGAAGCTCCGCTCGTTCCTCTGGGACAACTTCAACAGTTTCTACCCGGACTACATCCTCCAGCCGTTCGGGTTCGTGGTGGTTCGATCCGCCGCAGTGAGCGGCGAGCTCGTCGGCGTCTGGACGCTGGCGCTGCCCCCGCCCGAGGGCGCAAATGAAGGCGCAGCACCCCGGAGCTTCCCCTGGGTCACGACATGGGAGATGGAGTTCCGCGAGGGGGCAGCGTTGCACGACCCGATGCAGGCGGTGACCGCGCGCTACAGCGCTGATGTCCGCGTCGCGCGCCTGCCGCGGCGGCGGAGCCGCGTCAGCCCGATCGAGCGCGACACCGTGGTCGCACGGGTCACCGAGTCCTCCTCCGATGGCGTGCCGGCTGCGGCAATCGAGGGGATTCGTGGCTGGGTTGCCGAGACCATGGCGTTCACGAACGTCGAGCTGGTGGAGTTCCTCGGACTCCCCGGCCACGACTCGAAGCGCTGGGACTTGCGTGAGAACGGGATGGCCGCGAAGCCCGGCGGATTCGCCTTCCCCGCGCGACCCGGCCGCGGGTA
>JADLFF010000088.1 GCA_020845735.1 Dehalococcoidia bacterium
ATCGCGAGGACCTTCGTGATCGCCGCCGTCAGCGACGTCTTCCCGTGGTCCACGTGACCGATCGTCCCCACGTTCGCGTGCGGCTTCGTCCGCTCGAACTTCCCCTTCGCCATCGCTCTCTCCTTCGTATGCCGGTCCCTGGCGACCAGCGCCGCGGGGCTCACGGACGGTACTCACCGTGCTGGATCGAGGCAGGAATGGAGCCCTCAAGCAGATTCGAACTGCTGGCCTCGTTCTTACCAAGAACGCGCTCTGCCGACTGAGCTATGAGGGCCCGGGTCCACCTTGTCGTCGTGCGCTGGCTGGGCCAACTGGTGCAGGGGGCAGGATTCGAACCTGCGTAGCCGTTAGGCGGCGGTTTTACAGACCGCTGGAATTAGCCACTCTCCCACCCCTGCAGGGCTGACGGTGCTGGCATCCTGGCGAGGACTGCGGTGCGGCTCGTTGGAGCCCGAGAGGGGATTCGAACCCGCCAACCTACCGATTACAAGTCGGTTGCGCTACCATTGCGCCACTCGGGCACGAATCGCCGCCCGGAGCACGCGCCCGGACAACAAGTCCCACCTCCCCTGCAGGAGGCGAGTCCGACCAGTATACGAACCCCCTCGAAACACGGTCAACGCAAGCCCCGTGAGGGCCACAACCGCCCTCCCGAGGACGCGCCGTCGCTCCCGGAGGATCACCGATGTCACCAGTGAGCGTCCGCTACATCGTCAACGACGTCGACCAGGCCATCGAGTTCTATCGTGACGCCCTCGGGTTCACCGTCGACCTGCACCCCGCGCCCGGCTTCGCCAGCCTTTCGAGGGGTGACCTCGTGCTCCTCCTGAACCGGCCCGGCGCCGGCGGCGCCGGCCAGCAATCCGGAGGCCAGGCACCCGCTCCGGGCGGCTGGCTCCGCTTCCAGCTCGAGGTGGACGACCTGGCGAGCCTCGTCGCGCGGCTACAGGCCGCCGGTCACCACTTCCGCAGCGACGAGATCATCGTGGGCAACGGCGGCAACCAGATCCTCATCGAGGACCCCTCCGGCAACCCGATCGAGCTGTTCGAACCCCGATCGCGCTAGCCGGACCCCGAGCCCGCCTCGGCGATCCCCACCTCGAGGCGTGCCGCGAGCCCCACGTCGCCCTCGGCGCGCGCCGCATCGATGCGCGCACGCAACGCCTCGAGGGTGGCGTCGACATCGGTGCCGCCACACGCCACCCCATAACGTGCCGCGAGCTTTGCCAGCGTCACCATCCGAGCGCGTGCTGCACCCTCGAGGCGACGCGCGTCGCTAGCCACGGACGGTCCACTCGGCGCCCTGGGGCGTGTCCTTGACCTCGATTCCGAGCCCGTCGAGGGCGGCCCGGATCGCGTCGCCCGTCGCGAAGTCGCGCGCCGCCCGGGCCTCGGCCCGCCTCGCGAGCAGCGCCTCGACGGTCTCCGCCTCGGCGCCCGCGGCTACCCCGAAGCGCGACGCGGCCTCGGCGAGGGCGGTCGCGTCGATGGCCGTCGTCACCGACTCCCGCTCGAGTCGCAGGCCGAGGACCCACGCCAGCTCGTAGAGCGCGTGCTGCGCCGCCGCGATGTCCATGCCCTCGTCGCGGCCGCGGTTGATCGCGCGCGCCAGCTCGAACATCGCCGCGAGGGCCTGCGCCGTGTTGAGGTCGTCCTCCATCGCCTCGACGAAGCGCGCGCGCGCCTCCGAGGCGTCGACGCTCGGTGCGCCCCGCTCAGCGGTCGACTTCGCCTCGAGGGCCGTCGCGAGTCGGTCCACGGCGCGCCCCGCCGCCTCGAGGGCATCGTCGGTGAGGTTGTTCGGCGTGCGGTACTGGCTGGAGAGCGCGAACACCCGGATCGCGTCCGCCGACCAGCGCGCCAGCGCGTCCTCGACGGTCACGAAGTTGCCGAGGGACTTCGACATCTTCTCGCCGTCGCGCAGCACCATCCCGTTGTGCACCCAGAGGCGCGCGAACGGCCGCCCCGTCGCCGCCTCGGACTGCGCCACCTCGTTCTCGTGGTGCGGGAACACGAGGTCGATGCCGCCCCCGTGGATGTCGAACGTGTCCCCGAGGTACCGCTGCGACATCGCCGAGCACTCGATGTGCCAGCCGGGGCGCCCCTCGCCCCACGGCGAGGTCCAGTGCGGCTCGCCCGGCTTCATCGCCTTCCACAGCGCGAAGTCGAGGGCGAACTCCTTGTCCTCGCCTGGTTCGAAGCGCGTACCCGTCCGCAACTGCTCGATCGAGCGATGCGACAGCTTCCCGTAATCCGCCTTCGACTGGACGCGGAAGTAGACGTTGCCCGCCGGCGTCGAGTAGGCGTGCCCGTGCGCGATGATCCGCTCAATCAGGGCGACGATCGCGGGGATTTCCGTCGACACCCGAGGGCGCACGTCCGGAGGCAGCAGCCCGAGCGCCGCCTGCTCGCGCTCCCACTGCTCGATGTTCGCGTTCGCGAGGGCAAGCGGGTCGATGCCCAGCTCCGCGCCGCGGTCGATCAGCTTGTCGTCGACGTCCGTGTAGTTCGAGACGTACGTGACCTCGTAGCCGCCGGCGCGGTTGCCCGGCCAGCGGAGGTAGCGCACCAGCACGTCGTAGACGATCGCCGACATCGCGTGGCCGATGTGGCTCGCCGAGTAGGGCGTGACGCCGCAGACGTAGAGGCCGATGTGCCCCGCCCGCAGCGGCTCCACCTCGAGGGCCTGCCCGCTCATCGTGTCCGTGAGTCTCACGGCGTCACCTCCGAGTCGGAGCGACGGACGTCAGGAGGCGCGCCCGCGGCGTTCGTGCCGTTCGCCGTCCCGAGGCCGCCCAGCCGCTCGTTGAGCCGGCCCTCCAGCGCCGCGAGGCGCGACTCGAGCTCACTGAGGCGATCCCAGCCCGGGTCCGGCAGGTGCTGCACCGTGTCGTTGCTGCGGTCGGTGAACGCCACGATGTGCCCCGGCACGCCGACCACCGTCGCGTCCGGCGGCACCGAGGAGACCACGACGGCCCCCGCGCCGATGCGCGCGTGCTCGCCGATCGTCACCGCCCCGATGATCTTCGCCCCGGCACCGACGACCACGCCGTCGCGCAGCGTCGGGTGCCGCTTCTCGCGACGCGTGGACGTGCCTCCGAGGGTGACCCCCTGGAAGATGTGGCAGTCATCGCCGATCTCCGCCGTCTCCCCGATCACGACACCCATGCCGTGGTCGATGAAGAAGCGCCGCCCGATGGTGGCGCCCGGGTGGATCTCGATGCCGGTCAGCGCGCGCCCGAGGTGCGACAGCAGCCGCGCTGGCACCTCGTAGCCGCGCACCCAGAGCCCGTGCCCCGCGCGGTAGATCGCGAGGGCGTGCACCCCCGGGTACGTGAGCAGGATCTCGAGGTTGGAGTGCGCCGCGGGGTCACGCCCGCGCGCGGTGGCGATGTCCTCGTGGAGTCGTTCGAGCCAGCCCATGACGGTCCCTCAGTTCGAGCGCGCGTGTCTCAGCGGCGGGGCGACCTCGGAACCCTCCGAGCCGCCCCCGCGAACACACGCACCCCCTCACGCCGGCCTCGATGTCCATCGGGCAAGGATAGCGGGTCGTCTGGATCCCGCGTACTCGGCGCGGAGTTGGACTTGCAGGTATCTCCAGTAGATCGGGCTGGACTTTCAGTAGGAGCGGTAATACTTGCAGTTGTCGGTGCATCTCGAGTATTCTGCGCAGCAGAATGACTCAGCCAAGCAACCGATCACGGCCCGACGCGGTCACCCAGGCGGAGTTGACCCGTGCCCGCTATCAGCTTCCGACCGTCTTCAGTGTTGGCGCCCCGGTGACGGCACCCGCGTTCCTTGCCGGACGTAGCGACCAGATCGACCTCGCGCTGGCGACCGTTTCCGCCCCTGGTCAGCATGCGATTATTTACGGAGAGCGCGGCGTCGGAAAGACGTCGGTGGCGAGCCTGATACACCTTATCTGGACCGAGTACATTAAGGACTTCGGTGCGGTCGCTGCTGCACGGATTCAATGCGACCACACTGACGACTATGGAGCGATCTGGCGCAAGGTCGCAGAAGCTTTACAACGTGACTTTGAGCGCAAGGGGATAAAGCCCCTAGGCAACGGCAAGTTCGAAGACTGCGCTGCGCTAATTGAGGCGGGCGCTGCTGATCCGACGACCGTCTGTTCGCTGTTTGACCTTGCCGGCATGAAGGCCATCGTAGTTATTGATGAATTTGATGCTGTCGAAGATGAAAACACTACCGCACTTATGTCAGCAACGATCAAGCAGTTATCGGACTTCGTCATCGATGCCACGCTCATACTAGTTGGCGTCGCGGATTCTGTGGATGATCTGATTGCTGAACATCGGTCGATCGATCGATGCTTGCGGCAGGTGTTCATGCCCCGGATGTCGATCGAGGAGTTGCGCGAGATAGTTGAGTCGCGACTCAAGCGTCTTGGCATGACGATCTATCCGCGGGCTGTCCTCCGCATTGCCGCACTCTCTCAGGGCTTCCCCTACTACGCGCACTTGCTGGGCCTGCACTCAGCGATGCACGCTATCGAGGCGCGCCAGTCGTTGACCGTGGAGCCCGCAGACGTAGATAGCGCGATCACTCGGGCGATTAGTGAGTCACAGCAGAGTGTGCTTGCTGAGTACACCAAGGCCGTCAGCAGCCCGCGGCCGGAGAACCTTTATCGTCAGACGCTACTTGCTTGCGCGCTTTCAGCAGCTGACGACCTTGGGTACTTCGCCCCCGCGGACCTTAAGGCGCCGATCAGCACCATCCTCAAGAAGAGCCGCGACGTTCCAACCTACATCAAGCAGTTGGATGCGTTCACTAAGGCGGATCGAGGTCCCGCGTTGGAGTTCTCGGGCGATGCTCGTAACCGGCGCTTTCGCTTCGTCAGTCCCCTGCTGAAGCCATACGTCGTTCTCCGCGGCATCAGCGATGGCCTCATCACTGAACTAGCTGCCCTCCAATTCACTCAGCCAGAGATCGCTGAGCAGTTGGCTCTCGACATCTAACGCCTCACCTAACGTCCCCCGACTTCCTCCTCCAGCAGGGCCACGGCCATGGCGGCGATAGCGTCACCGCTACCGAGGGAGCCCAGCCCCTCGTTGGTGGTCGCCTTCACGTTCACGCGCGACGACTCGATGTCCAGCGTGCGCGCGATCGACTCCCGCATCGCGGCGATCCGAGGACCGAGGCGCGGCCGCTCCGCGATCACCACCGCGTCGATGTTCGTCACGCTGAAGCCGTTCGCGTGGATCAGCCGCCCCACCCGCTGGAGGAGCTCGCGGCTGTCGATGCCGCGCCAGGCCGGGTCGCCGGGTGGGAAGTGCTGCCCGATGTCCCCCTCCCCCGCCGCGCCGAGGAGGGCATCGATGATCGCGTGGATCAGCGCGTCGCCGTCGGAGTGCCCGTCGAGGATCGGCGCGCCCTCGATCTCCACCCCCCCGAGGCGGAGCACGCCCTGCGCGCGGAACCGGTGGATGTCGTAGCCATTGCCGACGCGCATCGTGCTCCCTCAGCCCCGCCCGGCGAGGAGCGTGCGCACCCGCTCGAGGTCGTCGGGCGTGGTCACCTTGAGGTTTGCCGCCTCACCGTCCACCACGTGCACGGGCGCCCCGAGGCGTTCCACGAGCGCCGCGTCGTCCGTCGCGTCCCCATCATCGAGGGCGTGTGCGCGCCGCAGGATGTCGCCCGCGAACGCCTGTGGCGTCTGGATCGCGCGGAGCTCGGCTCGGGGCAGCGTCTCCTGCACCACGCCGAGGCCGTCGACGCGCTTGATCGTGTCGGCGACGGGCAGGCCCGGCACCACGGCGCCGCGCGTACGGACCGCATCGAGGACCCGGCGCACGAGCTGGCCGGTCGCGAGCGGACGGGCACCGTCGTGCACGAGGTACCACGCCGCCCCGGGTGCCGCCTCGAGGGCCGCGTGCACCGAGTCGCGCCGCCGCGCGCCGCCCTCGACGCACACCACCTGCCGTCCCGCGCCCGTCCCGAGGCGGTACAGCTCCGCGTGGTGCCCGGCCGGAGCCACCACGACGAGGGCGTCCATCTCCTCGACGCCCGCGAGCGTGCGCAGCGCCGAGGCGATCAGCGGCGCTCCGCCGAGGTCCGCCCAGAGCTTGTCCTCGCCCGCCATGCGGGTGGAGCCACCCGCTGCGAGCAGGATCGCCACCGTGGCGCCCTCGAAGGAGCGCGCGGCGGACCGCGGCGTGTCGTGCGGGATCGTCATCGCGCCGTAGCGTAGCGAGGGCGGCCCGGTGGCGGCAGGGTCGCCGCTACCCCCGGGGCTGGCTGCGCGGCCCGCCCGGCTCGGGGACGAACGGCGTGTCGCGCGCCTCGAGGAAGCCGCGGAAGCCGCTCGTCCGTCGCGCCTCCTCCAGGTGCTCGATGTCCGGCCCGTCGTTCGAGGCAGACACGATCGTCGAGAGGAAGGCGTTCACGTTGAGCGCGTTGCGCAGCCCCATCGCCTCCAGTCCATAGGTCGTGATCGCCTTGTTCAGGCGCACCGCGTCCGGCGGCACCTGCGCGAGCCGTCGGGCCAGCGCCCGAGCGCGGTCCATCAGCTGGTCCGCGGGCACGACCTCGTTGATCACGCCGATCCGCAGCGCCTCCGCGGCATCGAAGTGGTCCCCGGTCAGCGCGTAGCGGTGCGCCGCCTTCCATCCTGCGAGGGCGGCGAAGAGCACCGTCGAGTTGGAGATCATCCGGATCTCCGGCTGCGCGAAGACCGCGTTGTCTGCCGCCAGCGTGATGTCACTCGCGAGGGCGTACCAGAACCCGCCGCCGATGCACCAGCCATGCACCGCGGCCACGATCGGCTTCGGCAGTTCCATCAGGTGCATGATCAGGTTCGGGTTGCGCATCGCCGACTGGTACCCGGCGCGCAGGAACAGGCTCGAGGGCACGCGCGCGCGCCCCGCTCCCTCGCCCTGCGAGATGTCGTAGCCCGCCGAGAACGCCCGTCCCGCCCCCGTGAGGATGATCGAGCGCACCGAGTCGTCGCCCGCCGCGGCCTCGAGGGCGGCGTGCATCTCCGTCTCGAGCGGCCGCGAGAGCGCGTTCAGCGCCTCCGGGCGGTTCAGCGTGATCGTGACGACGTGGCCGTCCTGCTCGTAGAGCACGTGCTGGAACTCGGGTGCAGGCATCGCGTCCTCCTGTCCTCGGCGCCCCGCTCGAGGCGGGCGCGCGGATTCTAGGCCAGTCCTACGTCATCCGGGCCAGATCGCGATTGGAGTACGGGGCGTCGGCGCGCAAGGTCGTCATCCAGGGTCACGACGCGTCAAGGAGGCCTCGATGGCAGCGCTCTCGCGCGGTGAGCTCGAGCAGATCGCCCGCCGCCACTTCGGCGACCTCGGGGAGGAGGCCGTCTCGACGGCGGTCGCCATCGCGTTCGCCGAGAGCGGTGGCGATCCCTCGGCGCTGAACGACAACTACCCCCAGTGGCAGCCCGAGGACAGCCCCTACCGCTGGGACCGAGGGCTGATGCAGATCAACTCGATCCACGGCTACGCGCCGGAGGCTCTCGCGAACCCCGACGTCAACATGGCCGCCGCGCGGCGCATCTACGACGTGCAGGGCTGGAACGCGTGGACCTCGTTTCGCTGGGGCACCTACCGCGAGCACTACGAGCCGACCGATGCCGCTCGCGCCCCGCTTCCTCCCGCGCTCGGCCTCGGCGAGTGGTACCGCGTGCTCACGGACGCCTTCTACCCCGCCTATCGAGGTGACCAGGACGCACGCGTCGAGGCGGTGGGCTACCGCATGCTGGGCGAGCACCGCTACCGCGTCTACGAAGTGCTGGTCTCAGAATGACCCACGACCACCCTCTCCCTCGGGGAGAGGGCAGGGGTGAGGGGTGCCTCGTGAGGTGGGTCGCGCCTCGGCGGAGGGCTCAGACCTCGGGGCGCAGGTACGCCGTGGCGAGGGCGTCCGCGTACTCGTTCCAGAGCGAGCCGTCGTGCGCGCGGATCCACTGGATGTGCGCGTTGGGCCGCTCCCTTGCGAGGGCGTACGCCTCGCGCACCAGCTCCACGTTCGCGACCGGACCCGTGCTGCGGCGCCACCCGAGGCGCTCCCAGCCCGCGGCCCACTTCGTGAGCGTGTCCACGACGAGCCGGCTGTCGCTGAACACGGGCACCACCTCGGCATCCCGTCCGGCGGGCAGCAGCCGCAACCCCTCGATGATCGCCGTCAGCTCCATGCGGTTGTTCGTCGTGTCCGGGTCGTGACCGTGCAGTTGCTGGACCACCTCGCCGTCGCGCACGTAGACGACGCCCCAGCCGCCGGGACCGGGGTTCCCCGAGCACGATCCGTCGGTGAACACGCCGCTCTGAGGCCCATCGGCGAACCGCGCGAGCACCTCGGCCGTCGTTCGCGAGACCGGGCGCTGAGCGGGCGCACGTCGACGTGCAAACGAGCGCGTCGAGCCGGAGCGTGGCGACATCGGCACAGGTGCCTCCCGTTGAGCCAGCGGTGCGGAAGCAGCGAGCTACTCGAGGCTGGCGCCGTTGTACATCATGACGCCATCCCCGCTGAACTCGCTGTTCTCGAGGTTCGCGAGGACCACCACCGGCTGGTCGGAGACCACGATCGCGCTGCCGACCCAGCCATCGGGCAGGCCCGGCTCGTCCCACTGCCGGAACGTGCGCTCCCGCTCGACCACGATGGGGGGCGAGAACAGGCCGTCCGGGAACCGCTTCGAGTAGTACACCACGCGCACATGGGCGATCGAGCCATCGAAGGTCAGCACGCGGAACCAGGAGTTCCATCCGCTCGAGCCGCCGAACGGCCCGTAGTTCTTGTTGAGGACCGGCAGGACCACCTGCCGCGAAGCCTCCTCGGCGGTGAACCCGCGGTAGTCCCCGAGCCGTCCGTCGTTGCCGACCCGCTGGGCGATCACCGCGATCGGCTCGATCCCCTGCATTCGTACCGAGCCGCGGAAGCGATCCGGCAGAACGCGATCGTCGGGGATGCAGCCACCCGCGTTCGGGAGCGTGAGATCGCACGTCAGCGCCCCCGCGATCGAGACCGTGTGCTCGATCTCCACACGCCCACCGGCGCCGTCGTCGCCCTCGAAGAGCAGCGTCACCGAGTTGGCTGCCGCCGGCTCCGCGCTCATCACCCGGAAGCGGGTCGACCAGCTCGAGGTGCCCTCGCTGCCGCCGCGGTCCGCGACTGGCAGCACGACCACGCGGCTGAGCTCGTCACCCCCGATCGAGCGCGACGTGGCGAGGCCGGACGCCGTCCGATAGTGCGTATCGACCGAGGCCACGGGCTGCTGGGCCTCCGGCCGCACGCCGCTGGCCGTGGTCTTCGAGCGGATCACCGCGGCACCCCGGAAGCCGAGGGGTACCGGCAGCTCGTCGTAGTTGCGCTGCCACGAGGCCCGGCTCCGCACGAGCATCCCGCCCTCCGGGCATCCTCCGGAGCCCCCCGGCGGATCGACGGCGGCGGCGACGCCCGAGCCCGCCTGGTAGTACGTGATCTCGAAGCACGCGTCCTGCGAGGAGCTGGTGTTCTGCACCGTGATGCGCGAGCCCACCGTGTCCGTCCGCTCGACGATCGGGAGGTACTGGGTGGACGATCCCCCGCCGAGGCGGAGGGTGTCGCCGCCGATCTCCATCTCGTTCCCGCGAATGACATCCTTTGCGAACAGGGCAACGAATGGCTGGTCGATGTTGAGGAACGCCGAGCCGCGGTAGCCACGCTCGAGGCGCTCGGCGCCCTGCTGGAAGAACGAGCGCCCCTGCCCGGGCGCGATCGTGGTGCAGCCGTCCGCCGGGCATCGATCCGTCGTCATCGGATCACCACCGAGGTTGTAGAACGCGACCTCGGCGGTCGCCGGCTGCACCCCGACGTTCTGGATGCGCACCCAGGAGTTCTCCACCCCATCCTCGAGGAAGTGGGCGGACGAGTCATCCCGGGCCGTGAGGAACGCCGAGAGCAGGGCAAGCGAAGCAATGAGCATGAGGCGCGCGCGCGAGAAACGGCGCGCAACGGCGAGGGCGATCCGCATCGAGCGCCAGACCTCTCACCCGCCGCATCCGATGATAGGCCAGAACCCCGGGAGGCCAACCCGTATCGCGACCCACTACCCGGAATTGCCACGCCTCGACACCTCGGAGGGCCCCGCGCTACCATCGGTGGCCCGCGGTCACGGCGGGACTCGGGGTGTAGCTCAGCTTGGCAGAGCGCGTCGTTCGGGACGACGAGGTCCGCAGTTCGAATCTGCGCACCCCGACCAGAGTCGCCACGTCATGGCCTTCGCGAACAGCCATTCGACCTAACGAATGCCGGTGGTACACTCCGCGCCGCATTTGGCGGAGAGTGCGGCTCAGGTGTGGCCAGACCAGGCCCGAGCGCGAGCGGCGCCGATCGTGACCGGCGGGCGTCGCTCGGTAGAGTCCCCGATACAGATATGTGTCGGCTGCCCCGAAGATCTCCGCGGCCGGCGTCCGGGCTGGGAACCTTTTGCCCGGTAACGCGTTTCGTCCACATCGAGGGCTGCGTCGGAGCACGTCAGCACCGGGACGACCACAAGAGGTACCTATGGTTCAGGCAGAGCGAATGAATCGCCGTCATCGAACGGACACTGCGATTGCACACGCGCTCGCGAGGCGGTGGGACCTGGCAGCGCAGGAGAACCGCACCCTTCTCGAGGAGGACCCGAAGGATGTGGAGGCGGCCAACCGCCTCGGCAAGGCGCTGACCGAGCTGGGGGACCCCGCGGGCGCGATCGAGGCCTACGAGCTGGCCCTCAAGATCGACTCCACGAACGCCATCGCGCGCAAGAACCTCCAGCGCCTCGAGGAGCAGAAGAAGACCCGGCGGGCGCCTCGCGCGGCGGCCCGCGGCAAGGCAGGCACCGGCGCCACCACCTCGGCGGCCCCACGGCGGCGTGTGGACGTCGCCACCGAGTCGCTGCGCACGGCGCCCCTCATCGAGGACTTTGGCAAGGCGGCCGACCTCCGGCTGCAGCGCGTCAACGTGCGCGTCGCGGCCCTGGTGAGCACGGGCGATCCCGCCGAGCTGGAGATCACCTCGAGTGGTGTCGCGGTAAAGGCCAATGGCGGCACGATCCTCGGCCACATCGACCCGCGCACGGGCCTCCGCCTGAAGCGGATGATGGAGACCGGAAACCGCTACAGCGTCGTGATCCTGCGCTCCGAGGACGGCCAGGTGGATGTCCACGTCCGCGAGACCTGGAAGCACCCCTCGCTCGTGGGGCAGGCGTCCTTCCTGCCGCAGGCCGGCGACAAGCGCCGCACGCCACGCGCCTACACGAAGGCCTCGGTGGTCCAGTACGACCGCACCGACGACGACGAGGACTACGAGACGGACGACGACGAGGAAGACGTCTGGCGGCCTCGCGGCGTCGCAAGCTTCGACAACCCCACCGATGAGGATGAGGACGACGAGGACGACGAGGACTTCACCCAGGAAGAGGCTGAGCCCGACGAGGAGCCCGAGCCCGCCTTCGAGGAGGACGACGCCCAGATCGACGACGACGAGGAAGACGAGCCGCTCGAAGACGACGAGGACGACTAGGCCGACCCCAGGGGCGCGGCCCCCGCTCGAAGCGATGACAGGGCCGCCGCGAGGCGGCTCTGTTCGTGCCAGCGCCCCCTTCGACCGAACCCCCAGGTGAGGCGGACCGGTACCATCGAGGCATGAGCGACCAGCGTCGACCTCGAATCCTCATCTCCCGCGCGGAGGACGTGACCGGCGAGCGCTGGGCCGACTACGCCGATCGGGTCACGGCGGCCGGAGGTGACCCCGTCGCGGCCGCCCTCGAGGAGTGGCAGCCGGGGACGCCGCTGCCGGCCGCGGACGGCCTCATCCTCACCGGCGGCATCGACATCGACCCGGCCGTCTACGGCGCCGCGCGCTCGGAGCGCGTCGCCGAGGTGAACCGCGCCCGCGACGACTTCGAGCTGGCGCTGCTGCGCCAGGCGCTCGACGGCGACGTCCCGGTGCTCGGGGTCTGCCGAGGCCACCAGCTCATGAACGTCGCGTACGGCGGAAGCCTGCTGCAGCACATCGAGGAGCGCGAGCCGCACCGCTCCCGTCGAGGCGCGGACGGCGTGATCGAGTCGGGCTGGCATGACGTGGCCCTCGCGCCCGGCACCCGGCTCGGCGGGATCCTCGGCGGCGGGCCCGTGCGCGCAAACTCGAGGCACCACCAGGCCGTGACCGCCGAGCGCGTCGCACCCGGCCTCCTGGTTGCCGGGACCACGTCGGACGGCATCGTGGAAGCCCTCGAGGACCCCACGAAGCGCTGGGTGGTCTCGGTCCAGTGGCACCCCGAGCGCACCGAGATGGGGACTGCCTCCGCACCGCTGTTCGAGGCGTTCGTGCGCGCCTGCCGAGGCGACACGTGACCGCCTCGAGGGACGGCGACCGCGAGCCCGACTTCCTCTACTTCGCGTTCGGCTCGAACCTCGATGCGGCGCGCCTGCACATCCACTGCCCGTCGGCGCGATTCGTCAGCATCGCCCGGCTCGCCGACCACCGCCTCGGCTTCACCATCGAGAGCCGGAACACCTGGCATGGCGGTGTGGGCGACATCCTCGCCAGCCCGGGCGCCGAGGTCTGGGGCGCGCTCTGGATCATCGGCGGGGAGCACTCCCGCCCCCTCGACGAGCAGGAGGGCGTGTTTCGCGACCCGCCCGCCTACCAGCGCTACCGCGTCGCCGTCGAGACGCCCGCGGGCGACCTCGTGACCTGCCGCGCCTACCAGGTGGTCGCGCCCAACCTCGAGGGCATCGCGCCCTCGCCCGCCTACCGGGACACCATCCTCCGCGGCGCCCGTGCGATCGGCCTCCCCGAGGCCTACCTCGCGCACCTCGAGGCGATCGAGGACAACGGCTACGTGGGAGGCGGTCCGCACTAGGCGGTCACGACGCGGTGCCCGATGCGGGGCTATAGCTCGACGATCAGTCCGTCGTGGTCACTGCCCGCCAGCGTCACCACCTCGACGCTGGCCACCTCGATGCCGGAGCCCAGCGCGTGGTCGAGGCGCAGCAGCCGTCGCGAGCCCGGCCGCAGACCCCACGTCGCGGAGACCGCGCCGCCCGAGGTCCGCGCGTAGTCGACGTGGAGGTCGCGCAGCCTCGAGGTCAGCGCGCGGTAAGCCGGGGTCACCGCCCACGAGTTGAGGTCGCCCAGGAGCAGGCGCGGCTGCTGAGGCGTCGCGTCCAGGTGATCGAGGAGCTGGCGCATCTGGCGTCGGCGGAGGATGCCGGCGTGGGGCGTCGTGCGCGAGGCGTAGACCATCACGTGCACGTTGAGCAGCTCGAGCGACTCGTCGAGGACCGCGCGGTACCCGCGGCGCCCCTCGAGCGGCAGCACCTCCACGTCAATCGGTGCGCGCGCGGCGATGCCCATGCCGTAGAAGCGGGTGCGGCCCCAGCCGGGCTCGAGGATGCCGTGCGGCAGCACGTCGTGCACCGCCTCGACGTGGGCCGGTCCGAGTTCCTGGAAGCAGGCAACGTCGATGGAGCGCGCCTCGAGGAGCTCGCCGAGCGCCTCGGCGTCCGCGAGGCCCGCGCGCAGGTTGGCGGTGAGGATGCGCATTTAACCAGTGTACCGATCTCGCGACCGTCTGTGCATTACGTCACAAGCAGCCACAGGCAGCCCTGAGCGCCTCGAGGAGCCCACGCCGCGCTCGCCTCGAACCTGCGGTCCCGCGCGGGTAAACTGACTGCACGACGCCCCACCGCCCACCCTCCCCCGAGACCTGAGGTGCCCCCGTGGTCCAGGACACGCCTGCCCGAGAACGCCCGATCCGCATCGAAGACGAGATGCGGGACTCGTACCTCGACTACGCGATGTCCGTCATCGTGTCGCGCGCCCTCCCGGACGCGCGCGACGGCCTCAAGCCCGTCCAGCGGCGCATCCTGTTCGGGGCGCAGGAGCTCGGCGTCGGGCCCAACTCGGCGTTCAAGAAGACCGCGCGCCTCGTCGGCGAGGTGATGGGGAAGTTCCATCCGCACGGTGACAGCGCCATCTACGAGGCGCTCGTGCGGATGGCGCAGGACTTCTCGACGCGGTACCCGCTGATCGCGAGCCAGGGCAACTTCGGCTCGATCGATGGCGACCCGCCTGCCGCCATGCGCTACACCGAGGCGCGCCTCGCCCCGATCGCGATGGAGCTCCTCGCGGATATCGACCGCAACACGGTCGACTTCATGCCGAACTTCGACGACTCGCTCACGCAGCCCGTCGTCCTGCCCGCGCGCCTGCCGAACCTCCTGCTCAATGGTGCCGCCGGCATCGCGGTGGGCATGGCGACGAACATCCCGCCCCACAACCTCAACGAGATCTGCGACGCCGTCGCGATGGTCATCGACAATCCCGAGTGCACCGTGGACGACCTGATGACGGTGGTGCACGGCCCCGACTTCCCGACCGCCGCCTCGATCTACAACCGCGACGAGATCCGCCAGGCGTTCGCCACCGGCCGAGGGCGCATCGTGATGCGCGCGCGCATGGAGGTGGAGGAGACCCGCCAGGGCCGTCACCAGATCGTTGTGACCGAGCTGCCCTACCAGGTGAACAAGGCCCAGCTCCTCGAGCGCATCGCCGAGCTGGTGCGCGCCAAGCGCATCGAGGGCATCTCGGACCTGCGCGACGAGTCGGACCGCCACGGTATGCGCATGGTGATCGAGCTGCAGCGCAACGCGCAGTTCCGGAGCGTGCAGGCGCAGCTCTTCAAGCACACCGCGCTGCAGTCGACGTTCGCGGTGAACATGCTCGCGCTGGTCGACGGTCAGCCGCGTGTGATCACGCTGAAGGAGGCCCTCGAGGTCTTCATCGGCCACCGCCGCGAGGTGATCCGCAGGCGCAGCGAGTTCGACCTCGAGAAGGCGCGGGACCGCGCGCACATCCTCGAGGGCCTGCTCAAGGCGCTCGACCTCCTCGACGAGGTGATCGCCGCGATCCGCGCCGCCGAGTCGGCCGACGCGGCGAAGCAGGCCCTCCAGCGCGCGCCGTTCGAGCTGTCCGAGCGCCAGGCGCAGGCCGTCCTCGACATGCAGCTCCGTCGGTTGGCCCAGCTCGAGGCGAACCAGATCCGGGCGGAGCACGCCGAGCTGATGGAGCGCATCGCCTACCTCGAGGACCTGCTCGCGCACCCCGAGAAGATCGACGGGCTGATCAAGGACGACTGCACCGAGCTCAAGACCAAGTACGGCGATGCCCGCCGCACGCGCGTCTTCGCGCAGGCCCCCGACGAGATCAACGAAGAGGACCTGGTCGCGCACCAGGCGATCGTCGTCACGATCTCGGAGCGCGGGTACACGAAGCGGGTCCCCCTCGACACCTACCGCGTGCAGGGCCGCGGCGGTCGCGGCGTCCAGGGCGCGAGCATTCGCGAGGAAGACGCGGTGCGCCACCTCATCGTGTGCGACACGCACGACTCGCTGCTCGTCTTCACCGCCTCCGGCAAGGTGTACTCGCTCAAGGGCCATGAGTTCCCCGAGGCGACACGGCAGGCGCGCGGCATCCCCATCGTCAACCTCATCGACATCGACGCCAGCGACCGCGTCACGACCATCGTCGTCGTGAGCGACTTCTCGCGGGACTCGATGGTGCTGGCGACGAGCAACGGTGAGGTCAAGCGCACACCCCTCGACCAGTTCGAGTCCGTGCGTCGCTCCGGCCTCATTGCGATGGACCTCGAGGCGGGGGACGAGCTCATCGCCGCGCGCGCCGCGCGTGACATCGATGACGTGCTGCTCGTCTCCTCGAGCGGCCAAGCGATTCGGTTCAACGTCGGATCGCTGCGTGTCGCCTCGCGCGCCTCCGGCGGCGTCCGAGGCGTGCGCCTCAACGACGGTGGCCGGGTGATTGCGATGGTCGTGACCGCGGACGGCGACGACCTGCTCGTCGTCTCCGAGCGCGGCATCGGCAAGCGCACCCCCATCGAGGAGTACCCGCAGCACGGCCGCGGCGGCCAGGGCGTGATCACCTTCCGCGTGACGGACCGCTCGGGACCCCTCGCGGTGGCGCGCGCCGTCCGAGGCACGCAGGAGATCATCCTCGTGTCGCGGAACGGCGTGGTCCTCCGCACCAGCGCGGAGAGCGTCAGCCAGCAGGGGCGATCGACGCAGGGCGTGGCCGTCATGGCCGTCGAGGATGGCGACGGGCTCGCCTCGCTCGCCCTGATCGACATGGGCCCCCGCGAGGGCTAGCGCGACCGTGGCAGACCTCGGAGCGCTGGGTGAGTTCGGGCTGATCGAGCGGATCGTGGCACGCCTCGGCGAGGCGGCCGCGCGCGACATCCTCGTCCCGCCGGGGGACGACGCCGCGGCGTGGCGCCACCGGGGCGCGGTCACCGTCGTCACCACGGACGCCCTCGTCGAGGGCGTGCACTGGCGGAGCCGGACCGGCGCGCGGGGCGAACCTCCGACGATGACATGGGCCGATGCCGGCTGGCGCGCGATCGCGAGCAACGTCTCGGACATCGCGGCGATGGGCGCCAGCCCCGACTTCGCCGTCGTGAGCGCCGTCCTCGGCGAGCACGTGGACCTCGAGGCGCTGGACGGCCTCGTCGAGGGCATGGCGGCGGCCTGCCTCGCGCACGGCGTCCGCATCGCCGGCGGCGACGTGGACCGTGGCACGGAGACCGTGCTCGCCGTCACGCTGATCGGTCACGCCGAGGGCGGCACGCTGCTGCGTCGCGACACCGCACGCCTCGACGACTTCATCGCCGTGTCCGGCCATCCCGGGAGCTCCGCCGCGGGACTGGCCCTCATCGAGGCCGGACGCGGCGCCGAGGCAGGGGCGCACGACCTCGTGGCCGCGCACCGCAGGCCGCGCGCGCGCGTCGAGCTGGGACGAGCCGCCCTCGATGCCAGCCTGCGCTGTGGCATCGACGTTAGCGACGGGCTCTTGCAGGACCTCGGACACATCGCGGAGCGGTCGCACATCGGCATCGAGATCGACGCCGAGCGCCTCCCCCTCTACCCGGCCGCCGTCGCGCTGCTCGGGCGCGAGCGCGCCGTGGACCTCGCCCTGGGAGGCGGTGAGGCCTACGAGCTCGCGCTCGCCGGTCCCGAGGAGCGCCTGCGCGCGCTCTCGACGGCCGCGCTGCCGGTGACCCTCATCGGGCGTGTGGTGGCCGCCCACCCCGGCGAGGCGTGGGCCCTCGACGCCTACGGACGCCGCTACGAGCCGCGCTCGGCGGGCTGGGACCACTTCGCCAGCCCGGGCGACGCGACGGGCTGAGCGCAGGAGTGAGCACGAGGTGAGCACGGCCAACCGCCTCCAGGTCAGCACGTCGGGCGTCGCGCGGACGCGCGCCCTCGGGCGCCGCCTGGCGCGCTACCTCCGAGGTGGAGACGTGGTGCTGCTGCAGGGCCCCCTTGGCGCCGGCAAGACCGCGCTCACGCAGGGGGTCGGCGCCGGCCTCAACGTCGAAGGCCCCGTGAACAGCCCCACGTTCGTCTTGCTCGCGCGGCACGATCCCGTCGAGCCCCTCGAGGGGGCCGCCCCGCGTGGCTTGCCCCTGTACCACGCCGACCTCTACCGCCTCGGCTCGGCGGAGGACGTCGCCGACCTCAACCTGGCGCCCCAGGCCATCGATGGCGTCCTGCTCATCGAGTGGCCCGAGCGCGGCCTCGAGGCGCTGCCCGCGGAGCACCTGCTCGTCGTGATTGAACTGGTCGAGGGCGCCCCGAGCGAGCGGCGCTTCACCTTCGTCGCCGTCGGCGAGCGCTACCGTCGCGTGCTCGATGGACTCGAGGCGTCGGGGCACGTCTCGCGGAGTGGGAGCGCCCGTGCCCGCTGAGCGCCCATCCTCAGGACTCCGGAGGCGTCATGCCCAGCTCGCGCATGCGCGCCGCGAGCTTCGGGGGGATCGGCCGGCAGGCGCAGTGCTGCGCATGCTCGAGGTGCCACTGCGCGCGCTGCAGCTCGGTCGCCCGAGGCGGCATGCGGTGCGCCCGGTGCCACTCGGCGTTGATCGGCATGCACGAACGGTACACCGTCGCGCCCCGAACGGAGCCCGCGCGTGCTGACGCTGGTCATCGATTCCGCGTCGAACCTCGGCACCGTCGGGCTCGTCGAGGGCGACCGCGTGCTCGCCGAGCGCCGCTGGGCGCTCACCGGCACCTACTCCCTCGAGCTGCTGTCCACCATCGAGGCCGTGCTGACCGAGGCGAGCGTCGCGCGCGCGGCCCTCGAGGCCGTGGTCGTGGATGTGGGGCCCGGGGGCTACGGCAGCCTGCGGGCAGGGGTTGCGACCGCGCAGGGCCTCGCATTGGGGCTCGACATCCCGCTCGCGGGCGTGGCGCGCCTCGAGCTGGACGCCGCGCCACACCTCGAGGGCGGCCCGCCCGCGCGCACGGTCGTCGCGGTGCACGACGCCGGCAGCTCCGGACTGGCGTGGGCGGCCTACGAGCGCGGCACCTGGCCCGACGGGCCGCCTCGCGAGGTAGTGTCGCCGCGCCTCGGCGCGCCGCTGGAGCTGGTGGCGGGCGCGCCTCGCGAGGCGCTCTGGTGCGGCGAGCTTACCGAGGCATTACGAGCGGCGCTCGACGAGTCGGGCGTCGGCTGGACCGAGGCGCCGTCACCCGCGAACATGCCTCGGACGCTGGATATGTCACGGCTCGCCCACGCCCACGGGGCGTTTGGGGACCCCGCCGCAGTCGACGTGTTCTACCTGCGGCCGCCAGCGATCACCATCCGGCACGAATAGGCCGCGTGGCCCTCGTGGCCGGGCGGCCCGAGGCGGTCACCGACTCCCGGCCGAACACGAACCGAGCACGGACCCGGCACAAACCGAGCATCGACGCACGAAAGAGGACCCCTTGGAACGCACGCTCATCCTCGTCAAGCCGGACGCGATGCAGCGCGGACTCGCTGGCGAGGTGCTGTCGCGCCTCGAGCGGCGCGGCCTGCGCATCGTCGGCCTGCGGCTGCTGCAGGTCGACCGCGCGATGGCCGAGCGCCACTACGCCGAGCACGTCGGCAAGGGCTTCTTCGAGGGCCTCGTTGGCTACATCACGAGCAGCCCGATCATCGCTGCCGTCCTCGAGGGCACGAACGCCGTCGCCGCCGCGCGCCAGACCATGGGCTCGACCCGTCCCACCGAGGCCGCACCGGGCACCATTCGAGGCGACCTCGGCCTCGAGGTCGGGCGCAACCTCGTCCACGGCTCCGACAGCCCGGAGAGCGCCGCGCGCGAGATCGGCATCTTCTTCGAGGGCATGGACCTGCCGACGTGGTCGCGCAACGTGGACCAGTGGGTGTTCGAGGGGTAGTCCTCGAGGCCGACGGCGCTACTGGACGCGCACCACCTCGCGGGCGTGGGACCACAGGCTCTCGAGGTCGTAGCGCACGCGCTGCTCGAGGCTGAACAGGTGCACGACCACCCCTGAGACCTCGACGAGGACCCAGCCGCTGTCGGGCGCGCCTTCCGAGTGGGCACGCAGGCCCGCCTCGCGCGCCGACTCGTCGACCGCCTCGATGATGGCGCCCATCTGGCGCTCGTTATCGGCCGTGGCAATCACGAAGTAGTCCGCGAAGGCCGCCAGCCCCGTCAGATCGAGGAGCACCACGTTCTCGCCGAGGTGGTCGACGATGACATCGACCAGGCGGTGCGCTAGCTCGATGCCGGACGGCGCGACGGTGACCTCGTTCAGGATGTCCTCCAGACGCCGCTGGCGGGCGCTATGTCTCCGGCTACGAGTATAGGGGCGGGCGGCGCCCACCCTCGCTACCCTGACGTGCGTACTGATGGATGTGAGATTGCGTCCATCGTTGGATCTGAGCCCGCCGGAGCGTGCCGTGAGCGCCCCACGAGTCCTCGTAGCGATGTCCGGCGGCGTCGATTCCGCCGTCGCCGCGGCGCTGCTCCACCGCGAGGGCTACGACGTCGTGGGCGTGACCATGCGCCTCTACACCGAGCCCGACGACCTCGTGCTCAGCTCGAGGCGGACGTGCTGCGGCATCGAGGACATCGGCGACGCGCAGGACGCCGCGCGGCGCATCGGGATCCCGCACTACGTGCTCAACCTGGAGCGCGAGTTCGAGCGCGACGTCATCACCCCGTTCGTCGAGGCGTATGCGAACGGTCGTACCCCGAACCCCTGCCTCGCCTGTAACGAGCGCGTCAAGTTCTCGACCCTCCTCGAGCGCGCCCTCGCGATGGGCGTCGACTACCTCGCGACCGGCCACTACGCGCGCATCACGCACGATGGCGACGTCTTCCGCCTCCACGCTGCCGCCGACGAGGCGAAGGACCAGTCGTACGTCCTCTACGGGCTGGACCAGGCGGCGCTCGCCCGCACCCTGTTCCCGCTCGGCGACACGCCCAAGACCGAGACGCGGCGCATCGCATCGGAGCTGGGCCTGCGCTCGGTGGCCGACAAGCCCGACTCCGCCGACATCTGCTTCGTGCCCCAGGGTGACTATCGCAGCCTGCTCGCCGCGAGGGGCATCGAGACCCCGGCGGGCGCCATCCTCGACCAGCGTGGCGACCAGGTCGGCCGTCACGAGGGCATCTCCGGGTTCACCGTCGGCCAGCGTCGAGGCCTCGGGCTGCCCGGGCCGGAGCGGCGCTACGTGACCGCCCTCGACCCGGCGCGCGCCGCCGTCGTCGTCGGGAGCATCGACGAGCTGGGTCGACGCTGGCTGCGCGCCTCCGCGCCCCGCTGGGTCGAGGCGGCACCCGCCGCCGGTGAGGACGTGCTCGTGCGCGTGCGCTACCACGCCCCCGCCGTCCCGGCCCGCGTGGAGCACGTGGACGCCGAGGGCTTCACGCTCGCCCTCGACGCGCCCGTGCTGGCGGTTGCCCCCGGCCAGGCCGCCGTGCTCTACGCGCGGCCGGCGAGGGGCGACGCGCCGCTCGAGGTCATCGGGGGCGGCACCATCGAGGAATCGCGCCGCTAGGCGACGCCTGGGCCGCGCTCGTTCTGTCAACGCAATGCGCGGTCGCGGACCGCGCATTTGTCCTGCACCGACCTCGCCCGTAGCATGGCCCGAGAAGGCGAGGCATCGATGGGGTTCGCCCTGCTGGTCATCCTGGTGCTCGCCGCGTTCGGCGGCCTCGCCTGGGCGGGAAACTACTTCTTCGACCCCACTCTCGCCGACATCCGCGATGTCGTCGTCATCGTGTATGGCGTGCTCGGCATCCTGTTCTTCACCGTGCTCCTGGCGGTCGCCATCGGCCTCTACTTCGCCGTCCGAGGCGTCGCGGGCAAGGTGAACACGCTGCTCGACGAGCCGATCCGTCCCGCCCTCGACGAGGCGCTCGAGACGATGCGCAACGCGCGGGCGACGAGCGAGTTCTACGCCGACTACGCGGTCAACCCGGTGATCAAGACGTTCGCGGCTGCGAGGGGCGTCCGCAAGGGCTTCGCGTCCATCTCGCGGATCGCCGGGCGGCGCAAGGGCTAGGGGTCGGCCAGGAGCTGCGGGGGCGATGATTCCGAGGGGAGCCGCACGATGCTCGGCAAGCTGATCGTCTTCGGCATCGTTGCCGGTGCGGCCTACATCGGCGCCCGCCGGCTCATCGACGACCCGGCGCTCATCGGGCAGCTTCCCGAGCCGGCGCGCGACCCTGCGCGGCAGCTGCGCCTGTACCTCGTGGAGATCGACGAGATCCTGCGCGAGGCCATGCAGGACGCGGCCTCCGAGCGCGAGGCTGCGGAGCAGGCCCTCCGCGAGGACTACATGTCCCGCACGCGTCGCGCGTCGAGCCCCATGCCGGGTCCCGAGTCGACTGCGTACTAGCGCCGCCGTTCGGACGTGGGCCCACCCCCTCGAGGCGCGCGCCGTCCGTTTGTTCGGCGGATCAGGTCTACCTATACTCCCCCGTGGAGAGGTGGCCGAGTGGTTGAAGGCACCGCTCTCGAAAAGCGGCAGGTGATGAGCCTCGTGGGTTCGAATCCCACCCTCTCCGCCACCCTGCGCTGATACGGCAACGTTCGAGGGCAATGAGCGCAGCCACGACCCGTCCGGCACCGGCCGGGCGCACAGGCTTCCGAGGTCGAGACACGCGGAGAGGTGCCGGAGCGGCTGAACGGGCTCGCCTGGAAAGCGTGTAGGGGGTTAACACCCCCTCGTGGGTTCGAATCCCACCCTCTCCGCCAGCACCTCGAGGGCTAGCGCGACAGCACGCCGCGCAGCGCCGCCTCCACCTCCTCGCGCGGGGCGAAGCCCTCGAAGCGCGCTGCGACGCTCCCCGACCCGTCGACCACGAACGTCCACTCGTCGGTCTCGAGGCCCCACTCCCCCAGGACAGGGGTGCGCACGCCCACCTGCAGGCCCTGCTGGCGCACCGCCTGCGGGTTCTCGTACAGCTCGACGTGGATGAAGGCCGCGCGCTCCTCATAGAGGGCGCGCAGCTCCGAGAGCTGCTCGACCTGGGGCCCGCAGAGGGCGTTCGTGCAGAAGCCCGGGCTCGCGAAGACCACGACGAACGGCCGGCTCGCATCGAGGGCTGCGGCGATCGTCGAGCCGTAGACCGCAGGATCCGGGTTCGACCCCGTGCTCAGCTCCGCGAGGCTCGTCGAGGCGAGCGTGCGGTTGAGACTCCTCGGCGCGGCGTCCCCCACGAGCGGTGCTCGCGCGCGCGCAGGGACGTCGAAGGCGAACAGCGTCGAGGCCACCGTGCCGTCAGGCCGCGGGACGATCAGCCGCAGCCCCCACGTCCCGGCCTCGGGGAAGTCGACGCGCGTCGTGTGCAGACCTCGGGTATCCGCCGGGAACGGGTGGAACGTCGCGGTCCCCGAGGCGACCACCGGCCCGCTGGGCCCCTCGCGACCGCTGGCGAAGCGGTAGAGCTCGAACTGGACGACCGGCAGCCTGACGACGCCCTCCGCGTCGGAGAGCACGAACGAGACACGCTGCGGACCGGGTGCGAGGTCGGGGGTCCCGAGGACCGTGACAAGGCCGTTCGCCGCGTCGCGATACCGGGGGTAGGGCCCGTCCAGCGGACTCCGAGGCGGCACCGGGAAGGCCGTCACGCCGCCCGGGATCACCGTTGCGACCGCCGTCGGCGCCTGCCGGGCGGGCGTCGAGGGCTGCTCACTCGTCGTTGCGCAACCGGCAACCAGCCACGCGACGGCGAGCGCCGCCAGTGTCCGCGGTGCGCCTCGACCGCGGCTCACGAGGGCGGTTCGTAGGTGCCGAAGGTGAAGGCGAAGACCGCGAAGTCGCGGGAGTTCGAGCGCAGCGTCAGCTCGTGCTCCGCGAAGTCCGGCAGGCTGACCACCTCGTACAGCCGCGCCTCGTTGACCACGAGCACGCTGCGCCCGTCGCCGCGGAAGGTCACATCAGCGCCCGCCTCGGTGCGCTGGAGCGGCCGCCCGTCGAGCTCGACTACCACCTCGAACGGCTGCTTCCCCTCCGGGCGCAGCACGACGTTGGCGCTCATCGCCCTGAATCGAAGCGCGATGTAGTCCTCGAGGTTGGCGGTCGTGCGGTTGTGGACGATGGCCTCGGGGTCGTTGAACCATTCGCCCTGGAGGTACCACTTGTTGGGTGCGCGCTCGCCGCTGTCGACGTACGTGCGCGACTCGTCAGGTCCGAGGTAGTACTCCTGCTGGCCCGCGTAGCCGCCACGGCTGGCGTAGTTCCGGCGGTAGCCGCCGTACAGCTCGGCGGTCTGCATCGAGGCGCGGTCGAGGTCAAGGCGTGGCGCATCCACCTCGACGAACGGGACGGCCTCGAGGGCGTACCCCAGCTGCTCGAGCTGGGCGCGGATCGCCAGCTCCGTCTCCTCGTACTCCCCCTCGCCGAAGTGGCTGTAGACCAGCCCTCGACCGGGTACGAGGAGGTACTTGGCCGGCCAGAACCGGTTGTCGAAGGCGTCCCACGTCTCGTACTCGTTGTCCTGCGCCACGGGGTATTCGAGGCCGAACCGCTCCACGGCGGCGACCACGTTGGCGCGCTGCTCCTCGAACTCGAACTCGGGCGTGTGGACGCCGATGATCGTCAGTCCGAGGTCGCCGTACCGCTCGTGCCACGCGCGGAGGTAGGGGAGCGTGCGCACGCAGTTCACGCAGGTGTACGTCCAGAAGTCGATGAGCACCGCGCGGTTCTGCGCGAGCTCGCCGGCGATGGTCAGCGGCTCCGAGTTGATCCACCCCTCGACGTCGGTGATTTCGCGCCCATCGAGGAGCTGCGCGGCCGCCTCGACCTGCGCCTGCGACGGCCCTCCCCCGCTCGCCCTCGAGGCAGGCGCGGCCAGGTCCTCGTCGCGGCAGGCTGCGGCCAGCAGCGAGAGCGCCGCGACGCCCGCGAGCAGCGCGCGGAGGGCTACAGCCGCACCGCCCGCACCACCGTACGCGCGTCGTAGCTCCGCGTCTGGATGTCGAAGTCCCCGCTGCACGTGATCAGCGTAATGCTGTCGCGCGACCCGTTGCCGCCGAGGATGACGTCCCAGTCGTCGTTCTCGCCGAACTGGCGCCGCCACTCCACGGCGTAGCGGAGCGATTGGCCGCGGAACTCCACCTCGATGATGTCGCCGGGGGAGAGCTTGTTCACGTTGAAGAAGACCCCGACGCCCTGGTAGCGCACGTTCGCGTACGGCACGGGATCCGAGTAGTCCACGTGCGCCGAGAACACGGCGTTCCCGCCGCCGCCCGGCACGCCGCCCATGCCCCACCCCGAGAGGTCGTACCAGATGACCTCGGCGGGGCCTTCCGGCGAGACCATCGCGCCGTCCGTGCCCACCTTCCGCGCGGCCACGGGGGCGTTCACGCTCTGCGAGGGGATACGCAGGCGGGCGAACGTCGCGTCGGGCGGCTCGCCGTACTGCTTCAGCGCCTCGAGGCTGCGCACGAGCGGCAGGCGGTTGAGCGGGTTGGGGTCCGGCTTCGGCCGGTCGTCCTCGTCGGCGGCGTCGCGGCGCCCCGAGGTGACTCGGGAGACCGTCTCTGCCGTCGGCGACGGCTGGAGGATGCCGCCGCCTCCCGAGCTGCGCACGGTGATGTCGCCCTCGGTCGGCTCACCGCCGCCGGAGAGCAGCAGGGAGAGTCCGAAGATCGCGAACGCCACGATGGCGACACCACCCAGCGCCGTTGCGCGGGCGGGGCCGGGCTGGTGCGCCCACCAGCGCGTGACGGCCTGCATGAAGCCCGCCGTGCGAGGTGGTGCGCTCGGTTCGGGGAGTTCCGACTGCGACATTGAGATCTAACGTAGCGCCCTCGAGGGCAATCGTCTTGCCTGTCTCCCGGCGAAAGCCCTCGCTGTTTGCGTCCCCCTCGAGGTCTCCCCGTTCGCCTGAGCCTCGCCCTCCTCCGTTCGCCCTGAGCCTGTCGAAGGGCCAGCCGTCCTCGCAGGGCACGAATCGAGCACCTCCGCTTCCCTCGAGGGGTCGGGACGCAAAGAGCACGAGGGTGGGGGCAACGAACAGGCCCCCCGCGTGAGCGGGGGGCCTGCAACTACCCGGAGGTAGTAGCGCGCAGGTCCGAGGACCTAGGCGCGGCGACCCGTCATCGCGCGGGCGCCGGCGAGGCCGGCGAGCGCGAAGGCGCCCAGCATGAGCGCGAACCACGGGCTGCTGGCGCCGCCCGTGGGCAGGAGGCCAGCGTTACCGGTCTTCGGCGGGGTGACGCCGGAGCTCGAGAGCGTGACACCGGTGGCGACGGTCTTGGGGGCACCGCCGGCCTTCCAGGTCTCGGTCTGAGCGGCAGCCGCACCGTTGAGGGTGAAGGAGATGGTGTCACCATCCTTGGCGCCACAGGCGCCACCCTCGGCGATCTGCATCATCCAGAAGCCGTCGGCACCGGCGGTGGCGGAGGCACAGACCTTGCCGCCGACCAGGGCCTCGACCTTGTCACCAGCCTTCGCCGTCCCGTACATGGTGGCGGGCGGGTTCTGAGCGTATGCGGAGCTCGCGAACATCGAGGCGCTCAGGAACGCCGCCGCGAGCAGCCCGGCCAGGGATGCAACCCGGACCAGGCCCTTCATCTTCATCATGCAGTCATTCTCCTTTAGGGAGCTGGCTTTTGGTCGCCTCCCCTCGGAGTGGATCCCATCCCTGGGACTCCGAGGGGAGGGCTGATCTCAGTTCGCTAGTCGACCAGTCCGAGGACTAGGCGGCGCAGCGGACGAAGAAGGCCGTGGTGGCAGCAACGGTGCCGGGGAAGGCCGAGTTCACGACCGCCGGGGCGCCATTGATGTAGATCTTCCACACGCCACCCTCGAGGACGGCGAGGGACTCCGCGGTGCAACCGGCCGTCGCGAGGGCCGACACGAGGCCGGCGGCGCCCGACGCCTGGTTGGTCACGAGGAGGCCGATGGAACCACGAGCCGGAGC